>CAJCJI010000442.1 GCA_903970595.1 Verrucomicrobiota bacterium
CAGCTGCTCTACCATTGAGCTAACAGCCCAGCAAAAACTTTGGGGTGGACGATGGGACTCGAACCCACGACCTCCGGAATCACAATCCGGAGCTCTAACCAACTGAGCTACGCCCACCAAAGACGACCATTTTAACTGATCGGCGTCCCATGGCGAAAGTATTACGGCGCCAAATCCTGACGTATAACGCCCGATTGACCGGAAAAACTGGTGCCGAGAAGAGGAATCGAACCTCCGACCTACTGATTACGAATCAGTTGCTCTACCGACTGAGCTATCTCGGCACGGGGCGCGCATTATAGCCAAAGCTTGGGCCAAAGACGCCGGTTCTTGGGATGATCGGCACCATACTCCGGTTTATTTCGGCAATTTCTCCGTTCCGGACGGTGTGCACCCCACGGTTTGAAATAAAATAGCCCGGTCGATGCTGGGGAGAGGTGGCAGAGTGGTCTATTGCGGCGGTCTTGAAAACCGCTGACGGTTCATCCCGTCCGGGGGTTCGAATCCCTCCCTCTCCGCCATTGACGAAGCCGTTGGGCGCCCGTAGCTCAGTCGGATAGAGCATCGGCCTTCTAAGCCGAGGGTCACAGGTTCGATTCCTGTCGGGCGCGCCATATGAGGCCGGGTATTCGGCTCGGTCCTACCCGGATTTGGCGGCTGTCTTCATCGTGGAACGGCCGCTTGTTTTCTAGGGGGAAGTGTAGAGCAGCAGCGTCGCAATCAAGGCGGTGCTTCGGCCCAGAAGATCTGATGTGCTCATCTGGAACTTGCCCGCTGCAAGGCGATCAATGATTTTCACTTAACCACCCGGGTGCCCATGGATACAAAGCTGACCGCGCAGCAGGTGGAAGACCTGATCCACCTGGGCTTTGCGGCAAAACGGAAAATGCTCGCGATCGAAGAGGTGCAGCCCGGCAGCGTGCGCGTCCGTCTGCCGTACCGCGAGACGATGCTGCGCCCGGGCAATGTGCTGTCCGGGCCGGCCCTGTTCACCGCGGTCGACCTGGTGATGTACGCCCTGGTGCTTTCGCATATCGGCCCGGAACTGATGGCCGTGACCTCGAACATCAACCTGAATTTCCTGGCCAAGGCCAAGCCGGGCGATATCCTCGGCATGGGGCGCATGCTCAAGCTCGGGCGCCGGCAGGCGGTGATGGAGGCGCTGCTCTATTCCTCGGCCGAACCGGCAACCCTGGTGGCGCATGCCACCGGAACCTATGCGCTGCCCTTGAAGGCCTGAATCCAGGACTGCGGATACGGTAGCCGGAAGAAAGGTGCCTCGTGACCCACCCTCAGGCCGGGCAGGCCTGGGTGCTGTCGTAGGACGTGCTGTCGCCGTTGTTGTCCAGCACCAGCAGGGAAGCCAGCGGACAATCGGCGCCCGGCAAGCCCGGCGAACCAGGGTTATAAAGCGCGGCTTGGGAGGAATCCAGCACGGCGACCTGGAAGACGTTGCTGGCGCCGGAAGGAAGCTGGATTCCGTCGCTTCCGCTGTCAAAGATCGTCGCACCGTCTGAATCCTGTACCAGGATCTCATAGGTTCCGGAGTTCACTGCCGCCGAGGGGCTCGGGTTTCCGAACATGACGGCGGTCGAATACACCGGGTCGGCAGTCGAGGACGAACCGGGCGCGATCAGAAAGAAAGTCAGCGTTTGTCCCGCACTGGTTTTTGATTCCGCATAGGCCGCGTGAACAAATTGAATCACGAACTGCCCGCTGGGCGGCGCATCGAGTGCTTCCTCGGCGACAAAGCCGCCCGCGGTGTTGTTCGTCACGGTGCCATAGGTGAACACGGTGGAGACGTCGTTTTGATCGATGGCGAGGTTGTTCACGGTGAAGGAGACGCTGTCGCCGCCGCTGTCCGTGGTGGAGAAGTTGGCCATGTAGCTGCCCTCCGGAACATCGGCGATATGCGTGCCGGAATCGAAGGCCACATTCTGGAAATCGGTTGGAAGACCGATGCCGGTCAAAGCGACATCGAGTCCGGTCGAATCGGCGATGCCATTGCTGACACGCAAAGCGCCGCTCAGTGGCGGAGTGCTGTTGCCGCCGCAGCCCGAGAGCGCGGACAACAGGAGTACGGAGTACAGCGAAAGCCGGGCCTTGCGTCTCATCCTTTCTCTCCTTGAACGGAACTGCCTTGAGTCAGTGCTTGACCGTCGATCAGCGGCGACAGTATGCGGCCGCGATTCCAGGCGCACCAGGGGCTTGATCGGCCGCCGCTCGCCCCCACCTAGCGCTAATGCCTCTGACCGTTTTGTTACGACTCGCCGGCTTCAGCGCGCTGCTGCATGCCTATATCGGCTTTCGCCTGTTGCCCGATCTTCCCGTCGGCAAGGACGCCATGCTCGGCGGTATCGTTGTCCTGGTACTGTCCAGCTTCTTGATTCCCGCGCCGCTCCTGGCCCGGTCCTACGTCAAGCGCCAGGCCTGGTCCGATCTGCTGGCATGGCTGGGCTACCTGTTCATGGGCCTGTTTTCGTCTGTGTTTGTCTTGACCGTACTGCGGGATGTAATGCTGCTGGCGGCGGCGGGCATCGACGCCCTCACCGGAGGCTTTCCCGCGTTCGGCGGCCTGAAGCAAGCCTCGGCCATCGCCGTGCCGCTGGCCGCACTGCTGATTACGCTGATCGGCGTAGTGAATGCGCGCAGGCTCGCCAAAGTGGTGCACGTCAACATTCCCATTGCCGGCCTGCCGCCGGCCCTGGACGGCTTCACCGTCGTGCAGATCAGCGATATCCACGTGGGTCCAACCATCAAGCAGGGCTACCTGGCGGCCATCGTCGACGCGGTCAACTCGCTCAAGCCGGACATGGTGGCCATCACCGGCGACCTGGTCGACGGCAGCGTGGCGCAACTGGCGCCGCACGTCGCGCCGCTGGCCCGGCTCGAAGCCCGGCATGGGGTGTACTGCGTCACCGGCAACCACGAGTACTATTCGGGCGCGGATGCCTGGGTTTCCGAGCTGCGCCGGCTCGGTTTGCGCGTGCTGATGAACCAGAATGCCGTGCTGGAACATCGCGGCGCGCGCATCCTGGTCGGCGGTGTGACCGACTTTTCCGCCCACCAGTTCGATCCGGCGCAACGCAGCGATCCGCGCGCCGCGCTGTCCGGCGCGCCGGCGGACGTGGCCTTCAAGCTGCTCCTGGCGCACCAGCCGCGCACCGCTCCGGCGGCGGCGGAAGCGGGGTTTGATCTGCAGCTTTCCGGCCACACCCACGGCGGCCAGTTCCTGCCCTGGAATTTCTTCGTGCGCTTGCAACAGCCGTTCACCGCGGGCCTGGACCGCTGGAAGAATCTGCGGGTTTACACCAGCCGCGGCACCGGTTACTGGGGACCCCCGGTACGCTTCGGCGCCCCTTCCGAAATCACCTGCCTGCGCCTGGTGCGGGCAAGAGGCGCCGGAAAAGCCATTGGAGCCTTTGAAAGGCCGACCGAAGCCGCGCCTGCGTGCTGAGCCAGGCAGGTCCCTCAAAGCCCGTGGCGGCTATCCAGGCATGTGTGACACCGCAATCCTCATGCGTACCATGCGTGACAGCTTTTTGGTGTTGTTATACATGGATGAAAATGAAAATCGAAGATCCGTGGACATCCCCCGGCGACGCTGACGGCGGTTGATATCCGCTAGGATTCAGCGCAGGCCTTCGTTGATACGCTGCAGCGCGGCGGCGCCGGGGCAGAGCACGGCTGCATCCAGGCGGTTGAACGGCACCTCCGTGGTGTTGAGGTGCTGGTGCAGGTCGTGGGCGGCGCTGTCGACGAACAGCAGGCCGGTCGCCACCTCGCCGCGGGAATCGTGGGCGAGGACGAGGTTGAGCGCGGCGGCACGGTCGGTCGGGTCGTAGCCGGCGGCGAGCTTGCGCAGGCGCAGCACGCTGCCGTCGTGCTGCTCCACTTCGACCACCGAGCCTTCCGGGTATTCGACGCTGATCTCGCTGCGGCAGGGGATGACGTCGAGCCGGTTGACCGCCTCGTTGTGCTGGCGCACGTATTCGTAGCTCTTGGTGCTCCCGGCGTGGTTGTTGAAGGCGACACAGGGGCTGATGACGTCGATGAAGGCGGCGCCCCGGTGGTGGATGGCGCCCTTGATCAGCGGCACCAGCTGCTGCTTGTCGCCGGAGAAGCCGCGGGCGACGTAGCTGGCGCCAAGCTGCAGGGCGAGGCCGACCAGGTCGATCGGCTGGTCGGCATTGACCACGCCGCGCTTGGAGGTGGAGCCCTGGTCGGCAGTGGCGGAGAACTGGCCCTTGGTGAGGCCGTAGACGCCGTTGTTCTCTACGATGTAGACCATGTTGACGCCGCGGCGGATGCTGTGCACGAACTGGCCGATGCCGATGGAGGCGGAGTCGCCGTCGCCGGACACGCCCAGGTAGAGCAGCTCGCGGTTGGCCAGGTTGGCGCCGGTCAGCACCGAGGGCATGCGGCCATGCACGGCGTTGAAACCGTGGGCGTTGCGCAGGAAATAATCCGGGGTCTTGGAGCTGCAGCCGATGCCGGAGAGCTTGGCCACGCGGTGCGGCTTGACGTCCAACTCCCAGCAGGCCTGGATGATGGCGGCGGAGATGGAGTCATGGCCGCAGCCGGCGCAGAGGGTGGAAACCTTGCCTTCGTAGTCGCGCCGCGTCAGGCCGACGGCGTTGCGGGCCAGCGAGGGGTGGTGCAGCTTGGGCTTGGCGTGGTAGGTCACGCGGCGTGCTCCTTCAGCGGGACGACGTTGGGGCCGCGCCGCTGCTCGCCGATGGCGTCGACAATGAAGCGGGCGGTGATCGGCGTGCCGTCGTAGTGCAGGATGGGGATCAGGCGCGCCGGGTCGAGGCTCAGTTCGTTGACCAGCAGGCTGCGCAGCTGGGCATCGCGGTTCTGCTCGACGACGAACACCTGATCGTGCGACAGCACGAACTGCCGCACCGATTCCGGGAACGGGAAGGCGCGCAGGCGCATGGCGTCGAGCAGGGTGCCGGAGGCTTCCAGCTCTTCGATTGCCTCGACCATCGCCGGGCTGGTGGAGCCGTAGTACAGCACACCGGTCCTGGTCTTCTCCGCGGATTCGCGCAATAGCGGTTGCGGCACCAGGCCGCGTGCGGTGTCGAACTTTTTCAGCAGGCGCTGCACGTTGTAGATGTAGTCCGGCCCTTTTTCGGAGTAGTTGGCGCCGGAGTCGCGGGTGGTGCCGCGGGTGAAGAAGCCGCCGCGCTTGGGGTGGGTGCCGGGGTAGGTGCGGTAGGGGATGCCGTCGCCGTCGACGTCGTGGTAGCGGCGGAAGTCGGTGCCGGCCTCCAGCTCCAGGGCGGTCATGACCTTGCCGCGGTCGTAGCGGCGGCTGTCGTCCCAGGCCAGCGGCGCGCACAGGCGCTGATTCATGCCAATGTCCAGGTCGGTCATCAGGAACACCGGCGTCTGCAGGCGATCAGCCAGGTCCAGGGCGGTGGCGGCGAACTCGAAGCATTCCGCCGGGTCTTCCGGGAACAGCAGCACGTGCTTGGTGTCGCCGTGCGAAGCGTAGGCGCAGGCCAGCACATCGGCCTGCTGGGTACGCGTCGGCATGCCGGTGGACGGGCCGCCGCGCTGCACGTCGATGATGGTCACCGGGATCTCGGCGAAGTAGGCCAGTCCGATGAATTCGGTCATCAGCGACACGCCTGGGCCGGAGGTGGCGGTAAATGCGCGCGCGCCGTTCCAGCCGGCGCCGACCACCATGCCAATGGAGGCGATCTCGTCCTCGGCCTGCACGATGGCGTAGCGGTTTTTCTTGCTGTCCGGGTCGACGCGGTACTTCTGGCAGTATTTCTGGAAAGCCTCCGCCACCGATGAGGAAGGTGTGATCGGGTACCAGGCGCAGACGGTGGCGCCGCCGTAGACGCAGCCGAGCGCGGCGGCAGCATTGCCTTCCAGGAAGATGCGGTCGCCGACGCGGTCGGCGCGCTGCACGCGCAGGCCGCAGGGCGCTCCCTGGTTCTTGGCCCAGTCGTAGCCCAGGTGCAGGGCCTTGACGTTGGCGTCGAGCAGTTTTTCCTTGCCGCGGTACTGCTCGCCGAACAGCTTTTCGATCACCGCCGGCTCGATGCCGAGCATGGCGGCGAGGGCGCCGACATAGATGATGTTCTTGAACAGCTGGCGCTGGCGCGAGTCGCTGTAGGTGCGGTTGCAGATCTCGGTGATCGGCATGCCGATGATGCCGATGTCGTCGCGGAAGCTGGACAGGGGGATCGGCCTTGAGCTGTCGTAGAACAGGTAGCCGCCGGGTTCGATCTCGGCCAGGTCCTGCTCCCAGGTCTGCGGATTCATCTGCACCAGCAGGTCGACGCCGCCGCGCCGCCCCAGCCAGCCCTGCTCGCTGACGCGCACCTCGTACCAGGTGGGCAGGCCCTGGATGTTGGAGGGGAAGATGTTGCGCGGCGAGACCGGCACGCCCATGCGCAGGATGCTTTTGGCGAACAGCTCGTTGGCGGAGGCGGAGCCAGAGCCGTTGACGTTGGCGAACTTGACGACGAAGTCGTTCACGGCGGCCAGCGGCGCAACGGGACGGGCGGACGGCTCCGGGCCGAAATCGCGGGGAGAGTTCATGCCGGCTCCCCGGTCGGCACCCGCGTGCGGCAGGCGGGGCCGGCCTTGCTGGTCTCGAAAAGATATTTCTGCATGTCCCAGGCGCCGGTGGGGCAGCGCTCGGCACACAGGCCGCAGTGCAGGCAGACGTCCTCGTCCTTGACCATCACCCGCGTGGTAGGCAGCGAAGCGGACACGTACAGGTCCTGCGCCGCGTTGAGCGCCGGCGCGCTGAGGCGCGCGCGCAGCTCCGGCTCCTCGCCGTTGGCGGTGAAGCTGATGCAGTCCATCGGACAGACGTCGACGCAGCCGTCGCACTCGATGCAGAGCTTCGGGGTAAAGACGGTCTGCACGTCGCAGTTGAGGCAGCGCTGCGCTTCCTTCCAGGCGGTTTGCTGGTCAAAGCCCAGCTCCACTTCCACGCGGATGCTCTTCAGCGTCTTCTCGGCCGAGGCCCATGGCACCTTGTGGCGCGTGTCGCCCGAGATGTCGCTGTCATAGCTCCATTCGTGGATGCCCATCTTCTGCGAAATGACCTCCACCGCTGGCTGCGGCCGCTCCGCGGTCGGCTCGCCGTTGAGCAGCTTGTCGATGCTGACCGCGGCCTCATGGCCGTGGGCCACCGCCCAGATGATGTTCTTGGGGCCGAACGCGGCATCGCCGCCGAACAGCACCTGCGGCAGCGAGGACTGGAAAGTCTGCGGGTCCAGCACCGGCATGCCGGAGTCGTCGAAGGCGATGCCGCAGTCGCGCTCGATCCAGGGAAACGCGTTCTCCTGGCCGACCGCGACCAGCACCTCGTCGCAGGCGTGGAACTCGTCCGGCTGGCCGGTAGGCACCAGCCGGCGCCGCCCGCGCGCGTCCTTCTCGGCGCGCACCAGCTCGAAGCTCATGCCGGTAAGGCGGCCCTTGTCGTGGATAAAAGCCTTGGGCACGCGATAATTGAGGATGGGGATGCCTTCATGCTGCGCGTCCTCCTTTTCCCAGGGGCTGGCCTTCATCTCCTCGAAGCCGGAACGGACGATGACCTTGACTTCGTCGCCGCCGAGCCGGCGCGCCGAGCGGCAGCAGTCCATGGCGGTATTGCCGCCGCCGAGCACGATGACGCGCTTGCCGACGGCGCTGACGTGGCCGAAATAGACGCTGGCCAGCCAGTCGATACCGATATGGATGTGCGCAGCCGCCTCGGCACGGCCCGGGATCTCCAGGTCGCGCCCGCGCGGCGCGCCGCTGCCGACGAACACGGCGTCATAGCCCTGGCCCAGCAGCGCCTTCATCGAGTCGATGCGGGTGTTGCCGCGGAAGTCCGCGCCAAGATCCAGGATGTAGCCGACTTCCTCGTCGATCACCTCTTCCGGCAGGCGAAAGCGCGGGACTTGCGTGCGCATGAAGCCGCCGCCCTTTGCGTCGCCCTCGAAGACGGTGACGTGGTAGCCCAGCGGAAGCAGATCGCGTGCCACCGTCAGCGAGGCCGGCCCGGCGCCGACGCAGGCGATGCGCTTGCCGTTCTTGCTCGCGGCGGGGCGGGGCAGCCGCGCGCGGATATCGCCCTTGAGGTCGGCGGCGACGCGCTTGAGGCGGCAGATGGCCACCGGCTCGGGCTTTTCGCCGTTGTTTTCCTCGACGCGGCCGCGCCGGCAGGCGGGCTCGCAGGGCCTGTCGCAGGTGCGCCCGAGAATCCCGGGGAAGACGTTGCTTTGCCAGTTCACCATGTAGGCGTCGGCGTAGCGGCCAGACGCGATCAGCCGGATGTATTCCGGCACCGGTGTGTGGGCGGGGCAGGCCCATTGGCAATCGACGACTTTGTGGAAATAGCTGGGTTTACTGATATCTGTTGGTTTCAAACGAAGGCTCCTACTCCCCGTGGCCGTTCTTATTTAGGCCTTCTTTTTTTAGCCTTCTTAATTAGGCCTTTGAAATTATTCTATACGGCTTTGCTGCACAATGCGCATGGATACGCTGGGGTATGGAGTTTGGGGCCCTATGTGGCAGCGGCCGGGGTCGAGCCTGGACGGCTATACTTCATCGCACCCATCGAGCGGAAGGCCGGCATATGAACTTTACAAACATGCTTCGCGTTGCATCCATTGGCGCGGTCCTGGTGGTGAGCAGCGGCGCGGCCTACGCCACATCGCAGGGGACGCCGCAGACCCATCACTGCAAGCAGCAGGATGGCACGATGGACATGAAGAAGACCAAGAAGCAGTGCCTGGCAGCCAAGGGGACCTGGGCGAAGGACGCCGATTCCGCGGCGACACCCGCAGCCGCGGCTCCGGCAGCGGCCGCGGCCCCTGCGACACCTGCCGCGCCAGCTGCGCCGGCGCCAGCGCCTAAGTAAATGGCGGGCGGGACCGCTTAAGGTCTGCCGCGCATTGCCGTCCGTGTATTCTGGGGTTCCAGAGGCTTGGAGCCTCGGTGGGCGGTGTCTTTGCGTAATAGATAATTGGGGGCCGTCAGAGTGGCGG
>CAJCJI010000443.1 GCA_903970595.1 Verrucomicrobiota bacterium
GAGCGATGTGTACTGTAGTACATGAGCGACGAGCAACAACGGATGACGCGATTCTGGGGGCAACCCTTCGGGACGGGGGGGATTTTCACGCATTGCGTTGTCTCTCCTCGCTCATGTACTACAGTACACATCGCTCGTCGTTCCTAGCACTGCGCGAAAATTACCCCCGTCGCAGCGATCAAATAATTGTCAACAGACCCTAGGCCTTGTTCAGCGTGATCTGCATCAGGTCGACGCTGCCGGCGCGGAAGCCGCACTCGCAGTAGGCCAGGTAGTAGCGCCACATGCGCAGGAAGCGTTCATCGAACTGCCGTGCGATGGCCTCGCGCGCGCCGATCACGTTGCGGTGCCATTGCGCCAGGGTATCGGCGTAATCCCTGGCGTAGAAGCTGGCGCCGGCGGGCGTGAGTCCGGCGGCCCGGGCCAGGGCCTCGAAGCGGTCGGGCGGGCACAGCATGCCGCCCGGAAAGATGTACTTCTGCACGAAGTCGCGCTTGGTGCGGTAGTGCTCAAAATGCGCAGGGGCGATGGTGATGCCCTGGATCGCGGCGCGGCCGCCCGGCTTGAGCGCCCGCGCAATGGTGCCGAAATAGTCCGGCCAGAACTCCTCGCCCACCGCCTCGTACATCTCGATCGACACCACCCGGTCGTATTGCTCGTGCACGTCGCGGTAGTCGCGCAGCTCGAAGCTGACGCGATCGTCAACCCCGGCTTTTTTGGCGCGCAGGCGCGCTTCGGCCAGCTGTTCCTGCGACAGCGTGATCGAATGCACGCGGCAGCCGGAGCGCTGCGCCGCATAGATGGCGAAACCGCCCCAGCCGGAGCCGATTTCCAGCATGCTGTGCTGCGGCCCCAGGTCCAGGCGCTCGTACATCAGCCGAAACTTGTTGAGCTGGGCATCCATCAGGGTCTCGTTGGGCTGGATGTACATGCCCGACGAGTAGGCCATGGTGTCGTCCAGCCACATTTTGTAAAACTCGTTGCCGAGGTCGTAGTGGTATTCGATGTTCTTGCGCGCCGTGCGCTTGGTGTTGGCGCGGCGCCGGTGCTGCCACCAGCCGTAGGCCTGGCCGATCCAGTTTTTCTCGAAAGGACCCTTGTAATAGGGCTCGTCAGGTGCAGCACCAGCAGCAGCCGCGCCAGGTCCGGCGATTCCCAGCAGTTGTCCAGGTAGGAATCGCCGATGCCCACTTCGCCCGCGCTCAGCACGTGGCGGATCAGGCGGCTGCTGTTGATCTGCCATACGCCGTGGGGGCCGGGTTCGGAGCCGGCGAATTCGCGGCGGCTGCCGTCGGGCAGGGTCACTTCGAGCGAGCCGATGCGCAGGCCCGAGATCATGTACATCAGCAGTTTCAGGCCCAGGGACACGCCCCGCCCGCTGCCGCGCGCTGCCAGCGGCACGTCGGGTGAAAAGCCGTCGCGCCCGAGGATGCGGCTGCTCGAATCGTCGCGCTCGAAGTCCTGCCGTTTCATTGTCTCTTGCCCCTTGTTTTCGGTCTCTGCCGGGACCGGCATGGCCCTATTCTCAGTTACACGTTACCGCCGCGCCCGGCTGCCCGCCCCCTTGGGAACAGGCCCCGGCGCAGCGCTTCAACTCGCTTCCAGCCGCGGCGGCCCCGGCTTGCGGTGAAACTTGCCGCCGCGCAGCCAGATTTTAAGAGCTTCCCAGTGAATCGCCGCCACCACCTTCAAGGTCATCAGCGGCATCAGCGCCGCCAGCCTAAGGATAGCCGCATCGCCCAGGGCCAGGCGCTCGCCGGCGACGGCGGCATCCAGAATGGGCTGCCCGGCCCGTGTCTCGTGGATGGCCACGCGCAGGCGCTGCCCCGGCTCGCCGAAGCTGAAACGGTAGCGGCCCACCAGGTCGAAGAACGGCGAGACATGGAAGCACTTGTCCTTTTCCTGCGGGCTTTCGTAGGGCATCGGCGCGCCGTCGGCCCCGAGAAGGTAGCAGTGCTTCTCGCCGAAGGTGTTGCGCACCTCGGCGATCACCGCACGCAGCGTGCCATCGCGGTGTTCGCAATACCACAGGCTGATGGGATTGAAGACGTGGCCGAGCAGGCGCGGCATGGCCAGCAGGCGGATGCGGCCGCCGGCGAGGTCGATGCCGCCTCCGGCCAGCAGCCCTTCCGCCCAGTGACGCAGGCGGCCGCTGCCGTCGCCGTGGTCGCGGTCGTGGAAGGCCAGCAGGTTGAAGCGGTTGTGCGAGAACAGCCGGGGCGCCTGCGCCGCCGCGCCGATGCGGTCGATGTCCAGCAGCAGGTAGAACACCCGGTAGACGAAACGGTAGTACGGCGCCACCAGCCGCCGGTGCATGACCTGGCAGGCGTAAAGGCAGGCGGATTCGGATAAGGGTTCCATGGCCAAGGCCGCATCATAGGCCATCAGGCCGGCTCGGCGATTCCCAGCGGACCCGGCTGATATTGCGTTTCCGGTACGGCGACGGTCCGCGGCCGGCCCGGCTCCAGGCCATTGGCCCAGTGCGGCAGGCAGTCCCGGTCGATGGCGGCCACCGCCCGCAGGCCGGACTTGAAGCCGTCCTCGTGGAAGCCATAGGCGGTCCAGGCGCCGGCCCACCAGATGCGGTTGCGCCCCTGAATTTCCGGCAGGCGCTGCTGCGCCTGCACGGTGGCCTGGTTGTACAGCGGATGCTCGTAGCGGGTCTGGTACAGCACGGTGTCCGGCCGCGGCGGGCGCGGCGGATTGAGCGATACGATGTACTGGGTCGGCGTATTCAGGTTCTGCAGCCGGTTCATCCAGTAGCTGACGCCGATCGGCTCGTCGCTCAGCTCATCGCGGGCCAGGATAGCGTTCCAGCTCGACCAGGCGCGGCGGCGCCTGGGCATCAGCGTCTCGTCGGTGTGCAGGTAGGCGATGTTCGCCGCGTAAGGGACCTTGGCCAGCACACGGCTTTCGGACTCGCTGGGGTCGGAAAGCATCCGCAGCGCCTGGTCGGAATGGGCTGCACAGATCACCGCGTCGTAGCGCTCGGCGCTGTACGCGGTGTTGACGATCACGCCGCCGGCCTCGCGCTGCAGCCGGGTCACTGCGCTATCGAGGCGCAGTTCGCCGCGGAACCGGGCCAGCAGCTTGTCCACATACACCCTGGAGCCGCCGCGCACGGTCTGCCATTGCGGCTGGTCGGCGATGCTGAGCAGGCCGTGCGATTCGAAGAAACGGGCGAAGGCGGGGAAGGGGAACTGCATCACGCCGCGGGTGGAGGTGCTCCAGATCGGCCCGGCCATGGCGGCGAGGTAGCGCACGCGCAGGCTCATCGGGTAGTGGTTGGCTTCAAGGAACTCGCCGAGGGTGATGTCCGGCAGCGCGTCTGCGGCCAGCAGCCGCTTGATCTGCCGGTTGAAGCGCAGCACCGACAGCAGCATGCCCAGATGCGTGGGCGAAAACATCAGCGAGCGCTGCGCGAAAATCCTGGTCAGGGTTTCGTCGCCGGCCCATTCCACCCGGCCATCCTGCACCGACACGCCCAGCGACATCTCGGTGTCCTGCCGCGCCACGCCAAGCTCGTCGAGAAACGGATAGAAATTCGGGTAGTTGACCGGGTTGCAGACGATGAACCCGGTGTCGATCGCCAGCGGTCCCTGGCGGGTGTCCAGCGTTACGGTGTGGGTATGGCCGCCGGCGATGCGGCCCTGCTCGAACAGGACCACCTGGTGCTTGCGCGCCAGGAAATAGGCGGCGCCAAGGCCGGAGATGCCGCTGCCGATGACCGCGATTTTCATGCTGGACTTGCGCTGGGGCCCGGATCGGCCTGCAAGTCATTACGAACCTGCGCCGGCTATGGATGCGCCCCCGCATGCGCGGACTTCAGCAGCGGCGCCAGCGTCGGCCATGCCGCGTCCAGCAGCTGCGGCTGGGCCGCGGCAGTGGGATGAATGCCGTCCTCCTGGAACCAGCGGTCGTGCTCCGGCACCAGGGCGGCCAGGAAAAACGGCACCAGCGGCAGCTTGCGCTGCTGCGCGATCTGGCCGAACACGGCGGTGAAGCGGTCGGAATAGACCGGGCCGTAGTTGCTGGGGATGCGCATCTCGAACAGCACCGGCTGCGCATGCGCGGCGGTGCACAGGTCGACCATCCGCTCCAGGTTGGCGCGCATCTCGGTCACCGGCTGCCCGCGCAGGCCGTCGTTGCCGCCCAGTTCGATCAGCACCACGGCGGGATGGAACTTGTCCAGGGCCTCGGGCAGGCGCGCCAAACCGCCCGCGGTGGTCTCGCCCGAGACCGAGGCATTGACCACGCGGTAGGGCAAACCTTGAGAATGCAGCCTTTGCTCCAATAGATGTACCCAGCCGGCGTCCGTATCCAGGCCGTAGCCGGCGCTGATACTGTCGCCCCACACCAGGATGGTCGTGTCGGCGGCGGCGGCGGCAGCCCAGGACAGCAATCCACAGAGCAGCAGGCAGGCAAGGGAAAATGGCGCTTTCATGAATGCACGGGCGGAAACGAATGTCGATAGGGGCGTCGATGGGGCCGCAGGGCCGGCGCCGGAGCGCGCCGGCGAGGTGATTTTCGCCGCAGGCCTGGTCAAGCAGATTAACACCAGCGGCTTGGACAGCGCAGAGGGCGGCGCCAGCGTGCTGTCGATCCTGGACGGCCTGAGCCTGCGCGTCGCCACGGGCGAGTCGGTGGCCATCGTCGGCGCCTCTGGTTCCGGCAAGACCACCCTGCTGTCGCTGCTGGCCGGGCTGGATCTGCCCAGCGCCGGCGAGATCCGCCTGGCCGGCGAGTCGCTGACCGGGCTGGACGAGGACGGGCGGGCCCGGTTGCGCGCCGGGCGGGTGGGCTTCGTGTTCCAGTCGTTCCAGTTATTGTCCGGCCTCACCGCGCTGGAAAACGTGATGCTGCCGGCGGAGCTGGCCGGTCACACCGATGCGCAGGCGCGGGCGCGCCGCAGCCTGGACCAGGTGGGCCTGAGCCAACGCCTGGGCCATTACCCGCACCAGCTGTCGGGCGGCGAACAGCAGCGGGTGGCCGTTGCCCGCGCCTTCGCCGGCGAGCCGCGCATCCTGTTCGCCGACGAGCCCACCGGCAACCTCGACCTCGCCACCGGGCAGCGCATCGTCGAGTTGCTGTTTGAAATGAACCGCGCGCGCGGCACCACCCTGGTGCTGGTGACGCACGACAGCACCCTGGCGCAGCGCTGCCGGCGGGTGTTGACGCTGCGCGGCGGGCGGCTGCATGAGTAGCTGGCGCGGCGCCTTGCGCCACGCGCTGTTGCGCCTGCGCCGCGGCTGGAGCAGCGGCGAGCTGCTGGTGCTGGCCCTGGCCCTGGCGCTGGCCAGCGCGGCCATGGTCTCGGTCGGCATGTTCAGCGGCCGCGTGCTGCAGGCGATCCAGCGCGGCAGCGGCGAGGCCCTGGGCGCGGACGCCGTGATCGAAGGGCGCCACGCCTACCCGGCCGGCTTCGCCGAAGAGCTGCGCAAGCTGGGCCTGCGCACCGTCGCCGTGACCGAGTTCGCCAGCGTGGTGGCGCCGGTGGAGGGCGAGCAGACCCAGCTGGCCAGCGTCAAGGCGGTGGAGCCGGGCTACCCGGTACGCGGCGCGCTGAGCGTGAGCAGCGAACCTTTCGGAACGACGCGGCCGGCCGGCGGCATCCCGCCCG
>CAJCJI010000444.1 GCA_903970595.1 Verrucomicrobiota bacterium
TGTGCGAGGGGAAAAGTAAGGCCGAGAAACAGGGTTATGGGGTGCGCCTAGCCCTCCGGCGGCGCCGGGACGTTGAACGTGCTCGGGGCAAGTGCGATCCAATTCTGCTTATTGGGGTCAGGCCATAGAACGGCTCTGGATTCACGCTAAGCAGAACTGAACGTGAACTTTTGGCCGATCATGGTCTTTCTGGAGCGGTTCGAGCCCGTTTAACGATACCGGCGACAGTGTTTTTGCTGAGCCCGATCTCGCGGCCGACGAGGCGGTAGCTCCGCCCCAGGGCGACCAAGGCCAGCACCTTTGGAGCGAGCCGGTCCGATTTCGGCCGCTGCCCGTGCTGTCGACCGAGACGCTTGCCCCTCGCCTTGGCGGCGGCGATACCGGAGCGGATGCGTTCGGTTGTCAGTTCGCGTTCGAACTCTGCAATGCCCGCAAGCATCGTTGCCATCATGCGCCCGTGCGGCGTCGCCAGATCGAACGTCATGCCGTTCATCGCGACCAGCGACACGCGGCGGGCTTCCAACTCCTTCAGTGTTGCCAGCAAGTCAGTCGTGCTGCGACCCCAGCGGGAGAGTTCGGTGACCAGGACCGCATCGATCTCGCGCCGCTGGACCAGCGCCAGCACGCGCTTACGTTCGGCCCGGTCGAGCCGCATGCCCGATGCGGTCTCCTTGAACGTGCCCACCACCTCGTATCCGGCGCGCACGGCGAAGGCGGCCAGATCCCGCTCCTGGCGTTCGCAGGACTGGTCGGCTGTCGAGACCCGACAATACAGGGCGGCGCGCTGTCCCAATTGGACTCCTCCTGTTCGGTGACCAGCAAGCCTCTGTTCCTGCTGCCTCCCGAACCGTAGCAGACAGACTTTACCTCAACTGGGACAATCCGCCATGCCGCGACGACGCGCGCTCACCAAAGCGCAGCTCGATAGCCTGCTTGCCTTGCCCGTGACCGAGGCCGACCTAGCCCGGCACTGGACCCTCAGCGACGATGATCTGGCC
This sequence comes from Verrucomicrobiota bacterium, assembly GCA_903970595.1. Lineage (GTDB taxonomy): Bacteria > Pseudomonadota > Gammaproteobacteria > Nevskiales > Nevskiaceae > Nevskia. The sequence goes on from CAJCJI010000444.1 coordinate 999, forward strand.
CTCGTCGATCGGCGTCGCCGCATCCACAACCAGCTCGGCTTCGCGCTGCAATTCTGTGCGCTGCGCTATCCCGGGCGGATGCTGCGACCGGGAGAGATCATCCCGCAGCCAGCGCTTCGTTTTGTCGCCGATCAACTCGGCGCCGCCCCGGAGATGCTCGCCACCTACGCTGTCAGATTCCAGACCCGCTACGAGCAATTCGCCGCGTTGCGCACGGCCTGTGGCTTCACCGACTTGACGCTGCAACGCCGACAAATCCTCGAATGGCTGTTGCCAGTGTCGCTCGCCACCACAAACCCGCTAAATGTCGCCATGGCGTTGCTGGACGAACTGCGCCGGCGCCGGATCATAGTGCCAGGTCCATCCATCGTCGAACGTCTCGTCGCCACTGCGCTTTCTTCGGCTGAGCGGCATGTGGCGAATCAACTCACCGCCGGTCTGACCGCGGCACAATTCGAGGCTCTGGAGGCGTTGCTGGCTGCCAAAACGGACACGGGAATGAGCGTGCTGGCCTGGGCCCGCTCGCCGGCAGGGGCGCCAGGACACACGGCACTCAGGCGCTTGATCGAACAATTGGCCTGCCTGCGCGCGATCGGCATCGACCCGACAAGCGCGGACGGCATTCACGCCGAGCGGCTGCGCAAGCTGGCGCGCGAGGGCGGGCGTTTCACGGCCCAGCATCTGCGCTTCCTGTCCCAGTTGCGTCGCCGCGCCACGCTGGTTGCCACCGTGCTGGACACGATCGTGCGCCTGACTGATGACGGTGTCGCCCTGTTCGACCGGGCGGTCGGCCGCATGTTCCGCCGTGCCGAGTTACGCGAGGAGGACGCCCTGCTGCGTGACGCCCGGGCGGTCAATGAGAAGGTGCGCCTGCTTGCCAAGCTGGGAACGGCGCTGATCAAGGCCAAGGCGGACAAGGCCGACCTGGACGGCGCGGTCGCAACCGCAGTTGGCTGGGAGAAGCTCGCGGCCAGCGTCGCCGAAGCCGAACGCCTGGCCCGTCCGGACAAGGCCGACCTGCCGGCGCTGGCGGCCCGCGCCTGGCCGGTGCTGCACCGGCTTGGTCCGGTATTCCTCGATGCGTTCAAGCTGCGTGCCGTACCGGCGGCGGCATCGACGCTGCGCGCGATCGAATTGCTGCACGATGTCTATCGCAGCGACAGCCGAGCCTGGCCGCAGAGCCTGCCCGTCAGCTTCCTGCGAGCGTCCTGGCGTGACGCGGTCCTGAGCGCGACCAACACTGGCAGCTCCGAGCGTCGCATCTGGGAAGCCGCTACCTTGCTGGCGCTGCGCGATCGACTGCGCGCCGGCGACATCTGGGTCGAAGGCAGCCGACAATGGCGCGCCGTCGAGGATCAGCTCATCCCGCCCGGGTTGTTCGCCGCCATGCGCGCGGCCGGGCCGTTGCCCGTCGCCGCACCCGCAACCGCGGGCGACTATCTGGCCGAGCGCCGCGCCTTGCTGGACCGGCGCCTTGCGGAGGTGGCGACCAAGGTCGCCGCCGACGCGCTTGAGGACGTCAGGATCAAGGGCGATGAGATGAAGATCAGCCCGCTCAAGGCGGTCACACCCGAGGCGGCCGAGGACCTCGCCGAGCGGCTCTACGCCATGATCCCCAATGCCCGCATCACCAGCCTTCTCGCCGAGGTGCATCGCTGGACCGGGCTTGCGAACCTGTTCACCCATCAGCAAACTGATCTGCCCGCCGATGACCCCCGCGTCGTGCTCACCGGCGTGCTGGCCGAGGCGACCAACCTCGGCCTCAGCCGCATGGCCGAGGCCTGCTCGATCACCACCCGCCGCAAGCTTGCCTGGACCGCCAGCTGGCACCTGCGCGAGGAAACCTATCGGTCGGCACTCGCCATGCTGGTCAATGCCCAACAGCGTCAGCCACTCGCCGCCTTGTTCGGGGCCGCCGACATATCCAGCTCCGACGGCCAGGGTTTTCCTACCGCCGGACGCGGTGAAGCCGTGGGCGCCATCAATGCCCACTACGGGCGCGAAGTGTCGGCGCTGTTCTACACGCATGTTTCGGCGCGTCACGCCCCGTACCATACGGTCGCCATCCCACCCTCGGGCGAGGCCGCCCACGTCATCGACGGGCTGCTCTATCACGAGGCGGACCTCGGCATCGCCGTCCATCACACCGACGGCGGCGGCGTCAGTGATCACGTCTTTGCCTTGGCCCATCTCCTGGGATTCCGGTTCGCGCCACGTATCCCCAACCTCGCCGAGCGTCGGCTCTATGGCTTCGGACCGGCCTCGAACTGGCCAACACTGGCGCCCTTCATCGCCGGTCGCGCCGACGAACGCCTGATCACCGGGCACTGGGATGATGTGCTGCGCCTGGCCGCCTCCGTCCGGACCGGCACCGTCAGCGCATCACTCATCCTCAAGCGCCTCGGCGCCTATCCAAAACAGAACGGGCTGGCACTCGCGCTGCGCGAGATCGGCCGCATCGAACGTACCCTCTATACCTTGGACTGGCTGGAACAGCCCGCGCTCAGGCGGTAAGCAACGGCGGAACTCAATAAGGGCGAAAGCCGCAACGCGCTGGCGCGGGCGGTGTGCTTCCACCGCCTCGGTCGTTTGCGAGATCGTTCCACCGAACTGCAACAACACCGCGCCAGTGGCCTGACGCTCGTCACTGCCGCCATCGTGCTCTGGAACACCGTCTATCTCGACCGTGCCCTCGACGCATTGCGACGCCGTGGCGAGGCCATACCAGATGCACTGCTCGCCCACATCGCACCGCTCGGATGGCAGCACATCAATCTTACCGGCGACTACCTGTGGGATGTCGATGAGACCATCGGGTCAGACGGTTTTCGAGCCTTGCGTGGCCTCCACACGCTCGCCATCCAGGCCGCATGATTCATGCTCTGTTCCTCTTAGCGTGAATCCAGGGCCATTCTATGGCCTGACCCCTGACTGCCCGGAGTCGCGGTGCTGTCGAACATGCTCGTCCCGCTAGACAGCCTCGATTCGTTCGGACGCAACTAGCCAGCCTGCCACTTGCAAAAGTGTAAATTAAGATGAGAACACCAAAAATATACTCGGGTTATCCATCCAACGCAGATTGCACTAAGCCTACATCTATTTGCGACGGAATTTCTCGCTTAGGAGGGATCGCCGGAATTATAGAATGTTTCATCTCTATTG
>CAJCJI010000445.1 GCA_903970595.1 Verrucomicrobiota bacterium
GGCGTTCGAGGACCAGATGGAGGAAATCGAGCGCCGCGCCATCCGCGAAGCGCTGGAAAAAGCCCGCTACAACAAGACCAAGGCAGCGGTCCTGCTGGGCATGTCGTTCCGTTCGCTGCGCTACCGCATCAAGAAACTGGGCATCGAGTAGGCGGCCCGGCGCGGGACTTGAGCGGGCAATGAAAAACCCCGCGGGCGCAAGGCCCGCGGGGTCCGCTTGGAAAAACCGCGCTGCCTTTATTCGCCTACGACGGCGTTGAAGTTCGCCACATCGAAGGTGCCCCAGCCCGTGACCTCGTCGTAACCCACCCCGGCGCTGTAGCCGCCGCCGAGCAAGCCGCCGTTGGAGCCGGAGGTGATGTCGTGATACGGCACGGGGGTCTTGCCCACGGCGGCGTAAATCAGCGGCGCCGCGTAGCTCAGGCTGCCGCTATGCGAGGACTCGACGCGGGCCCAGGTGCCGGTGCTCAGCGGCGTCGCCAGGCTGGTGCCGCCGATCTGTTCCGAGCTGCCCTTGACGATTACCAGCGCCCCCGAGTTCGGATCGGCGTCCATCGCCACGTCCGGCACTTCGCGCATGCTGGAGCCGGTGGCGGCCTTCTGCCAGGTCGGCGCCGTCTCGTATTTGCTGACACCGCCGCCGCTGTCTTTCCAGGCGGTTTCGCTGGCCCAGACGTTGCCATTGGTGCTGAGCGTGGTGCCGCCAACCGCCACCACGGAGGGTGAGCTGGCCGGGTAGCTGACCTGGACGGTCAGGCCGCTGTGGCCCGAGCAACCGGTCTTGGCGCCGCCGTCGCCGGAGGCGACGAAGAAGGTGATGCCGATGGCGGCGGCCGACTTGAAGATGGCGTCGTCGGTAGCCATTTCGCCGCTGGTGTAGGAGTTCTTTTCACAGGAACCGAGCGAGACGTTGACCGCCTTGACGATATCGTCGCTCACCGCCAGGTTGTAGGCGGTGGCCAGATCGGCCGCGTCCAGCGAGGCGGCGTTGTAGAAGTAGATGTCCTTGACCGTGCCGGCAATGCCGGTGGAACTCTGACTGTCCAAGTCCCACTCGTCCAGGCCGCTGGTGGAGGTGCCGTTGATTTCGGACGGGCGGAAGACCAGGTTGACCTGGCTCAGGCTGTTCTGGCTCTCGAAGGTGCGCAGGTCGGTGACGACCTGGGTCAGGTTGCCGCTGCTGATGATGCCGATATCGGTGGTGCCGCCGCTGGCGACGCTGGTGGCATCGTAAATCGGAGCGAACGCGGTGGGATCGTGACCCGCGGTGGTCGCCTCGGGGGTCGCCGACGGGCGCTCGATCATCGTGTGCGCGTGGTCTGCGTTCTGCAGTCCGATCACGGCGCTTACCAGACCGGCCAGGGCATCGGGCACCTGCGCGTCGGAGTCGTTGGCGAATGCCAGGCGGTCACCCAGCTGGTACTGCGACAGCCTGGTGTTGAAAGCCGCCTCGATCTGCGAAGGCCGCGCATCGGCGCTCATCAGCAGGCGGTTGGGGGCGACGCTGACGTTCTGGAACCCGGCGCGGCTCAGATAGGCCGCCACGGTCTCGGCCTGGCGCTGCGTGACCGCATAGCTGCCGGTGAACTGTGCCGCCGACAGGGACGAGCCGTAGTCCCGATAGCCCAGGGTGTGCTGACGCATCAGCAAATCGTCGAGCGCCGTTTCGTTCTGCAGCTTCAAGCCCAGGACGATATGCACGGACTGTGTTTCCGGAAGCGCGCCGAGGCGCACCGCCTGGTCCGGCACATAGGCCTTGCTGCTGGTGCTGTGCCAGGCGGCCTGCGCCGTGGCGCCGCAGGACAGGGCGGCAATTCCGATTGCCATAGCTGCCGCCGGGCCCGAAAGCCCATTACGCTTTTCGTACATGTTTACCCCTCGCCGTTGGTGCCCTTCATGAATTGAGGGCAATGCGCGAGAGCATAGCAGCAGTTCGACGCCGCGCGGAAAGCCCCTTTTTGAGGGGCTGTGCCAGGCCAGTCCGGTGCCAAGCGGCCCAAGCAGCGAGCGCCGCGTGTGGGACCCACTACGGAAAATCATCAGCACAGCCGGATGTGCCCTCAATTCACGGGCGGCGCCCGCGGCGATATGGAAACGGCAATGCGATTCGGTACACTCTGGGTGCGGCTCAGGGTGGCCGGGGTTTTTCTCGGCTTTTGACACAACGATGATTCCGGCTAGATAGGAAGAAGGTCTTATGAAGGCCATATTTCAGGCTGTATTGCTTGCAGGCTTCGTTTGCGGCAGCGCATGCGTCCAGGCCCAGACTTACGGACCGCCGCCGGCGGCTTACGAGTCCCTGGGCACCGGTACCGACCCGCAAAGCGTGTTGAGTCAGCTGCCCCCGAAACTCAGGTCCGAGGCTTACGTCAACGATGGCCAGGTATACCTGCCGAAAGCCGATATCGTCGGCCTGAATTACACCAGCGGCACCGCGGCCGGCTCGGCGGCTCTGGCCAGCCAGAGCGCAACCGGATCGGCTGCCACGGTGGTGGCCCTGGGAGTTGCCGTGTTCGGCGTCGTTGCGGCGGTATTGGTGGGCACTTCCAACAATTCCGGCAGTTCGGCGACGACCACGACGAAGTAGGCTTTGCCGGGCACCTAGTGCATGCGGCGCGTCAAGCCGGATTTTCCGGCGTCGCCGCTTCACGCCGCAGCAGCGCGGCCTTGCGCTCGACGCCCCAGCGATAGCCGGACAGGCGCCCGTCGCCGCCGACCACGCGGTGGCAGGGGATGAGCATGGCGATGCGGTTGCCGGCGCAGGCCGAAGCCACCGCGCGCGCGCCGCTGGGCATGCCGATCTGCTCGGCGAGCCTGCCGTAGCTGGTGGTTTCGCCCAGGGGAATCTGGCGCAGCGCGCGCCACACCCGCGACTGGAACGCCGTGCCCTGGATATCCAGCGGCAGATCCAGCGCCGCGCGCGGCAGCAGCACGAAATCGCGCACCCGCTCGAACCAGCCGTACAGCCGCGCCTCGTCGTTATGCAGCGCTGCCTTGGGGAAGGCCGCGCGCAGGTCTTCCAGCAGCGCCCCCGGCTGCTCGCCGAAGGCCAGCCAGCAGATGCCGCGGTCCGTCGCCGCCAGCAGCATCCAGCCCAGGTCCGACAGCCCCATCCACCAGCCGATGTCCAGCGCGCCGCGCAGCTTGCCCGGCGCCGCGCCGAGCGCCGCGCCGGCATTGGCGTAAGCCGCCGCGCTGGACTCGTAGCCCGCGTTGAACACCGCGTCCAGCGCCGTGCGCTCCTGGCGCAGGTTGCGCGTCAGGCGGTGCAGCGCCAGCGCCTGCGAGTAGGCCTTGGGACTCACGCCGAGGCGGCGGGTGAACTGGCGCTGCAGTTCCGAGGCGCTAACCCCGGCCTGCCGCGCCAGCCGCTCCAGCTTCGGCGCCGCCGCATCGCGCTCGATGCGGCGGCAGGCCGACATCCGTCATCGTCGCCGCGACGACGAGGGCATTGCCGGTCGCATCGGCGCCGCCATCGGCGGACTCCGCGGCGTCCAGGGACGCGACCGAGATCGCCTG
>CAJCJI010000446.1 GCA_903970595.1 Verrucomicrobiota bacterium
ACGCGGCGGGCGCTCTTGCGGCGCGGCGCAGCCGGACGTGGCAGGATGGGGCGTGCGGCGGAATCGATAGCGGCCATACAGCTGTCCTTTCGTTCTGTACTGTTATTTGGTACAGTACACCTGCACTTGACCGAACGCAAGAGGCCCTTGATGTCCGATCTCACCCAGCGGCAGACCGAAATTCTCGACTTCATCCGCAGCCAGTTGCGCGAAACCGGCTTCCCGCCGACCCGCGAGGATATCGCGCGCCAGTTCGGCTTCAGCTCCAAGACCGGCGCGCAGGATCACCTGATGGCCATTGCCCGCAAGGGTTACATCGAGCTGGTGCCGGGCAATGCCCGCGGCATCCGCCTGCTCAAGGAAGAGGCGGCGGAGCTGTCGCACCAGTTCGAGCTGCCCCTGATCGGCAGCATCGCCGCCGGCACCCCGATCACCGCCGAAACCAATGTGGACACCTGGCTGCGGGTCGACCCGGAGCTGTTCCACCCGCGCGCCGACTTCCTGCACCGCGTCTCCGGCCATTCGATGAAGGAGGCCAATATCCTGGACGGCGACATCGTCGGCATCCATGCGCAGGACGATGCCGACAATGGCCAGATCGTCGCCGCGGTGATGCCGCATCCCAGGACCGGCGAGGACGAGATCACCCTCAAGCGCTACTTCCGGCGCGGCAAGAAGATCACCCTCAAGCCGGAAAACAGCGCGCCGGCCTACAAGCCCCTGGAGATCGACCTCGCGCCGCTGGACGGCGACAGCCAGGAGCAGACGCCGTTCCGCATCGCCGGCGTTTACGCCGGGCTGATCCGGGTGCGCGGCTAGGGCTTGATCGCGGGATCGCCGGTGCCATAGTCAAAGGCAGGCGACATTCACAAGAAGCGTGGCGGAAAGCCGCGCCGAAGCAGTGGTTTCCAGGCATGGGAACGGTCGGGCGGGTCGCCATTAATCTGGGATGGCGATCCGCCTTTTTTGTGCATCTGTCCCGCCTGCGAATACTTTAGACTGAGTCTGGTCGGGGGCAAAAAAAGATGTGCGGCGGAAGTTGCCCATAAGCGGCGGTCGGTACCAATTCAATCGAGGATTTAGGGCACGCGGGTTGGGGGTGCGCAGATGGGGGTACCAAAACGGGACGGCGCATCCGGCACCAGCCGGTCTGGGCGTGCGTGTCCCCTGCTGGCCCCCCTGCTGCTGGCCGCCTGCGCGACCGTTGACCAGGACCAGCATCCGGCAGGCTCCCTGGCCCAGGCACCGGCGGTTCCGGTTCAGGCGCCGAGTAGCGCCGCGGGCCGCGCCGCTGCCACTCTGGCCGAGCGCTACCTGGACGGCAACGGGGTGCCGCAGAGCGACGAACTGGCCCTGAAATGGTTCCGCCGCGGCGCCGACTTGGGCGATCCGGCCGCCGTGGCCGGCGTCGGGCTGTGCTACGCCAACGGCCGCGGCATAGCCAGGGATGAATCGGAGGGGCTGCGCTGGTACGTCAGGGCCGCACAGGCCGGCAATGCTTACGGTCAATACATGGCCGGCAAGGCTTATCTGCTCGGCCTGGGAACGCCCAGGGATTCCGCCACGGCGCTGAAGTATTTGGAGCAGGCCGCTGCCGGGAAAGAAACCCAGGCGCAGCTGACGCTTGCCCTGATGTACTTTCGGGGGGACGGCGTGGTCAAGGACAAGGTGCGGGCGGTGCAGCAACTGCACGCCGCGGCCGATGCCGGGAACTCCGGCGCGCAATTCCTGCTCGGGTCGCTGTACCTGGACGGCGACGGCGTCGCACGCAACGAAGCCGAAGGTGCCCGCCTGATCAAGCTTGCCGCGGCGGGCGGCAACGTCAAGGCCGAGGTGGCCATGGCCCAGATGTACCTCGCTGGCCGCGGCGTGCCCAAGGACGAAGAAGCCGCGCTCGAGAGCATGAAAAAGGCGGCTATGGCAGGCGGCGCCGCGGAGCAGTTTTCGCTGGGCACCTACTATCTCGAAGGTATCGGCGGATCGCGCGACAACTCCGGAGCATTTCAGATGTTTTCAAAGTCCGCGGCGCAGGGTTTCGTCAAGGCCCAGTACATGCTGGGCCTTTGCTACTCCGACGGCGTCGGCACGCCCAAGGATTCCAGGCAAGCGGCCTATTGGCTCGAGCAGGCGGCAAATCAGGGCGGGGATGCGGCGGCGCGCAAAGCCCTGGCGCAGATCCAGTCAGCCGCGGCCGCGGTTCCGTCGGCGGTGTCCTCCGCCGGCAGCGCGCATTGAGCGCCGGAGTGATGCGGATGTTTCCGGTGGCCCCGCGGCTGCCGTGTGCGCGCTGGCGCCTGGACGCGGCGGCGGTCCGCCGGCTTGCCGCTGCCGTTCTGCTTGCGTCCTGCCCGGCGCTGGCGGAGCAGTCGCCGGATGTCCGCTATACCAGCATTCATACCGATATCGAGGTGCACCGGGACGGCAGTTACGTGGAAACGCGGGAGTTCACCGAACGGCTCGGCAGCGAGCGCGCCGCCCACGAGGCCGGTCAGATCAAGATCCCCTACAGCACCAGCCTGGATCGCTTCAGCATCGAGGCGGCATATACGCTCAAGCGCAGCGGCGAGCACATCGACGTGCCGCAAAACTCGATCTTCGTGCAGGACGGCTCGATCTCGGCTTCGGGACTCACTTCGTTCCAGGACATCAAGACCAGCGTCGTGGTGTTTCCGAACCTGGAGGCCGGCGACAGCATCGTGCTGCGATCGCGCCTGGTGCGGTCCAAGCCGATGCTCGCGCGGGTATTCACCTTCGCCGAGGCCTTCTCCGGAGACTTCCTGTTCGACGATGTGCGCATCACGGTGCGGGCGCCGCTCGATATGCCCTTGCAGGTGCAGAATATCGACGTGCCGGTGCAGGGGCCGGTGGACCAGGACGGGGAGCGGCGCTGGGTCTGGACTTATTCCAGCGACAAGATTGAGGCCAGCGAACCATACAGCGTCGACGCCCTGCAGCGTCGGCCGCGCGTTTTGGTTTCCAGCGTCAAAAGCTACGATGAACTGGCGGCCGCGGTGCGCGCTGCCTTTGCCGGCAAGGCCGCTGTCACGCCGCCGGTACAGGCATTGGCGGACCGCATCACCCAGGGCGCCAGAAGCCCCCGCGACCGCGCACTCGCCATTCAGGAATGGGTGGCGCGCAACATCCGCTATTTCGCCGTGGTGCTGGACGTGAGCGGATATGTGCCGCGCGCCGCGGCCGACGTGATCGCCACCGGCTACGGCGACTGCAAGGAGCACGCAGTCGTGCTCAAGGCCTTGCTGGCCGCCAAGGGCATCGACAGTTCGGTGGCCCTGCTCAGCACCGACCCGATCTACGAATTGCCCGCCGTGCCGGTGCTGGCGGCGTTCAATCACGCCATCGTCTACGTGCCGTCGCTCGATGAGTGGCTGGAAACCAATACGCCATGGATTCGCTACGGCACGCTGTCCTGGTCCGAATACGACAAGCCCGCCCTGCTGATCGATTCCCCGCAGGCGATGGGCCGCACGCCGGTGCCCACTCCGGCCGTGGATGCGATCCACCTGGATGGCCGCATTACCATCGCCGCAGACGGTTCGGCCTCCGGCCAGGATGTGCTTACGGCGCGGGGTCCATCGGGACTGGCCTACAACCAGGTCGCCGATTCCCTCGCTACTTCCGATCCCATCCAGTTCGCGGGCACGGCGCTGGCGGGCGCCAGCTTCGCCGGCACCGGGACGGCTACAGCTAATCGCATCTCCAACACGGCGGACTTTTCGCTGACCTTGCTCTACGAGCTTCCGGACTTCACACCGGCGCAGAGGGAAGGCTTCGTCCGGCCCACCGTGCCGATGGAATTTCTGGGGGCATCGGCGCGGCAAACCATTTCGGCGGTGCCGCTGCGCAAGGTGCCGTATATCTGCCTGGCCTCGGACGAGAGCGAAAGTCTGGCCATCGACTTCCCCGCGGGTACCACCGTGTTCCTGCCGCAAGGCACCGATGTCGCGGCGCCGCATCGGCACTACGTGGCAAGCTACCGCCTTGATGGGAGCACCGTGCACATCCAGCGGCAGTTCACCTTCGACAGCGCGCATGCCGTGTGCGACCCGTCCGATTACGCGCACTCGCGGCTGGTCCAGAGCGCGATTCTTGATGACCTGCGCAACGAAATCCGTTATATCCCGCCCACGCTCCACTGACCGACAGACCGCAACATGACTCCTTCAGGCACCCCAGCTACGAACCGCATGCCTGCCGCCCCGGCAAGACGATCGCCGCGCCTGCCCGGAATCCTGGTGGCGATCGCCTGCATCGTGCAAGCCGGCTGCGCCACGGCGCCGCCAGCCCTGGCGCCGGCGGCCGTCGCCACCGTCCCGCCGCCGCC
>CAJCJI010000447.1 GCA_903970595.1 Verrucomicrobiota bacterium
GTGGTGGCTCAGCCGCCTGCACCACCGGCGGAACCCCTGGCTGAACCACTGTCGGCGCCTGCAAGGCGGCGATGCGCGCCTGCCAGCCGGGAATGCTGTCGGCCCCGGCGTCGACCACATCGGCCGACTCGATCCAGCCGCGCAGGGTCAGCAGGGCGTCGGCGATCAGCGGCAAGCCGAGCGCCGGCAAGGCGCGCCCGTCCAGGCGCAGGCCGTTGAACAAGGCTTCGAATGCGGCCGCCAGCCCGCTCACGCCTTCGGCGTGGATCACCGCGGCGCTGCCGCGCAGGGTGTGGAAGGCGCGGATCACGTCCGCATCGGGCTGGAAGCCGGATTCGCGCGGGTCCTGCGCCTCCAGCCAGCGGCGCACCAGACCTATGCGCTCGCGCGCATCCTCGCGGAACACGGCGAGCATGTCCGGCTCGGTGCTGGCCTTGGTGGCGGCCAGCTTGGTGGCGCCCTCGACCAGCGCGGCCACGGCGGGATCCTCGACCCCGGCGCCGACCCCGACGCGGAAGTTTTCCACCAGGCCGGGCAGCAGCGCCACCGCCTGTTCGATGATCTGCAGCACCGGCGCCCGCACCGCCAGGGCGCCTTCCAGGCAGCGGTTGAGCATGTTCTCCACCGCCCAGCCGAATTCGCCGATGCGCATCGCGCCGACCATGCGGCCGCTGCCCTTGAGGGTATGGAAAGCGCGCCGCACCTCGCCGATGACGCCGCGGTTGCCCGGCTCGCGCCGCAGCATCGGCAGCAGGCGCTCCAGCTCGGCCAGAACCTCCCCGGCCTCCTCGATGAAGATGTCGCGGATTTCCGGGTCGATGCCTTCGCCCACCGGGGCCGAGGCGGGCGCCGGCGGCGCAGCCGGCTGCTGGGGAACCGGCGGCGCGGGCGTTGCCGGCGGCGACGCCACAATCTCCGCCGCTATCTCCGGCAGCGCCGGCAGCTCGGCCGGCGCCTCGCTCTCGGGCGTGCTGAAGTCCAGGCGGGCGGTGAAGCTTTCCAGGTCGTCGAGGATGCGGTCCGGCTCCGGCAGGCCGTCGCGCAGCGCTTCCAGGTACACCTCGACGCAGGAGATGGCATCGGCAAACCGTTCCAGCTCGGCCTGGCCGTCCTGCGGACCGGTCAGCTTGCCCAGCTGGGTATAGGCCTCGAGCTTGCGCAGCTGCTTGGCGGCGCGGCCGCGGTCCAGGATCAGCAGGCCGGCGCCGACTTCGTTGAGCATGCGCGGCGCATCGCCGAAGGCGGCGGCGTCGCCGCTTTTCAGGAACCCGTCGAATGCCGCCTTGAGGTGGGCCAGATCGACCAGCGATTCGCGCAGCAGGGCCCGGGTGCTTTCGCGCAGGTCCTGCGCGTGCGGCACTTCGGCCTCGATTTCCGCATAGGGGCGTTCCGGCTCCGCGCCATGGCGGCCGAGGGCGCGGAACAGCGCCTCTTCCAGGCTGTGCTCGACGCGCAGGATGGCGGTGGCCACGTCCATCCAGGCCCCGGTGTCCTGCGGCGGCGGATTCTCCAGCATGCGCGCCTGGTTGAGCAGGGCCTGCTGCGGCGCCGGCAGTCCCAGCGCGCCGAGGGTGTTGGCCAGGCGCTGCAGGCGCTCGCGCGTCACGGCCAGGTCGCCGGTGCTGCGGCCGCCGGTGCGCACGGCCAGGTCGATGCCGTCCTTGACCTGCGCGAAGTCGCGGCCGATTTCGGCGTGCACCCGGGCCAGGATGAAGGTGTTGGGTCCGCGCAGGCGCCGGCGCAACTCGTCGATCTGCTCCAGCCCCGGCAGCAGTTCGTCGATGCGGCGGCTGGTGATCAGGGCGTGCGAGCGGTCGGTCTGGCGGCTGGCGCGGGCGATGTGGAACAGCAGTTGCTGAGGCGTATCGCCGACCTCCGCACCGGCCGCCGCTTCGCCCTGGTCGACCAGGCGTTTCAGGTGCTGCCCGGCGCGGCCGAACAGGCGCTTCAGGTCGAGCGAGTCGAATTGCAGGTCGCCGCGCATGCATTCGGCCAGCACCGCGTAGCTGGACCACATTTCGCGCAGGTTGGGGTCGGCGGTGTTGACCGCCACGGCATCGGCGATCTTGCCCATGCGCAACATCGCGGCATCGGTGTTCTGGCCGCGGAACCACTGCACAAACGCGGTCTGGAAGGTGCCCAGCTCGCGCCGCGCCACGGCCTGCACCGCCTCGCCGCCGCGCGGCTGATGGTCCGGCGCCTCCGGCGGGGCTTCCTGCTGCGCCCGCACCTGCGCGGCGAACAGTTCCGCCTCGGTCAGCAGCGGCTTGCCGCGCGCCAGGCGCAATTCGTTGATGCCCGGCTGGAGCACCACCGCGCGGTCGTTCTCGCCGTGCGCCAGCAGGTCGACGTAGTCCGACAGGTGCAGGGTGGCGCCGGTCAGCGCGGAGAAAGGCTCGAGGTTGTTCGGGTCCGGCGGGTTTTGCCGCAGTTCCTGCAACAGCTGCAGCATTTCTTCGGCGAGCGCCGCGGCGCCGAAGCACTGGATCATGCCGACGGTGCCGCGCACCAGGCGCAATTCCTCGGCGGCGACGTCCAGGTGCACGGTGTCTTCGGGCGCTTCGAGATATTGCTCGAGCGCGCCGCGGGCGCGGTTCAGGCTCTGCTCGATCTCGCCGCGGACCCAGTGCAGGCCGTTGGCCATATGCGGACGTTGACCGACCATGGATATGCTCTAGATTCCCGCCACGGTAAACGTCTGGCTGCCGGTCAACTTGTGCAGCGACAGCACCAGCCAGTTGCGGCCTTCGCGGGAGAAGCCGCCCAGTAGAAAGGGCTCCAGGTCGCCGCTTTCGCGGGCCAGCTCGTGGCGCTGGTCGGACGGGGCGAACTGACGGTAGCCGGCCACTTCATCCACCAGCACGCCGGCCGGCACGCGGTCTGAGTTGAACACCAGCACCCGCTGATCGCGATGCTCCGGCACGCGCGCATCGCCCAGCATCTGTGCCAGATCGGTCACCGGCAGCAGGCTGCCGCGCACGTTGGCCACACCCATCAGCCAGGGCTTGGCGCCCGGCACCCGGGTCATCTTGGGCAGGGTGATCACTTCGCGCACGTCCTCGCGCGGCGCCACCAGCCAGTGCTGGCGCAGACGAAAGCCGAGGCCGGTCCAGGACTGCGTCTGGCCGGCGGCGATGTCCAGGCGCGCGGCGCGCAGGCGGTTCTCCAGCGCGAACAGCAGTTCGAACGGCTGTTCGGCCAGGGCGAACAGGTCGGTATGCTGAACTCCTGCGTCGACGGGGCTCATGCCTTATTCCGGCACGGCGCTAGCCGGCCTTTTTCCCGAGATGCGCGCGCACCGCGCCGATCAGCTCGTCCTTGGTGAATGGCTTGGTGAGATATTCGTCGGAACCGACGATGCGGCCGCGCGCGCGGTCGAACAGGCCATCCTTGGAGGACAGCATGATTACCGGCGTCCTGGCATAGCGCGCGTTGTTCTTGATCAGGGCGCAGGCCTGATAGCCGTCCAGGCGCGGCATCATGATGTCGATGAAAATCAGGTCCGGCTCGTGATCCGCCACCTTGGCCAGGGCCTCGAAACCGTCGGCCGCGGTGATCACGGCATAGCCTTCCTTGACCAGCAAGGTCTCGGCGGTCTTGCGGATGGTCTGACTATCGTCGATGACCATGATTTTGGCCAAAGCGCTGGCCTTATCGCTTGCTGCACCGGCTGCTGCTGTGGACATGACCCCCCTCGGGCGAAATCAGAACGGCCACCCGGGGCGACAGGCTCGGGTCGCGCGCGGGTATGCGGTTGGCGCAAAAATATGTTTTGCCTGCAATTTGTAGCACAACGGCGCAGCGCTGCCTATTTGCCAGCCGGATGCGCGGCACACCCAAGCGCCCCGGCAATGGGTTACCCTAATGGTCTCGCATTTGCCGGGCGCTCTCATGCACGATGCCGTCCCCAATCTCACTACAGCACAAACCGCGCCACTGCTGCGCTTCGAATCCCTGCTGCTGGCGCGCGCCGCCGACATCGAAGCCTGGTTCAGAAGGCAGTGGCTGAAGACGGCGCCGCCATTCTACGGCTCCGTCGACCTGCGCAACGCCGGATTCAAGCTGGCCCCGGTGGATACCAACCTGTTCCCCGCCGGCTTCAACAACCTCAACCCGGCCTTCGAAGCGCTGTGCGTGCAGGCCCTGCAGGCGGCGCTCGACCGCATCATGCCCAGCGCCTGCGGCATCCTGCTGGTGCCGGAAAACCACACGCGCAACCTGTATTACCTGGAAAACGTGGCGGTGCAGCTGGATCTGCTGCAGAAGGCGGGGTACAAAGTGCGGATCGGCTCGCTGCGCCCCGAACTGCACGCGCCGGAGGTGCTCAAGCTCCCCTCTGGACGCGAACTGCGCCAGGAACCGATCGTGCGCAGCGGCGACAAGGTCGGCGTGGACGACTTCGAACCCTGCGTGGTGCTGCTCAACAACGATCTTTCCGCCGGCCGGCCGCCGATACTGGAAAACCTGGCGCAGCCGGTGGTGCCGCCGCTCGGCGTGGGCTGGAGCACGCGCCTGAAAACGCAGCATTTCGCGCTCTACCGTGAAGTGGCGCGCGAGTTCGGGGCGCTGCTGCAGATCGATCCCTGGCTGGTGGAACCCCTGTTCCGCAATTGCGGCCAGATCAATTTCAAGACGCGTGAAGGCGAGGAATGCCTGGCCGGCAACGTCGAGCTGCTGCTCGAGGACATCCGCGCCAAGTACGAGGAGTACGGCGTCAAGGACGAGCCCTTCGTCATCGTCAAGGCCGACGCCGGCACCTACGGCATGGGCGTGATGACGGTGAAGAGCCCGGACGAGATCCGCAACCTCAACCGCGACGCGCGCAAGAAGATGGCGGCCACCAAGGAAGGCAAGGAGGTCACCGGCGCCATCATCCAGGAAGGCGTTTATACCTTCGAGCGCTGGGGCGAGGAGCAGGCGACGGCCGAGCCGGTGGTGTACATGATCGACCACTACGTGGTCGGCGGCTTCTACCGGGTTCACGGCGGCCGCTCCAACCAGGAAAACCTCAACGCCCCCGGCTCCAGCTTCAAGCCGCTGGCCTTTGCCGAGCCCTGCAGCCATCCGGATTGCAGCAAGGCGCCGGACGCCCGCCCCAACCGCTTCTACGCCTACGGCGTGGTGGCCCGGCTGGCGCTGCTGGCGGCGGCGCGCGAGATTGCCGCCGCCAACGCCCAGGAAGCGAATCTGCCCCGGTCGGCGGTGGCCGCATGAAGGGGAGGCGAGAGGGGAGAGGCGAGAGGCGTAGAAGCAAAACCCCGAGCCGGGTTTACTTCGTTTTTGCGCCTCTCGCCCCTCGCCTCTCACCTCCCGTCACCGCCTCCCCGCGATGAGAACCCTCGGCGTGGTGATGGACCCGATCGGCTCCATCAAGCCCTACAAGGACACCACCCTGGTGCTGCTGCTGGCGGCGCAGAGCCGCGGCTGGCAGCTGCGCTACTTCGAGCAGCAGCACCTGTGGCTGCGCGATGGCATCCCTTACGGCCACGGCCGGCCGCTGCAGGTCTTCGACGACAAGAAGCACTGGTTCGAACTGGGCGAGGCGCAAACCCTGAAGCTGGGCGAACTCGACGCGATCCTGATGCGCAAGGACCCGCCGTTCGACCTGGAATACGTCGCCAGCACCTATATCCTGGAACGCGCCGAGCAGCAGGGCGCGCTGGTGGTGAACAAGCCGGCTGCGCTGCGCGACTGCAACGAAAAGGCCTTCACCGCCTGGTTCCCGCAGTGCACACCGCCGACGCTGTTCTCGCGCGACATGCCGACCCTGTTCGCCTTCCATGCCGAACACCACGACGTGATTTACAAGCCGCTCGACGGCATGGGCGGGGCCGGAATATTCCGGGTCGGCGCCGACGGCCTGAACCTGGGCGCGGTGATCGAGCAGCTCAGCGACAACGGCCGCCGCACTATCGTGGCACAGCGCTACCTGCCGGAAATCGCCGACGGCGACAAGCGCATCCTGGTGGTGGACGGCGAACCGGTGCTGTATTGCCTGGCGCGCATCCCGCGGAGCGGCGAAACGCGCGGCAACCTGGCCGCCGGCGGCCGCGGCGAAGCCCGGCCCCTGACGGCGCGCGACCTGTGGATTGCCGAACAGGTCGGCCCGGAACTGAAGCGGCGCGGCCTGCTGTTCGTGGGCCTGGACGTGATCGGCGACTACCTCACCGAGATCAACGTCACCAGCCCCACCTGCGCGCGCGAAATCGACGCCGCCTGCCACACCGACATCGGCGGACGCTTCATGGATGCCCTGGAAAGCCGCTTCCGGCCGGGACGCATGCACGGCACGCCGCTAGGTACTGAATCAGCTCGCTTTTGAGCTAATTTTCCGGCTTTAACCGACTTGTAATGGCCGCTGCCTGCCCGGATACTAGGCGCATGGCCGATGAAAGCTACCTCAGCAATCAATTCCTGGTGGCCATGCCGGGGCTGGAAGACAATAATTTCAGCCACTCGGTCACCTTGCTGTGCGAGCACTCCGACAAGGGTGCCCTGGGCCTGATCATCAATCGACCGACCGACCTGCACCTGAGCGAAATGCTCGACCAGATGGGGGTGGAGCGGGCCCAGCTGTCCGGCGACCCCATCGTCTACTGGGGCGGCCCGGTGCAGCCGGAGCGCGGTTTCGTGGTGCATTCCGGGCCGGGCGCATGGGATTCGACCCTGAAGCTCGACGACGACCTGTACATCACCACCTCGCGCGACGTGCTCGGCGCCATCGGCCGCGGCGAGGGGCCGCAGCGCTATATCGTGGCGCTCGGTTACGCCGGCTGGGGTGAAGGGCAGCTCGAAAGCGAGATCATGAGCAATTCCTGGCTCAATACGCCGGTGGACAACGGGGTGCTGTTCGGCACGCCCGCGCCGGAGCGCTGGCTCGCCGCCACGCGCCTGCTCGGCGTTGACGTCAGTCACCTGGCCAGCGTGGCTGGTCACGCATGACAGCCCCGGCCAAGGGCTCCCCCAAAGGCTCCATCTACCTGGGATTCGACTACGGCAGCAAGCGCATCGGCGTTGCCGTGGGCGATGCCCTGACCGGTTCGGCGCGGCCGCTGCCGCCGGCGGCCAACGGCCGCCAGCCGGACTGGAACGCGCTGGCCAAGGCACTCAAGGAATGGCGCCCGGCCGGCTGCGTGGTCGGCCTGCCGGTCGATCTCGACGGCAAGGACCAGGCGATCACCGGCCAGGCCCGCGCCTTTGCCGAACATCTGCGCAGCCGCTACGGCATTCCCGTTTACCTGTGCGACGAGCGCCTGTCCTCGCGCGCCGCCGACGACGAACTGCGGCAGGCCCGCGCCGACGGACGCATGAAACGGCGCGTGCGCGACGGCGACCGTGACGGCGTCGCCGCGCGGCTGATCCTGGAGCAGTGGCTGGCGACCGACGCGGCCAGGCAGGTCACGCCTTCGGCATGAGCACCGGTCTGCAAATCGGGCGCGACGGGCGCCTGCGCCATTTGCTGACCATGGAAGGCCTGCCGCGCCCGCTGCTGGTGGAAATCCTCGATCAGGCCGAACGCTACGCCGACGGCGGCCATGGCGACAAGAAATGGCCGGTGTTGCACGGCAAGACCGTGGTCAACCTGTTCTTCGAAGCGTCCACCCGCACCCGCACCACCTTCGAGCTGGCGGCTAAGCGGCTGGCTGCGGACGTGGTCAACCTGCAGGTCAGCGCCAGCAGCACCTCCAAGGGCGAAACCCTGCTGGACACGCTCAAGACCCTGGAAGCGATGCAGGTGGACATGTTCGTGATCCGCCACGAGGCCTCCGGCGCCGCCCATTTCTTCGCCCAACATGCCGCGCCCGGGGTGGCCATCCTCAATGCCGGCGACGGCCGCCACGCCCACCCGACCCAGGCCCTGCTGGACCTGTTCACCATCCGCCGCCACAAGCCGGACTTCAGCAAACTCTCGGTCGCCATCGTCGGCGACGCCCTGCACTCGCGCGTCGCCCGCTCCGACATCCATGGCCTGCGCACCCTGGGCACCCGCGATATCCGCGTGGTGGCGCCCCGGCCGCTGGTGCCGGTGGGGATCGAACAGCTCGGCGTGAAGGTCTTCCACCAACTCGAACCCGGCCTGGACGGGGTTGACGTGGTGATCCTGCTGCGCTTGCAGAAGGAGCGCATGCTGGGCGCCTTCCTGCCCTCCACGGGCGAGTTCCACCGCGATTTCGGGCTGAGCCGCGAGCGGCTGGCCGGGCTCAAGCCGGATGTGTTGATCATGCATCCGGGGCCGATCAACCGGGGGGTGGAGATCGAGGGGGATGTGGCCTATGGCGAGCGGTCGGTGATCCTGGAACAGGTGGCGCATGGGGTGGCGGTGCGGATGGCGGTGATGGCGATGATTTTGGGGGATGGGGCGTGACCGCTGGCTCCCGAGCCAGCCGTTGGTCTCCCTCTCCCCACATGTGGGGAGAGGGCTGGGCGAGGGCATGGATGCCCGCGGTAGGGCAACGCAGGGAGCGGTTGCCGGGTGAGGGGCCCGCCCTTGCAGTACGTGCGCACTTTGTGACTTCTGCGTGCGCGCTGGCGCGCGGCTCATTGGCGCGCCTGTTGGAAGTGCGGTTCCGCCTTGCTGGCGGGTCACTTTCTTGTCAACAGCGACAAGAAAGTAACCAAAGAAACGCCGCCCCGATGTCTGCGCCGATCAATCGCGGGGCGATTGATCGGTCCCCTGCGCTCCGCAGCCGGAGCGGGGTCCATCGACAGGCCATCCCTGGCCTGTACAAAAAGGCTTCGGCATCCCTGCCTCGCCCGGCGCGAAACACGCGCCGGCCCCAACGCCGCGT
>CAJCJI010000448.1 GCA_903970595.1 Verrucomicrobiota bacterium
CCCGCCGCGCCCGCAGTCAGCGCGGCATTTCCGGCGACCCGTCCGAGCCAGCGGGTCCACAGGCGCACGGCGGTCAGCGCCGCCGCATCGCCCGCGGCGGCGGCCTGGCTTACACCCGCCGGCGTCAGGCCCGGAGCGGTGCCGACCGCCTCAGCCAGCCGCTCCAGGCCCGCTCCGGCCAGGGCCAGCTCCGCCGAGACCCGGCCATGGGTCTGCCGCAATTTTTGCCAGACCGCCAGCTCCGCTTCGTCAACCGGCGCCAGATCGACGTGGCCGCCCTCGCCGGGAAGCACCTGCCATGCGCCGTTCGCGGCGGGGATAACCGTCGCCAGTCCCAGGCCGGTGCCGGGGCCGATGGCGATACGCGGGGCGCTGCTGTCGCCGGAGCCCCCGCCGCAGGCGAGCAGATCATTGCGGCTGAGCAGGGGCACGGCGTGGCCGACGGCGGCAAAATCGTTGACCACCCTGGCCGGGACTCCGACCGCGGCCGAGATGGCGGCCGGATCCAGCACGCAGGGGTGATTGGTCAGGGCGATCGAGCCATCCTTGCGCACCGGGCCGGCGCCGCACACGGCTACGGCGGTCAACGGCGGGGCCGAGGCCTCGGCCAGGTAGGTCCGCAGCAAAGGCGGCAATTCGGACGGGGTGGAGTAGGTGTGCAATTGCTGCAAATGCACGCTGCCGTTCTCGACCCGTGCCAACGCAAGGCGCGTATTGGTGCCGCCGATGTCGCCGACCAGAATCATGGCTCAATCCTATCTCAAGCTGCAGGGCTTGACCCGCGCCGCAGGCTTTTCCCCGAGAATGCATCGATGGGCCGGCCCTGTCGGTGTTCCAAATGCCACAGGCCTGGGGTCGCCGGGCGATCTTGCGGATCGCCGCCCGCGCGATGCGCGCGGCGCGGTATCTGCCAAGCACGATGCAGGCTTGAATTTTTCAGGCCCGGCGCCCAAAACAGGCTAAAATAACCGACGGAGGCACACATGCCGTTTTACGAATACATTTGCACAAATTGCGGCGCGGCAACGGAAATCCTGCAGAGGCTTTCCGACCCGCCGGCAACCCGCTGCCCGAAATGTCATGCCGAAGCTTTGAGCAAGCAGATTTCGGCGGCTGGATTCCGCCTCAAGGGCGCAGGCTGGTACGAGACCGACTTCAAGTCCGAAGGACAGCGCAATCTGGTGAATGCCGGCGGCGATTCCGCTCCGGCCGAAGGCGCCAAATCAACGGAGCCGGCTCCGGGCGAAGCCAAGGCCGGCGCTGAGGGCGCCAAGTCCCCCAAACCCCCCGAAACCAAGGCCGTCGAAAGCAAGGCCGGTGACAGCAAGCCTGCCGCCGCCGCGCCGGCCGCACCGGCATCGACTCCGGCGACATGATCCGCAAATGGGTCCTGGCCGGGCTGATGGTGTGGGTGCCGCTCGGCGCCACCTTGCTGGTTCTGCGCTTCCTGTACAACCTGCTGGATTCCAGCTTCCTGCTGCCGCAGTCCTGGCGTCTGCCCGGCTCGGGGGTGCTGTTGACCGCGGCGGTGGTGCTCGGTACCGGCGTGATCGCCGCAAATTACCGCGGCGGGCAGTTCCTGGCTTGGGCGGAGCGCCTGCTCAACCACATTCCCCTGGTCCGCTCGCTGTACGGCGGCACCAAGAAGCTGGCCGAGACTCTGTTTTCGGAGAATTCCAGCGCGTTCCGCAAGGTGGTGTTGATCGAATGGCCGCGCAAGGGGCTTTGGTCGGTCGGCTTCCAGGCCGGCGAGCCGCTGCGGGAATTGCGCGAGAAAACCGGCTGTGAGATGTTGACCGTATTCATCCCGACCACCCCTAATCCCACCTCGGGGTTCATCATGCAGGCCAGCCGGGACGAAGTGGTGGTGCTGGACATGAGCGTGGAAGAAGGCATGCGCTATATCATCTCGCTAGGCGTGGTGACGCCCGGAAACCCGGCAACCGTAACGCCCCTGGCGCCGGGTGGCGTAATGGTTAAGTAGCTCATCCGGCGGCAGTTCGGCTACACGGGCGGCGGCCCGCAAGGCTACAATCCACCTTTCGCTGTTCCCCCATTCGCTATAAAGCCGGTTCGTTTAAAGAATGCGTACTCATTATTGTGGCCGGGTGACGGAAGCCCTGACCGGCCAGACCGTCCATGTCTGCGGCTGGGTCCACCGCCGCCGCGACCACGGCGGGGTTATTTTCATCGACCTGCGCGATCGCGAGGGTCTGCTGCAGATCGTGTTTGATCCTGATGCCGCCGAGGTCTTCGCGCAGGCCGAACGCCTGCGCAGCGAGTACGTGGTGCGGATCGGCGGCACGGTGCGGCCGCGCCCCGCAGGTACCGAAAATGCCAATCTGGGCACCGGCAGGATCGAGGTCCTTGGCCGGCAGATCGAGGTGCTGAATCGGGCCGAGACGCCGCCGTTCCAGCTCGACGACGATACGGTAGGCGAGGAAACGCGACTGAAGTACCGCTACGTGGATCTGCGCCGGCCGCTGATGCAGCAGAACCTGCGGCTGCGCCACGACGTGATCCGGCGCATCCGCAACTACATGGATGCGCAGGGCTTCATCGACGTCGAAACGCCGATCCTGACCCGCGCCACGCCGGAAGGCGCGCGCGACTACCTGGTGCCCAGCCGTACCCATCCCGGTCATTTCTTCGCGCTGCCGCAGTCGCCGCAGCTGTTCAAGCAGCTGCTGATGGTGGGCGGGCTGGATCGCTACTACCAGATCGCGCGCTGCTTCCGCGACGAGGATCTGCGCGCCGACCGCCAGCCCGAATTCACCCAGCTCGACGTCGAGACCTCGTTCCTGAGCATGGAACAGATCATGGCGATGATCGAGGGCATGGTGCGCGAGCTGTTCCTGGAAGTGATGAAGGTCGATCTGGGCACGTTGCCGCACATGAGCTATGCCGACGCCATGGGGCGCTTCGGTTCGGACAAGCCGGACCTGCGCAATCCGCTGGAACTGGTCGAGATCAAAGACCTGGTGGCGGACAGCGAATTCAAGGTGTTCGCCGCTCCGGCGAAGGACCCCAAATGCCGCGTCGCCGCCTTGCGCGTGCCCGGCGGCGGCAAGCTCTCGCGCTCCGAGATCGATGCCTACACCGTCCTGGTCGGCCAGTTCGGCGCGCGCGGCCTGGCCTGGATCAAGGTCAACGACATCGCCAAGGGCCGCGAAGGCCTGCAGTCGCCGATCGTCAAGAATCTCAGCGACGCCGCACTGGCCGGCATTCTGCAACGGGCCGGCGCGCAGGACGGCGACCTGATTTTCTTCGGCGCGGACAAGTTCAAAGTGGTGTGCGACGCCCTCGGTGCCCTGCGCATCAAGCTCGGCACCGACCTCGGGTTTACCGCGCCGGGCTGGGCCGCCCTGTGGGTGGTCGATTGGCCGATGTTCGAGTACGACGACAAGGAAGGAGGGCGCTGGGTGGCCCTGCACCATCCGTTCACGGCGCCCAAGGTGTTCGATGCCCAGGCCATCCAGGACGATCCGGGCGGCGTGCTCTCGCAAGGCTACGACCTGGTGCTCAACGGCATCGAAGTCGGCGGCGGCTCGGTGCGTATCCATCGTGCCGATATCCAGCAGGCCGTGTTCCGCCTGCTCGGCATCGGCGACGAGGAAGCGCAGGAAAAGTTCGGGTTCCTGCTGGAAGCATTGCGCTTCGGTGCGCCGCCCCACGGCGGTATCGCGCTGGGTCTGGACCGCCTGGTGATGCTGATGGCCGGCGCCAGCTCGATCCGCGAAGTCATCGCCTTCCCCAAGACCCAGACGGCGCACGATCCCCTGACCAATGCTCCAGGCACGGTCGACGCGCGCCAGCTGCGCGAACTGTCGATCCGCAGCACCTTGCAGCCGACCACGGCACCGTCCGCCGCGTAACGCCGGCTCCCATCGAGGTTAGTGAATGAATCTGTCGTTCCGCGGTCCCTGCATTTCCCTGTTCCGTAGTGTGCTGCGCGGTGCCGCCGCCGCCTGCGCGGTAGCCCTGGCTGCCTGCAGCGACCCGGTTGGCTCGGGTGTGGCGCCGCAAAGCGTCATCATCGCCGCCCCGGCTCCGAATGCGCCCGTCGCGCTGCAAACCCTGCAGACCTTTGAGTGCCTGACCAGCCAGGTTCGCGCGATCATGGTCTTCTCCAACGGCAGCGAGGGTAACTTCACCGCTCGAGTGAAATGGAGCAGTTCCAATCCCGGTGCGGTGGCGGTGAGCAATGGCGACATCAAGGTCAACGGCGGGACCGGATTCTATGCCCCCGGCGTGCTGGTGCCCGTGCAGGCCGGCAATGCCATCATCACCGCCGACTACGATGGGATCATTTCCCACCTTCCGGTGTCGGTCGGCACGCCGGACTCGATCCAGCTCAAGGCATTCCTCTACGGCGATTACATTCCGCTCACCAGCTTGAACAATGTCGGCAACGGCAGTTCCAGTTCGAGCGGCGGCAGCAGCTCCGGCAGTAGCGGCGGCGGCAGTTTCACCCTGGGCAACGGCACCAGCGAAAAACTCGCCGTCACCGCCTTGCTGAACGGCGTCGAAACCGACATCAGCGACTACGCGGTGTTCGGATTCCAGGTGCCGGACAGCAACGTGGCCGTCTTTGAAGCCGGGAGTTCCACCCTCGAAGCCATCAACGAGGGCGGCCCGCTGGTACCGGTGGCAAGCTTTCCTCCCTGCGACCTGACCAACATCACCGATCCGACGAACATCATCTCGTTCAATGTGTCGCGGGTGCAGAACATCACGCTGCAGCCGGAATTCGCGGGCAGCTCCAGCAGTTCAAGCAGTGGCGGCAGCAGCAGCGGTTCCCTGCCGCAACTGATCGTCGGCAATACGGAGATGTTCAAGGTGATCGCCACCCTGGCCAACGGCGCCCAACAGGATGTGAGCACGCAGTCGACCCTGACTTCCTCGGCCCCGACCATCGCCTCGTTCACCGGCACAGTAGGCACGACTGGAAACAACATCCTGCATGCATTGATCGCCGGCGGTCCGGTGGACGTATCGGCCACCTACCTCAACGGCGGCGAATACCTGACCGCGCCGACGGTGCAAACCAGCACCCTCACCTCCACGCTCAGCACCATCACCAGTTGCTGGACCGACCTGTATACCCGGCTGCAAAATTGCCCGGAGCCTCCGAGCCCAGCCGTGGCGAGCGTCCAGGCGGGCTGCCTGACGCCGAACGTGCAGTTCCACACCTTCGGCACCTACGAAACGGTGGATGCGAGCGGCAACCATCTGGTGCAGGACATCACCCGCCAGACCGTGTGGACGAGCACCAACAACGGCGTCGCCACGATCAGCAACTCCGCCATCAACGCCGGACAGCCGACTGGTGTTTCCGGCGGCTCGGTGATCATCGAGGGGATCGACAGCGCCGCCGAGAACATCTCCCAGGTATTCGAGCAGCTGAACGTCGCTCCGATCGCCGATACCGCGCCGGTACCCTGCATTTGAGCCAAGGCGGCTGCCGGGCGTAAGAAACCGCCCGGCAGGACCGGCGCGATGGGTTAAAATAGCCGTCCCCAGCCGCTTCCGGCGCCCCCGCGTCGAGGATGGAAGGCCATGTCCGCCGCCCTGAAAATCGACCAATTCAATCTGCTCGCCGACGAGGATTGCGATGCGCGCATTCGCGCCGCAAAGAACCTCCTGGGCCGGCGGCTGGCCATCCTCGGCCATCATTATCAGCGTGATGAAGTGTTCAAACATGCTGATTTCACAGGAGATTCCCTGAAACTGTCGCAGCTGGCGGCGAACACCGAGGCGGAATTCATCATCTTCTGCGGCGTCCACTTCATGGCCGAGGTGGCCGACATCGTCACCGACGGCAAGCGCAACGTGATCCTGCCGGATCTGGCCGCTGGCTGCTCGATGGCCGATATGGCCAACCTCGTCAAGGTCAGAAAGTGCTGGAGCGAAATTTCGGAAGTGCTTGATCCTGATGAGAAAGTAACTCCGGTTACCTATATCAACTCCGCTGCCGACCTGAAGGCTTTTTGCGGCAGCCACGGCGGCATCGTTTGCACTTCGTCCAATGCCCGCGGCGTGCTGGAATGGTCGTTTTCCCGGCGCGAGAAAGTGCTGTTCTTTCCCGACCAGCACCTGGGGCGCAATACCGGCTATCGCATGGGTATTCCGCTGGACCAGATGGTGCTGTGGGACTTCACCAAGTCGATGGGCGGCCTCACCGTGGAGCAGATCCGCAACGCCCGAATCATCCTGTGGAAGGGCTTTTGCTCGGTGCACCAGATGTTCCATCCGGCGCATATCGAGAAATTCCGGCGCGAGGTGCCGCGGGGCAAGGTCATCAGCCATCCCGAAAACGCTTTTGAGGTGTGCGAGCACTCCGATTACGTTGGCTCCACCGAGTACATCCTGCGCACCGTGCGCGCCGCCGAGCCGGGCAGCCACTGGCTGGTCGGCACCGAACTGAACCTGGTGAATCGCCTCAAGGAGGAGATGAAGCCCCGGGGCGTCACGGTACAGTTCATGTCGCCGATGGTGTGCATGTGCTCCACCATGTTTCGCACCGACCCGCAGCACCTGGCCTGGACGCTGGACAACCTGATCGCCGGCCAGGTGGTCAACCGGATTCGCGTGCCGGCGGAGATCGCCAGGCCCGCCCGCGCTGCACTCGACCTGATGTTAGAGGTGATTGACTGAACAGCTTTCTCGCGCAAAGCCGCAAAGACGCAAGAAAGATTTGTCGAATTGAATGGTTTTTCTCTGCGGCTTCGCGCCTTTGCGCGAGACCGCTTTTCTTCGCTGGATGACTGAAGCCCATGTGGACCAACGCCAAGAGCCTCGCCCAAGCCGATCCGGAACTGAACCGCGCCATTGAAGCCGAGCGCGCCCGGCAGGAAGCGCACATCGAACTGATCGCCTCCGAGAACTACGCCAGTCCGGCGGTGATGGAAGCGCAGGGCTCGGTGCTGACCAACAAATACGCCGAAGGCTACCCCGGCAAGCGCTACTACGGCGGTTGCGAACACGTCGACGTGGCCGAGAACCTGGCCCTGGAGCGGATCAAGCAGATCTTCGACTGCGACTACGCCAACGTTCAGCCCCACTCCGGCGCCCAGGCCAATGCCGCCGTGTTCGCCGCCCTGCTGTCGCCGGGCGATACCATCATGGGCATGAACCTGGCCCATGGCGGGCACCTTACCCACGGCCACCCCGCCAATTTCTCCGGCAAGAACTACAAGGTCGTCGCCTACGGCCTCGATCCCCAGAGCGGCCTGATCAACTACGACGAAATGGAGCGGCTGGCGCTGGAGCACAAACCCAAAATGCTCATCGGCGGCTTCTCCGCCTACTCGCGCATCAAGGACTGGGCGCGCATGCGCGCCATCGCCGACAAAATCGGCGCCTGGTTCTGGGTCGACATGGCCCACATCGCAGGACTGGTCGCCGCCGGGGTTTATCCCAGCCCCCTGCCGCACGCCCACGTCGTCACCAGCACCACCCATAAGACCCTGCGCGGCCCGCGCGGCGGCATCATCCTGGCCAAGGGACAGCCGGAGGAGTTCACCAAGAAATTCAACTCCGCCGTATTCCCCGGCATCCAGGGCGGCCCGCTGATGCATGTCATCGCCGCCAAGGCCGTGGCCTTCAAGGAAGCCCTGGCACCGGACTTCAAGCTCTACCAGCAGCAGGTGGTCGCCAACGCCCGCGCCATGGCCAAGGTGTTCCTCGACCGCGGTTACAAAGTGGTCTCCGGCGGCACCGACGACCACCTGTTCCTGCTCGACCTGTCCGCCACCAGCATCACCGGCAAGGACGCCGAAGCCGCGCTGGGCCAGGCCCACATCACCGTCAACAAGAATGCCGTGCCCAATGATCCGCGCTCGGCCATGGTCACCTCGGGCCTACGCATCGGCAGTCCCGCCAGTACCACGCGCGGTTTCAAGGAGATGCAGATGGCCGAGGTGGCCAGCTGGATCGCCGACATCCTCGACGCCATGGCCGCAAAGAAGGATGTAGAGGACACTATCGGCCGGGTGCGCGGCCATGTTGGGGAGTTGTGCGCCGATTATCCGGTGTATCAGTCGGCGAAGAAGGCCGCATGAAGCAGTTTTCAGTTTTCAGTTTTCAGTTTCCAGTTCCTGTTTTTTCAGGAAACTGGA
>CAJCJI010000449.1 GCA_903970595.1 Verrucomicrobiota bacterium
CAATCCAGGCGCGGCGGCCGCTGCGCCAGCGCCGCTGGCAGGCAGCGCCAAGGCGATCACCGCGCTGGCGCTGGCGCTCGGCACCTTCATGCAGGTGCTGGACACGACCATCGCCAACGTGTCCATTCCCACCATCGCCGGCGACCTGGGCGTATCGGCGGACCAGGGCACCTGGGTCATTACCTCGTTCGCGGTGGCCAACGGCGTGTCCGTGCCGCTCACCGGCTGGCTGATGCAGCGCTACGGCGTGGTGCGCACCTTCGTGTTTTCGGTGCTGATGTTCACGTTCGCCTCGTTCCTGTGCGGCATCGCCTGGAGCCTGCCCTCGCTGATCGCCTTCCGCGTGCTGCAGGGCGGCGTGTCGGGACCGATGATTCCGGGCTCGCAGGCGCTGCTGATCTCGCTGTTCCCGCCGCACAAGAAAGGCACCGCGCTGGCGATCTGGTCGATGACCACGCTGGTGGCGCCGATTGCCGGGCCGATCCTCGGCGGCTATATCTCCGACAACTATCCCTGGCCGTGGATCTTTTTCATCAACCTGCCAGTGGGCCTGTTCTGCGCCTTTATCTGCTGGCGCTTTCTCAAGTCGCGCGAAACGCCGACGCGCAAGCTGACCATCGACCGCGTCGGGCTGGCCCTGCTGTTCGTGTGGGTGGGCGCGCTGCAGATCATGCTCGACAAGGGCAAGGACCTGGACTGGTTCGCGTCGACGCCGATCGTGCTGCTGGGCATCGTCACCGTCATCGCCTTCACCGCCTGGCTGATCTGGGAGTTGAGCGAAGCCAATCCCATCGTCAACCTGAGCCTGTTCAAGTCGCGCAATTTCGCGCTGGGTACGCTGGCGCTATGCCTGGGTTACGCGGTGTTCTTCGGCAACGTGGTGCTGATGCCGCTGTGGCTGCAGACCCAGGTGAATTACACCGCCACCTGGGCCGGCCTGGTGGCGGCGCCCAGCGGCGTGGTGGCGGTGCTGATCTCGCCCCTGGTGGGGCGCTTCATGGGGCGCTACGACGCGCGCTGGTTTGCCAGCGCCTCGTTCCTGTTCTTCGCCATCTCGTATTTCATGCGCGCCGGATATACCGCGGACTCCAGTTTCGCGGCATTCGTCATCCCGCTGCTGGTGCAGGGTATCGCGATGGGCATGTTCTTCGTGTCGATGCTGACCATTTCGCTGGACGGCCTGCCGCCGCAGAAGATTCCCGCGGCTTCCGGCCTGAATAATTTCCTGCGCATCACCGCCGGCAGTTTCGCCACCTCGCTGACCACTACCTATTGGGATCGCCGCGAGGCTTTTCACCAGTCGCGTCTGGTCGAGTCGGTGACGGTGTATGATCCTGCCTATCAGCAGTCCCTGAGCCAGTTGCACGGCGTGGGCCTGGGCGATCAGGCCGCCGCCGGCGTGTTGATGCGCGGCGTGATCGGCCAGGGTTATCTGCTTTCCAGCCTGGATATTTTTTATTTCTCGGGATGGGTGGCGCTGCTCTTGATCCCCCTGTGCTGGATCGTGCGCAAGCCGGCTGGCGGCGGGGCCGCGCCGGCGGCGGCGGATTAGGGGACGCACACCGGTGTAATCCCGATCATGACGCGAAGCATCTATACCATTGAAAAACCTGACAAACGGCTCGGCCGCGTCCGGTTGGCGGCACGATACTTGAACTCATTCCGTGCGCCCCCATCAAAAGACTACAACGTAGGGACTTGAACTCATGCGCTACGCGCCACTCCGATCACGCAAAAACACCGCCTCGTCACCCGCGGCCCGCCCCGGCGGGCACTCGAAATTTGCCGCCTCCGACCCGATGGGACCGACCTTGGGCGACCGGCTCAAGGCCATGGTGGGGAGCGAATACGACGAATTGTGGCTGGCACAGGCCCTGGGTTGCCCGGCCGCCACGGCGACCGAACTCCAAGGGTACTTGATACCGCAAGGCCCGCCGCACCTGGTGGAGCAGACGCTCGGCATCTTCGCCAAGGTGCTGGATCTGGATGCGCAGCGCCTGTTCAACCTGGTCGGCGGCGGCAGCCTGCCGCCGCGCAGCGCGGCGGCGCAGGTGCCGGTGCGGCGCAACATTCCGCAGCGTCAAGCGAAGCCCGAGACCCGGGTGAGCACCGCTCCGCAGCGCCCGAGCGCTCCGCCGCCACCGCCACAAGCCGAGATCAGCATCGGCTCGGCGGAAGGCGTGCGCGTGGTCAAGCAGCAGCAGCCCACCATCGTCTATCGCAAGACCCGCCGCTACGCTGGACAGGCGTGAGCTGAAGTGGGAAGCGGGTTCGGGCGGTGGAGAGCGTTGCCCGATCACCTGAGCAGCCCGTCATCTGGGCAAGTCGGTACGCGACGTAGCCATTCTGCGACGCTGTCGTTTTGATCACCGAGCTACGCAGCTTGTCATCATAAGTAAGCGTAGCGCGTAGCCTGGGAAGCGCGCAGCGCTACCCGGGGTGCGGATTTCGCCAGCAAGTGCGCACCCCGGCCAAGGCTTCGCCTTCGCCGGGCTACATGAACTGCATTCAACTCATAGCCCGGGCAGCGCCTCTAGCCGTTGAGCAGGTGCGCCATTGCCGGGTTATAGCGATGCCCGGAGGCCACCCCCTGCGGCGCAACGGCCTCGATGCGGTGCAATTCCTGCGGGCTGAGGGCGATGCCGGCGGATGCCAGATTTTCCTCCAGCCGCGCGAGGCTGGTGGTGCCGGGAATGGGCACCAGGTCCGGGCCCTGGGCCAGCAGCCAGGCCAGGGCCAGTTGTGACGGTGTGCAGCCTTTCTCCTCCGCGATGGCCTTGATGCGGTCCACCAGTGCGAGGTTCTTCGCGAAATTTTCGCCCTGGAAGCGCGGCGATTCGCGCCGCCAGTCGTCCGGCGCCAGGTCTTCGAGCTTGCGGAAGCGCCCGGCCAGGAAGCCGCGGCCGAGCGGGCTGTAGGGCACCAGGGCAATGCCCAGTTCGCGCAGGGTGGGCAGGATTTCATCCTCCGGATCGCGGCTCCACAAGGAATACTCGGTCTGCAGGGCGCTGATCGGGTGCACCTTGTGCGCGCGGCGGATGGTGGAGGGCGCGGCCTCGGACAGGCCCAGGTAACGCACCTTGCCCTGCCGCACCAGTTCGGCCATGGCGCCTACGGTGTCCTCGATCGGCACGGCGGGGTCGACCCGGTGCTGGTAGTACAGGTCGATATGGTCCACGCCCAGTCTTTGCAGCGAGGCCTCGCAGGCGGAGCGGACATAGCCTGGGCTGCCGTCGACGCCGCGGTAGCTGCTGCCGGGCTGGCGCACGATGCCAAACTTGGTCGCCAGCACCACCCGCTCGCGCCGCCCCCGCAGCGCCTTGCCGACGGTGCGCTCGTTGGTGTGCGGCCCGTAGACGTCCGCCGTGTCCAGGAAACCCAGGCCCAGGTCCAGCGCGCGCTGAATCAGGGCGATGCCTTCGGCTTCGCTGGCGCCGCTGCTGGAATAGAAATCGGACAGGCCCATGCAGCCGAGGCCCAGAGCGGTGACTTGCGGGCCTGCCTGGCCCAGTTGACGCATTTGCATGATGGATCCTCCTTGAATGTACGGCGAATCAAGATGCCCAGATAATACCGCTCACCGTTCCAGGCGACACGATGGCGAACAATCGATCGCCACGGCGCAAAAAAAAGCGGCCCCGTGAGGGCCGCTTATTGTTCAAACTGCGTTCGACTGGTCTTGCCTCCAGGAGCGGCGGGTACTTCCGCCGCTCCCGGGAAGCGTTGATGCATCAGCCGATCTTGCTCAAGGAGGTGTGGCCGTCACCGTGTTCGACGGCGGCGTCGAGAGCTCGCTGGTGTGGTTATACCCTTCGACGTAGAAGCTGTACGTGGTGCCATTGACCAGCCCGGTGATGGTTCCGGAGGTGCCCACGATTGCAGGACTCTTGGTCGTGATGGTGCTGCCGGAAGGCGTGCTGTACACGTAGTAGTCCGTGGCGCCCGACGTGGCGGTCCAACTCAGCGAGACCTGACCGGAAGAGACACCGGTTACGGTCAGGCCGGTCGGCGCCGCGGAGCCCAAGGTGACCACGACCGTGTTGGAAGGCCCGCTGGTGACGCCGGTAGCGTGGACGTAGGCCTTCACCACCATGTAATACGTGGTGTTGAGGCTCAGGCCGGTGACCGTTACGCTTGTCGTCGGCGCCAATCCACCGTAGAACTTGGTGTTTTCAGCGGTGGGGCTGGTGCCGTAGTAGATGTAGTAGTCGTAGGCGCCGGGAGAACCGGTCCAGCTCAGCGAAACCGCATTGGTACCGGTGCTGGTTACGATAAGGTTGGTCGGCGGCGCAATCTGGCTGGTGGCGGCACTGATTTCAGTGGACTTGACGCTCTCCTTGCCGGTGACGCTATCGATCGCCGTCACCTGGAAGTAGTAGGTGACGCCGGGAGTCAGGCCGGTGATGGTGGTGCTGATGGTGCTACCGGTACCGGTGACGCCGGTGACGGCCGGAGTGCTGCCTTCGCCGCCCGAAGCGGTGGCCTCGTAGACGTTGTAGCTGCTGGCGGCATCATACGGAGCGGTCCAACTCAGGGTCAGGCTGGTTGCGGTAGGCGCCGAAGCGGTCAAGCCAATGGCGCCGGTGTAGGCCGCTACCAGATTGAAGGCGTTGACCGTGCCGATGCCGGTGGCGAAGTCCCAGCCGGTGGCGGTGCCATAGGTCGGCGCAAAGGCGCTGTCGGTGAGAGAGCCAACGCCGTTGGTTTCGCCGTCCTGGAAGCAGTTGAAGGTGCCGATCGCAGTCGTACCCTTTTTCAGCGTGATGCAATTGACGTTCATGTCGCCATAGGTGACGTCATAGAACACGCAGGAGCTGCCGACCGTATTGCCCAGCGAGGAATTACAGGCTGTGCTGCCGCTGCTGCCGTACTCGGCAGCGGCAAGCGAGTAGTACGCCGGGGTGGGCAGGCCCTGGGGGCCGCCGGCGCTTTCGTTCACCAAAGCTTGCATGCCGGCCATGATGGGCGAAGCGAAGGAGGTGCCGCCGGCACCCGGCCAGGTGTCCGGCTGGCCGCTGCAGCTTCCACCGTCGTTCGGATCCGAATCGCAGAACACATAGTAGTGGCCCCACCAGCCGTTGGAGGCGAACAGGGACACGTCGGGAATGTCGCGCACGCCGTCGGCCGGGTTGCCGAGCACGGACTGCCAGGACGGCTTAGGCTGGCCGGCGCAGGTGCCGTTGGACACGCCGCCATTGGTCGGCACGCCGCTGTAGCAGTTGCTGGGGGCGCCACTGCCGGAGGCCGTGCTCAGATACAAGCCCTGTCCGCAGATGCTGCCCGGACCATAGGTATTCGTGGTGGTGACACCATCAAACCCGTTGGCGAAAAAGTAATTGGCGAGAATCTGGCTCGCGCAGGAGTCGTTCCAGGGAATCTCCGGGATATAGGACAGCGCCGAGCCGAAGGTGGCGGTGTTGGTGGGCGCCCAGTAGGTGGTGTACGTGTTGTTGTAGCCATCGCCGAAGTCGGTGCCGCCGACCGACACGTTATACGGCGTGGTGGTGAAGGCGCTCGCGCCGGTACCATGAGAAGCGGTGGACTGGTCGGCATCGCAGCTCACCGAGCTCTCGTCGCCGGACGAGACGAAGAGGGAAACACCCTCGCCGGCCGCCTGCTGGAAGATATTCTTGTAAAGCGCGTTTTCGGTGGCCCCGTTATAGGCTTCGCATTCGCCGTAGCTGACGCTCATGATGCTCGGCGGATTGGTGAAGTTGTCGATCAGGTTATGCAGGGCCAGCAGGCCGCCGAAAGTGGTGGTGGTATCCGCGCAAGAGGCCAGTTCGATGGCTGCATTGGGGGCCGAAGCGCTGGCCCATTGCGCATCGAGCGCGGCTTCGCCCTCGTTGCCGTTTACGCCGGGATCGTTGCAGGGGACCGTGCCGCTGGAGGGCGGGTGCACGGTGGTGAAGCTGCCCGAGGGATAGGCGGAGGTCAGGCCGAACTCGGTGCGGAAGGTGGTCCAGTCGGCGGCGGCGTAGACGTCGGTGTCTTCGATGACGACGATGGTCTGGCCCGTGCCGGTCATGCCGGCGGCGAACAGCGGGTTGAGGTTGTAGATGGTGGCCAGGTCAGCCGGCACCACGAGGTAGGGGAAGTCGGTGCCGTTGGTGTAACCAGGCTTGGTGACGCTGGCCGTCTTGCGTTTGAAATTGGTATGCGGCATGAAATTGTGCAGCGCAGACACGCCGGCCACGACCGGCGCCAGGGCCGCCGGGATCTTCGGGTCGCTCATGTTGGCGATATGCGGCACGCCATTGACGCTGAGATTGTGAATCTCGGTGTGGAAGGTCTGGGCGATCTGGCCGGCGGTGCCGGAGAAGTCGATCACCATGCCGCTGGGGCCCACCGTATTGACGGTCAAGCCGTGCCCCTGCAGCCAGCCCTGGACAGTGGTCAGGTCGGTCTGGGCCACGCCGTACTTGCTGCCGAATTCGGTGGCCTTCAGCCACTTGTGGAAACTGGCCGACTTGGGGTTGGTCTCGTCGTCGATGTATTGCTTGAGCGCGGCTTCCTGCTCCGGCGAGCGCTGCAACAGCAGCAGCACATGTTCCATCTGCAGGCTGTCGCTGACGCGGCCGCGGTCGTTGTCCGCATTGGCTTCACTGCGCGTGTTGCCGCCAATCGTGACAAGGTTGGATTCGTCGATGCCTGTCAGGATTCTTTGCTGCGGCGCAACCGCTGCGCTACCGGACAAAGCCGGCTGCCCCAGTGCCAGGGACAAGGGGCTTACCGCGCCCGAGACCACACCCACAACTGCTGCCGCCGCGACCAACGCGGCCTTGCGAAGTGACATCATGGTGACTCCCTAGAACGCAAACGATTATTGGGTAGCGGCGGGAGCGAGGTAACGATCTTCTCCTTCCCTGAAGACAAGCCAAGCCGCTTGACTTTCAATCTACACCGTTAACCTTGGTCACGCAATAGCGCGAATCTGCGCTACCGCACCTGAACTTCAGACCGAATCCCGCCAGACTGAAGGACACAATATCTGCACGTGCCTGGCCCAGCCGTCTGGGGGGCGGCAGCATACCTGCCGCCCCGTCAGACCGATGTTCCTATTGCCCGATCAGTGCGGCGTCGCTCCGACCGTATTCGAAGGCGTGCTGGACACTCCCTCGACGTGGCTATAGGCCTCAACGTAGAAGGTGTACGCCAAGCCGCTGACCAAGCCGGAAATGGTGCCGCTGGTACCCACGATCGCTGCGCTCTTGACGGGGCTCCCGCCGGCGGGCGTGCTGTACACATAGTAGTCGCTGGCACCCGTCGAGCCGGTCCAACTCAGCGAAACCGAGCCGGTTCCAATGCTGGTCACTGCCAGGTTGGTCGGCGCCGGCAAGGTGGTGAACGGGATGGCCGCACTCACCTGGTTGGAAGACGGACTGGCGCCGATGGTATGACTGTACCCCTGCACTGTGAAGTAATACGTAGTGTCGCCGGCGAGGCCGGTGATCGTGGCGGTAGTTCCCACGAACGCCGCGCTCTTGGTGGTTGCACCGGTGGGCGTGGTGCTGTAGTACACATAGTAGTCGCTGGAGCCGGTCAAAGCCGTCCAGCTCAAACTCGCCTGCCCGGCCGCGGTGCCGGTCACGGTCAGGCCGGCCGGTCCCGTGGTGAACGGGGTGGTGGCGCTGACAGCGTTGGAAGCCGGGCTGGTGACTCCGGTATTGTGGACGTAGGCATTAACCTGGAAGTAGTAGGTGGTGCCGCTGGCGAGGCCAGTCACTGTGGCGGTCGTGGCAGGAGCCAGGGCGCCAAAGTACTTGGTCACTTCATTTCCGGGGCTGGTGCCGTAGTACACGTAGTAATCGTAGGCGCCGGGGGAAGCGGTCCAGCTCAGCGAAACCGAGCCCGCAGCCGTGCCGGTAACGACCAGATTGGTCGGCGCCGCAATTGGGCTGGTGGTGGCGCTGATTTCCGCGGACTTGACGCTCTCGGCGCCCGTGCTGGCATCGATCGCCGTCACCTGGAAATAATTGGTGGTCCCGGGGGTAAGGCCGCTGACCGTGGCGCTGGTGCCGGTGACACCGGTGAGCAGCGGGGTGCTGCCTTCGCCGCCCGAGGTGGTGGCCGCGTAGACGTTGTAGCTGGTGGCGGCATCATACGGGGCAGTCCAGTTCAGGGTTACGCTGGTCGCGGTGGGCGCGGAGGCGGTCACGCCGCTGGCGCCGGTATAGGCCGCCACCAGGTTGAAGGCATTGACCGTACCGATGCCGGTGGCGAAGTCCCAACCGGTGGCGGTGCCATAGGTCGGCGCAAACGCGGTGTCGGTGAGCGAGCCCACACCGATGGCCTTACCGTCCTGGAAACAGTTGAAGGTTCCCACGGTCGTCGGTCCGGACATCAGCGTCTGGCAGTCGACGTTCATGTCGCCATAGGTGACGTCATAGAACACGCAGGACTTGCCGGTGGCATTGCCCAGGGTGGAATTGCAGGACGTGCTGCCGCCGGTGCCGTATTCGGCAGCGGCAAGCGCGTAGTACGCCGGGGTGGGCAGGCCTTGCGCACCGCCGGCGCTCTCGTTCACCAGGGCCTGCATGCCGGCCAGGATGGGTGAGGCGAAGGAAGTGCCGCCGGCGCCCGGCCAGCTGCTGGGCGCTCCAGTACAGCTACCGCCATCGGAATCGCAGAACACGTAGTAGTGACCCCACCAGCCGTTGGAGGCGAACAGGGACACGTCGGGAATGTCGCGCACCCCGTCGGACGGATTGCCGAGGAACCCTGTCTGCCAGGACGGCTTGGGCTGGCCGGCGCAGGTGCCGCTGGTCACTCCGGCGGTAGTCGGTGCGCCGCTGTAGCAGGTGCTGGGGGCGCCGCTGCCGGAGGCCGTGCTCAGGTAGTCACCGAGGGCGCAGAGGCTGCCGGGACCATAGGTGTTGTTGTTGACCACCGCGCCATGGTTGTATTCGTAGGTTTCGAGAATCTGGCTGGCGCAGGAATCGTTCCAGGGGATTTCCGGAATGTAGGACAGTGCCGAACCATAGGTGGCGGTGTTGGTCGGGGACCAGTAGGTGGTGTAGGTGCCGTTGTAGCCGTCGCCGAAGTCGGTGCCGCCGACCGATACGTTGTACGGCGTAGTGGTGAAGCCGCTCGCGGCGGTGCCGTGGGTTGCGACTTCCTTGTCGGCGTCGCAACTCACCGAGCTCTCGTCGCCGGAGGAGACGAACAGGGAAACGCCTTCGCCGGCTGCCTGCTGGTAGGTACTGCTGTACAGCGCGTTTTGGGTGGCGCCGTTATAGGCTTCGCATTCGCCGTAGCTGATGCTGACGATGCTCGGCGGCGTGCCGCTGGCGTTGATCAGGTTCTGCAGAGCCAGCAAACCGCCGAAGGTGGTGCTCGAATCGGCGCAGGAAGCCAGTTCGATGGCGGCGTTCGGGGCCGCGGCGCTGGACCATTGCGCGTCCAGCGAAGCTTCGCTTTCAGCGCCGTTGACGCCGGGATCGCTGCAATTGTTGGTACCGGTGGAGGGCGGATGTACGGTGGTAAACGTACCGGAGGGATAGGCGGAGGTAAGCCCGAACGTGGTACGGAAAGTGGTCCAGTCGGCGGCCGAGTAGACATCGGTGTCTTCGATCACGACGATGGTCTGGCCGGTGCCGGTCATGCCGGCGGCGTACAGCGGATTGAGGTTGTAGATGGTGGCCAGGTCGGCCGGCACCACGACGTAGGGGAAGTCGGTGCTGCCGGTGGTGTAATCCGGCTTGGGACCGTTGGCGGCCTTCGTTTTGAAATTGGTGTGCGGCATGAAGTTGTGCAGCGAGGCCACGCCCGCCACGACCGGCGCCAGGGCGGCCGGAATCTTCGGGTCGCTCATGTTGGCGATGTGCGGCACGCCATTGACGCTGAGATTGTGAATCTCGGTGTGGAAGGCCTGGGCGATCTGGCCGGCGGTG
Source organism: Verrucomicrobiota bacterium (assembly GCA_903970595.1). GTDB lineage: Bacteria > Pseudomonadota > Gammaproteobacteria > Nevskiales > Nevskiaceae > Nevskia. Next base: position 9,894 of record CAJCJI010000449.1, read on the forward strand.
CCGGAGAAGTCGATCACCATGCGGTTCGGATAAGCCGTATTCACGGTAAAGCCGTGCCCCTGCAGCCAGCCCTCGACCGTGGTCAGATCGGTCTGGGCCACGCCGTACTTGCTGCCGAAATCGGCGGCCTTCAGCCACTTGTGGAAACTGGCCGACTTGGGGTTGGTCTCGTCGTCGATGTATTGCTTGAGCGCGGCTTCCTGCTCCGGCGAGCGCTGCAGCAGCAGCAGCATGTGTTCCATCGGCAGGCTGTCATTGACGCGGCCGCGGTCATTCTGCGCGTTGGCTTCGCCGCGCGTATTGCCGGCGATCGTCACCAGGTCGGATTCGTCGATGCCCGTCAGGATTCTTTGCTGCGGTGCAACCGAAGCACTGCTGGACAGCGCCGGCTGCCCCAGCGCCAGGGACAGGGGACTTACCGCGCCCGAGACCACACCCACAACTGCTGCCGCCGCGACCAACGCGGCCTTGCGAAGTGACATCATGGTGACTCCCTAGAACGCAAAAGATTATTGGATGGCGGCGGGAGCGAGGTAACGATCTTCTCCATCCCTGAAGACAAGCCAAGCCGCTTGACTTTTAATCTACACCGCTCAAGCGCCGCACGCAACACGGAAAGAATCAACTATTTCAAGTTCCGCTGTCATCCTGGCCGCCACTAATGTCATGTCGCACCGAAAACGCTCGTGCAAAGTCGTTACGGAGTCGCTCGCACAATGGATGCAACAGACGCAGGCCGGCAGCTTGCCGGATGATCGTTTAATCCATTTACGCGTTTCGCCGCATCCAAGACATGCCGACTCCGGTTTCCAAAGGCCGCACCTCATGAATCAATGGCATTCAGGCCGCATCCTGTTCGCCGCGGCGATCCTGCTCTGCGCCAGGCCCGCATCGGCCGACAGCTTCCATGACATCGTGAGCGAGGTGATGGGTCCGAGGCTGCAGGGCTCGGGCGTCATCAAGACCGAAACCCGGCCGGTGGGAGCGTTCGAGGTGATCCAGTCGAAGGGCAGCATCGACCTGGATGTGGCGATCGGCCCAAAGGCCGCCGTGAGCGTGGAAGCCGACGACAACCTGTTCGGCGTCATCCGCACCGAGGTCGCGGACGGGGTGCTGGTGGTGGACAGCAAGGGCAACTGGAGCAGCCGGCATGACACCGTGGTGCACGTCACCCTGCCCAGGCTGACGGCCTTGGGTATCCAGGGCAGCGGGGATGCCAGGCTCAGCGGCCTGTCCGGCGGCAAGCTGGGCGTGAAGATCGAGGGCTCCGGCGACGTCGAAGGCAGCGGCCGTGTGCAGAGCCTGCACCTGGTGATCGAGGGCTCCGGCGACGCCAAGCTGGCCCGGCTGGACGCAGAAGATGTGCAGGTGCGCATCGACGGCAGCGGCGACGCCGCGGTCAGCGCCGCCAAATCGCTGGATGTCACCATCCACGGCAGCGGCGATGTGAGCTGGCATGGCGATGCGCCGCAGGTCAACTCGCAAATCTATGGCAGCGGCGAACTGATCCGGAAGTAGGCGCAGCTGCGCTGGAAAGCCGGCAAGGCCCCGATCGGCAGCGGGAACAACGGGCATAAGGCCGGTCTCCGTCAAGCCGGACGCCGTTGATATCCCTCGCCCCCCTTCCTAATGGCAGGGGACTGCAGCGCGCCTGTCAGGCATAGTCTTACGGCCTGTTACCGCCGCTTTGATCGCTATCAAAGCGGCGG
>CAJCJI010000450.1 GCA_903970595.1 Verrucomicrobiota bacterium
CCGCGGCTCCGCCGGCGGTGGAGGCACCCCCGCCGCGCCCGCCGTTCGACGAAGCGTTCTGCCTGCAAGCCCTCACCGCCGCGCAGGCGCTGGAACAGCAGGCACGCGTCTGGGCGGCGCAGCCGGACAGCGCCAAGCTGGAGCGCGCGGCCGCCGCCGACCTGGGCACCGGCTTTGCCGACATCGCGGACCTGGCCGCGCGCGCCGGCTGCGAGCCGATCATGCGCGTCGGCCAGGCCTTGAGCGAACGGCTGGCGGAGTGGCGCGGCGGCCAGGTCCCGGATGCCGCTTTCTTCACCGCCCTGCTGGAAATCATCGAAGGCCTCTACCAGCAGCTTGACGCTTATCGCGAGGGCGAGCAGCTTGACGACGCGGCCTTGATCGCGCGCGTGCAGGCCTTGCCGCACCCGGCGCCGGCGACCGCGCCGGTCTACGTTCCGCCGCCGCCCGAGCCCACCCCGCCGCCGGTCGAGCGGCCGCTGGAGCCGGAGCTGGCCGCGATGGGCGCCACGGAGGTGCCGGTCGACGAGGAGCTGCTCGAGATTTTCGGCGCGGAGGCCGAAGAACTGCTCGAGTCGATGGAGCACTACCTGCAGGTGTGGCGCCGCGACCCCGCTTATGTCGACGCCACCAGCGAGATCAAGCGCGCCCTGCACACGCTCAAGGGCAGCGCGCGCACCGCCGGCGCCGACGCCATCGGCACCGTTGCCCATCATCTGGAAAGCCTGTTTGCCGATGACGCGCGGCAGTCGCCGGCAGGACTGCAGGCGCCGCTGGGCGTGGGTTTCGACGAACTGCAGCAGCTGATCGGCGACCTGCAGCGCGGCCGGCCGCTGGACGCCGGTCCGGCGCTCGAAGCCATCGCCGCCGTGCAGGGCCGGCTTGCGGTGCCGGTGCTGGAGGTGCCCCCCGCACCGCCAGCGCCCCCTGCGCCTTTCGAGCCCGCCGCGCAAGCTCCTGTTCTGGCCGAGCCGCCTGACGCTGCGGAAGCCGCCGCCCTGCCACCATTGCCGGCCGATCTGCCGCAGGCCGAGGAAATCTTCCTTGAGGCCTTGCCGGAACCGGCAGCGCCCGAGCCGCTGCCACCGATCGAGCTGCAGTGGCCGGCGCCGCAGGAGCCGATCGTCTTTGCTCCCGCGCCGCCGCCCGAGATGCCGGTGCTGGAGATGCCGCCCGGGATAATCCCCGAAATAGTGACACCGGCCGCGGCCCCGGATCACGAAGAGGCCCCGCTGCCGCTGATCGAAGTCAGCGAGAGCGAGTTTCCGCTCCTGCTTGAGGCCATGCCGGAGCCGCTGCCGCAAACCGCGCCTGAGCCTGCGGCCGTGGCGTCTGTGCCGGAACCGGAAATTCAGCTTGAGACGGTACCGGAAATGCGGCTTGAGCCGGAGCCGGAAATCCGCTTCCAGCCCGAAGCCGAGTTTCAGCTGCCGCAAGTTCAGCCGGAGCCGGCCCAGCCGGCCCTCACGCTGCCGGACCGGCAACAGCCTTCGCCGCCGCCGCCCGCGCCGGTGCAGCCGCAGCCGGATTTTCCCGCCGGCTACATGTCGGAAGCGCAGCAGCGCACGCTCGACGACGAGATCACCGATATCTTCGCGGTCGAAGCCTCGGAGTTGCTGGAACTTCTGGACAGCGGCTTTGAAGGCTGGCAGAACGGCGACGACGGCGAGCCGGTGCGCGAAGTGCAGCGCGCGCTGCACACGCTCAAGGGCGGCGCGCGCATGGCCGGCCTCGACGCCATGGGCGATGTCGTCCACGAACTCGAATCCCGCGTCAACGCGCTGATCGCCGCCGGCGAGTTTCCCGATACGGAAGCCTTCCAGCAGATGCGCGGCGAGCTCGACCGTCTGCAGGCGATGCACGACCAGATCCGCCGCGGCCAGGCCCAGCTGCTGGTCAGCCCGCTGGAAACCGCCGAAGCCGGCGAGCCGGCGGCGGCCCCGGCCGCGGCCGCGCCGCTGGCAGCCCCCGCTCCCGGGCAGTGGTCGCCGGAGTTGTTCTGGCGCTCCGAAGAAGACCTGAGCGGCTACGCGCTGGCCCGCAAGGAAACCGCGCGCGTGCCGGTGGATGCGCTCGATGCGATGCTCAACGAGGCCGGGGAGATTTCGATCTACCGCTCGCGCCTGGAAGAGCGCAACACCAACATGCGCCTGCAGCTGGCGGAAATGTCGCAGACCATCTCGCGCGTGCGCGAGCAGCTGCGCATGCTCGACATCGAGACCGAAGCGCAGATCGCCGCGCGCGGGCGCGGCTTCGGCGCCCATCCCGACCAGTACAGTCAGGATTTCGATCCGCTGGAAATGGACCGCTATTCGCGCATGCAGGAGTTGTCCCGCACCCTGGCCGAGTCGATCAGCGATTTGTCGTCCTTGCAGGGAACGATGGACGGCGCGGTGAGCGAGTCGGACACCCTGCTGCTGCAGCAGAGCCGCATCACCACCGAAGTGCAGCAGGGCCTGATGGGCACCCTGATGGTGCCCTTCTCCCGCCAGGTGCAGCGCCTGCTGCGCGTGGTGCGGCAGACGGCGCAGGAAAACGGCCGGCAGGCCGAGGCGCAGTTCGAGGGGGTGGAAGCCGAGCTCGACCGTCACGTGCTGGAACGCATCACCGCCCCGCTGGAGCACCTGCTGCGCAACGCCGTGGTCCACGGCATCGAGGACCCGGCGGAGCGCGCCCTCGCCGGCAAGCCGGTGGTGGGCCTGATCAAGCTGCGCCTGTCGCGCGAAGGCGCGCAGCTGCTGGTGGAACTGTCCGACGACGGGCGCGGCCTGGATTTCGCCGCGATCCGCCACAAGGCCATCGAGCGCGGCATGATGGTGGCGGAGGCGCAGCTGTCCGACGACGACCTGGCCCGCTTCATCTTCGAGCCCGGCTTCTCCACCGCCAAGCGGCTCACGCAGGACGCCGGCCGCGGCATCGGCATGGACGTGGTGGCGAGCGAGGTCAAGCAGCTGGCCGGCACGCTGGAACTGCGCTCCGAGGTCGGCAAGGGCACCCGTTTCCTCCTGCGCCTGCCGTTGACGCTGGCCGTGTCGCAGGCCCTGCTGGTGGCCACCGGCCCGGAGGCCTTCGCCATTCCGCTGCCCAGCATCGAAGGCATCGCGCGGGTGCCGCGCGCCGAGCTGGGCGATTACGTGCGCGACGACGGTCCGCTGTTCGCCTACGGCGGCCGCGGCTACCGCGTGCGCCACCTGGGCGACTACATCGGCGTGCCGCACGCGCCCGATCCGGACGCGCGCACCTATACCGCCATCCTGGTGCGCCTGGGCGAGGGCCTGGGCGCCGCCGAGCGCCGCGTCGCCCTGATCGTCGATGTACTCCACGGTACCCGTGAAATCGTGTCCAAGGCGGTCGGGCCGCAGGTCAGCAGCGTGGCCGGCGTGGCCGGCGCCACCATCCTGGCCGACGGCCGCGTGGTGCTGATCCTCGACGTCGCCGCCCTGGTGGCCGAGCGCTCGCGCCGCGCCTTGCTGGCGGAGGCCGCCGGCCGCGCCGAAAGCGCGGCGGCCGAGGAAAAGGCCGATACCATCATGGTGGTGGACGATTCCATCACCATGCGCCGGGTGGCGGAACGCCTGCTCAGCCGCAACGGTTACCGCGTGGTGACGGCCAAGGACGGTCTCGACGCCATCGCCATGCTGCAGACCGAAACCCCGGCGATCGTACTGCTGGATATCGAAATGCCGCGCGCCGACGGTTTCGAAGTCGCCGCCTTCATCCGCAACAATGCGCGCCTGGCCGCGGTGCCGATCATCATGATCACTTCGCGCTCCGGCGAGAAGCATCGCGAGCGCGCCCGCGTGCTGGGGGTGGATCGTTATCTGATCAAACCGTACCAGGAAGACCAGCTGCTGGCCGAGGTCAAAGACATGCGCAGGCGGCATTAAAGGCAACCTCATGAGCGGAGCGCCACAACAGCTGTACGCGGTTCTCGTCGCCCTGCAGAGCGACACCCTGCTGCTCCCCAACCTGGCGGTCGCGGAAGTGGTGTCCCTGGACGGCCTGCGGCTGCTGTCCGGCTCGCCGCCGTGGTTTGCCGGCTTGCTGCCGTGGCAGGGGCGCGAATTGCCGATCGCGCGCTTCGAACTGCTCAACAACGGCGCCGCCGAACCGCCGAGCCGTCGCACTCGCATCGCGGTGATCAATTCGGTCAGTTCGCGGCTGTCGGCGGGGCGCTACGGCATCCTCACCGAGGGCTATCCGCATCTGGTCACGCTCAACCGCTCGGCGCTGCGGCCCGCGGAGTCGCGGCCGCAGGATGGGGAGTTGATTCTTTCGCGGGTGCGGGTGGCGAGTCAGGAGGCTTTGATTCCTAATTTGGAGAGGATTGAGATTGAGATGGCGGGGGTGTTGTCGGCTGTTCCTGCCTGATGGCTTGGCCTGTTTGATTGTTTGCTAGCGCGCTGGCGCGCGGCCCGTATCCTCCCTGGCGACTGACCAGAGTATTTCGCCTTGCGGCGACCTACTTCTTGGCAGCAGCGCCAAGAAGTAGGCAAGAAGCGCCGCCCCCGATGTCTGCGCCGATCAATCGCTAACACGATTGATCGGTCCCCTGCGCTTCTCGCCCGCGGCGGGTTCCATCGACAGGCCATCCATGGCCTGACGATGGAATCTGCGGCATCCAT
>CAJCJI010000451.1 GCA_903970595.1 Verrucomicrobiota bacterium
TCCACTACCTGCAATGCACCCGGGTATTCGATCAGCAGGCCGATGGAATCGGTGACCAGCTGCTCCGGGCTGATGCGCATGTCCACCGACAGCGCGTCCGGCAGGAACAGCTTGTCCTCTTCGCTCAGGTAATCGACCGCCCGCACCCGCGCGATCTTGGTCGGCGTGTGGAACAGGGTCTGGGCGATGCGGCAGGCCAGAATGTTGGTCTCGTCGCTGTCGGTGACGGCGATGATCATGTCCGCGTCGTTGGCTTGGGCGCGGCGCAGCGTTTCCGGATAGGACGCATGGCCCAGCACGGTGCGGATATCGAGCCGCTCCTGCAGGTTGGCCAGGGCTTGCGCATCGGAATCCACGACGGTGATGTCGTTGGCTTCGTTGGCCAGGTTTTCGGCGAGCGTGGTGCCGACCTGGCCGGCCCCTAGGATGACGATTTTCACAGGGCAGGACCTTACCGTCCCGCGCTACCCTGCGCAAGTTGCGGGGAGGCCGGCGGTTTCGCGTCCTGCGGGCAGCCATGTAGCCCGGGAAGCGCGAAGCGCTACCCGGGGGCACCGCTCGGCTGAACTCGCTCTCCGGCTAAGGCTGTGCGTTTGCCGGGTTACGGTGCTTTGTGTGCACCCTCACCGCTGCCGCACCCGCGACACCGCCTCGCCCCACCCCGCGTACAGCGCATCCGCTCGCGCCGCGTCCAGCGCCGGCTCGAAGCGCCGGTCCACGCGCCACTGCGCGCCGATCTCCTCCAGCGAGGCGTAAACACCGGCTTGCAGGCCGGCCAGCTGCGCCGCGCCCAGCGCGGTGGTTTCCACGGTCTGCGGCCGCACCACGGGGATGCGCAGGATGTCGCTGAGGAACTGCATCAGCCAGTCGTTCACTGCCATGCCGCCGTCCACGCGCAGCTCGGTCGGCGGCGTGGCGTCCTCGCGCATTGCTTCCAGCAGGTCGCGCGTCTGGTAGCACACCGATTCCAGCGCCGCGCGCACGATCTGGGCGATGCCGGAATCGCGGGTCAGGCCGAAGATGGCGCCGCGTGCCTCCGGGTCCCAGTAGGGCGCGCCCAGGCCGGTGAAGGCCGGCACCAGGTACACGCCCTGGGTGTCGGCGATGGAGCGCGCCAGCGCCTCGCTTTCGCCGGCCGCGCCGATCAGGCGCATGGCGTCGCGCAGCCATTGCACCGCCGCCCCGGCGACGAAGATGCTGCCCTCCAGCGCGTGGGTGGTGACGCCGCCGAGGCGGTAGCCCACGGTGCCGAGTAGGCGGTGGCGCGACTGCGCCGGCTGCGCCCCGGTGTTGAGCACCAGGAAGCAGCCGGTGCCGTAGGTGCTCTTGATCATGCCCGGCTTGAAGCAGGCCTGGCCCACGGTGGCGCCCTGCTGGTCGCCGACCATGGCGCCGATGGGGATGGCACCGCCGAACAGGTCCGGTGCGCTGGTGCCATAGTCGGCGGCGCAGTCGCGCACCTCGGGCAGCAGCGCCGCCGGTACGCCGAAGAATTCCAGCAGCTGCGGATCCCAGTCGCCCGTGTGCAGGTTGTAGAGCAGGGTGCGCGAGGCATTGCTGGCATCGGTCAGGTGCAGGCGGCCGCCGCTGAGCTTCCACAGCAGCCAGCTGTCGATGGTGCCGAAGGCCAGTTCGCCGCGCTCGGAGCGGGCGCGGGCGCCCACCACGTGATCCAGGATCCAGGCGATCTTGGTCGCCGAGAAATACGGGTCGAGCAACAGGCCGGTCTTGGCCTGCAGCCAGCGCTCGCGCTCGGCGCTGTCGTTGGCACGGCACCAGTCGGCCGTGCGGCGGTCCTGCCAGACGATGGCCGGATGGATCGGCCGGCCGCTGGCGCGCTCCCACAGCAGCGCGGTCTCGCGCTGGTTGGTGATGCCGATGGAGGCGATGTCCGCGGCCCTGAGCCGCGCGGCGGCCAGCGCCTCGCGCACGCAGGCCAGCACGTCGTCCCAGATGCGCAGCGCGTCGTGCTCCACCCAGCCCGGCCGCGGGTAGGCCTGCGGCAGCTCACGCTGTGCCACCGCCAGGCGCGCGCCGTCGAGCCCGAAAACGATGGCGCGGGTGCTGGTGGTGCCCTGGTCGATCGCCAGCAGTGCGGTCTGTGTCATCGGGTGCTCCTCGGCCTGATTTATAGTCTGCCCCAGATCACCGGAACTTACCCATGAGCGACGACGGTTTCCAGTTGCAGATGCCGGACGGCCGGGCGATCCACGTGTATCGCTGGCTGCCGTCGGCGCCGCCGCGCGCCGTACTGCTGGTGGCGCACGGCATGGCCGAGCACGGCGCGCGCTACGCCCGCCTGGCCCAGGCGCTCAATGCCGCCGGCTGGGCGGTGTATGCGCTGGACTGGCCCGGTCACGGCCGCAGCGTACGCAGCGCGGGCGAACTCGGCCATTTCGCCGACCGCGACGGCTGGCGCTACGCGCTGGATGTGCTGCAAGGGGTGCGCCTGCAGGTGAGCCGGGAGCAGGCCGGCCTGCCGCTGTTCCTGCTTGGGCACAGCATGGGCTCGTTCCTGAGCCAGCATCACATCGTGGAGCAGGGCGAGGGGCTGGCCGGCGTGATTCTCTCCGCCACCAGCGGCAGCCTGGGGCCGATGCGCGCGCCCGGCGCCGCGCTGCTGCGCCTGGAATCGGCCCTGCTCGGCCCGCGCCACCCCAGCGCCCTGGCGGAAACCCTGTCGTTCAAGGCTTTCAACAAGAAGTTCGCACCCGCCAGGACGCCCGCGGACTGGCTGTCGCGCGATCCCTCCGAGGTGGACCGATACGTCGTCGACCCGCTCTGCGGTTTCCGCTGCAGCGCCTCGCTCTGGGCCAGCCTGCTGCAGGCGGGCGCCGCGCTGCGCGATCCGCGGCGGCTGCAGCGCATTCCGAAATCGCTGCCGGTTCTGCTGATTGCAGGCGGCCAAGATGCCGTCAGCGAAGGTGCCAAGGGGCCGGAGCTGCTGGCGCAGGCCTACCGCTCGGCCGGCTTGAAGGATGTGAGCGTCAAGATCTACGCGGGCGGCCGCCATGAGCTGCTCAACGAGATTCCGCAATGCCGCGAGCAGGTCACGGCCGACTTGCTGGGCTGGCTGGAGCAGCAAGCGGTGTAGGGCGGGCCGTGCCCGCCGCTTTTGCTCGATGTGAGGAAAAAGCCGGCGGGCAAGGCCCGCCCTACGAATGCGCCTTACGCCGCCTGCGTCGCCGGCCCCGAGGTCAACACCGGCCCGGTGGGCTTGCCGGTGGGCGAGCCGCCCTGCGGTTCCAGGCTCACGGCCAGGGTGATGCCGCCTTGCGCCGTCAGCTCCTTGGGCAGCGGCATGCTGCCCTTGCCCTGCACCGGCAGCAGGCCGATCGCCACCGGTCCCTGCGGCGAGATCCACCACAGTTCCATGCTGTGCTGGCCCAGCTGCGGGTAGTCGCCAGCCGCCGCCACGGTCATCTGGCCGCGCTCGGGCGACAGGCTGACGGTCCATTGCATGGTGGAGTCCGGCACCTTGAGCTGGGCAACGTAGGCCGGGGCGGCAGGCGCGGGGGCTTGCTGCGCCACCTGCGGGCCGCCGGGCGCTTCCGGCAAAGTGCCGCGCTGGCTCAGCATGACCACCGCGACCACCGCGGCGGCTGCGGCCATGCCGGCCCAGATGCGCCACATCGGCACCGCTTTGGGCTGTTCCTTTACCGGGCGGCGCAGCGGCACGGTGTTGCCGCTGCCGATGCGCCGCTGCAGCGATATCCATACGGTGGGCGCCGGCGTCACCGGATTGACCACCGTAGCCAGCCGCCCCAGATGCGACTCCCAGAAATATTGCTCCGCGCGCAGCGCCGCATCGGCGCGCGCCAGGCGTTCGAAGCGCCGGCGCGCCGCGCCGTGCAGCGTGCCGAGTACGTACTCGGCCGCCAGCATCCTGCGCAATTGGGCACTCTGCAGCTTCATTCCCGCTCCATCGAACCGCCGACCGCTTCGAGACACTCACGCAGGCGCGACAGGCCGCGCCGCACCCAACTCTTCACCGTACCCAGCGGCGCGTCCATCTCCTGCGCCAGCTCCTGATGGGTATAGCCTTCGTAATACGCCAGCAGCACGCTCCTGCGCTGCTCTTCCTGCAGGCCGCGCATGCAGTCCCGCAGCTTGCCGATACCCTCGCCCTCGATGGCGCTGTCCAGCGGATTCTGGCCGGTATCGGCCAGCGTCATCGGCGGCTCCTCGCCTTCCTCGGGCATCTCCACTTCCGGCCGCTTCATGCGCAGCAGGTCCAGCGCGCGGTAGCGGGCGATGGTGGAGAGCCAGGTCAGCGGCGCGCCGCGCGCAGGCTCGTAGGTTTCGGACTTCTGCCAGACCTTGAGAAAACAGTCCTGCAGCGCCTCCTCGGCCCAATCCCTACGCTGCAAAATACGCAGCAGCAGCCCGAACAGATGCGAGCTGCAGCTTTCGTAAAGCTGGGCGAACGCCCGCTGATCGCCGCCGCTGACGGCGGCAAGCAATTGCGCGAGGCGTTCGGGTTCTGCTGCAGCGGAGCTCATGTCGCTTTATTCAGGCGCAGCTCGTTTAAGGGCAGTGATCATAGCAAGGCCTTTGTCCGAGTGCCGTGTACGGTAGCAGACGCATTTTGGTTGCAGGACGGCGCACAAAATCCGCCGGGCGGTGGGCGGCACCCTATAATTGGGCGGTTTCCCGCCCGCGAGCCCGTCCGTGACCGCCTCCTTCCCCAATACCCGCCCGCGCCGGCTGCGCGCCGCCGAATTCGTCCGCGCCCTGGTGCGCGAAACCCGCCTGGCCCCGGCGCAGCTGATCCAGCCGCTGTTCGTGGCCGAAGGCGCGCTGCAAGGACCCATCGCCTCGATGCCCGGCCAGACGCGCCTGGACCTGGACAAGCTGGTGGCGGAGTGCGCCGCCTTGCAGCGCCTGGGCATCGCCGCGGTGGCCCTGTTTCCGGTGATCCCGCCGGAGCTGAAGGACGAGCACGGCAGCGAAGCGCTCAACCCGGAAGGCCTGATCCCGCGCGCCATCAAGGCCGTGAAAGCCGAATGCCCGGGCCTGGGCGTGATCGTCGACATTGCGCTCGATCCCTACACCAGCCACGGCCACGACGGCGTGCTCGACGCCGCCGGCTACGTCGACAACGACATCACTGTGGAAGCCCTGCGCAAGCAATCCCTGGTGCTGGCCCGCGCCGGCGCCGACGTGCTGGCGCCCTCGGACATGATGGACGGGCGCGTCGGCGCGGTGCGCCAGGTGCTGGAGCGCGACGGCCAGAAGAACGCCCTGATCCTGTCCTACGCCGCCAAGTACGCCAGCGCCTTCTACGGACCGTTCCGCGACGCGGTCGGCACCAAGGTGGCACTGAAGGGCGACAAGCGCACCTACCAGATGGACCCGGCCAACAGCGACGAGGCGCTGCGCGAGGTCGAACTCGACCTCGACGAAGGAGCCGACATCGTCATGGTCAAGCCGGGCATGCCGTACCTGGACATCATCCGCCGCGTCAAGGATCGCTTCGGCGTGCCGGTGGCGGCCTACCAGGTCAGCGGCGAGTACTCCATGCTGCGCGCCGCCATCGGCAACGGCTGGCTGGACGAGCGCAAGGTGATCATGGAGTCGCTGCTGTGCCTGCGCCGCGCCGGCGCCGACATGATCCTCACCTACTTCGCCAAGCAAGCCGCGCAATGGCTGGTTGAAGAGAAGTAATGGACTGTTACGCCGTACTCGGCCAGCCCGTCGCCCACAGCCGCTCGCCGCGCATCCACGGCCTGTTCGCCGCGCAGAGCGGCGCGGCCTTGAGCTACAAGGCCATCGAGGTCGCGCCGGAGCAGCTGGCGCACAAGCTGCTGGAATTGCATGCTGCGGGCTATTTGGGCTTCAACCTGACCCTGCCGCACAAGGCGGCGGCCGTGGTGCTGTGCGAAGAGCTCGGCGAACGCGCTGAACGCGCCGGCGCGGTCAACACCCTGATCCGCACCGCCGCCGGCTGGCGCGGCGACAATACCGACGGCATCGGGCTGGTGCGCGACCTGCTGCACAATCTCGGCGTGACCATCGCCGGCAAGCGCGTGCTGGTGCTGGGCGCCGGCGGCGCGGCGCGCGGCATCCTCGAGCCCCTGCTGGCGCAGCAGCCGGCCGAGCTGGTGATCTCCGGGCGCAATCCCTGGAAACCGGAGGAACTGGCGGCCGCGTTCAAGACGCTGGGGCTGGTGCGTCCCTGTACCCATTACGCGCTCAAGGGCGACCGCTACGACCTGATTCTCAACGCCACTTCCGCCGGCCATGGCGGCGAAGTGCCGCGGCTGCCGGAAGAACTGTTCGCCCCCGGCGCCCTGGCCTACGACCTCAACTATGGCCCCGCCGCCGAGCCCTTCCTGCGCTGGGCGCGCGGGCAAGGCGCCGCGCGCTGCGCCGACGGTATGGGCATGCTGGTGGAGCAAGCGGCCGAATCCTTCCTGCTATGGCGCGGCCAACGCCCGGATACCGCGCCGGTGCTGGCCGCGCTGCGCTCCAGCTAGTCGGATCTTCGGCTACCGATAGGGCTTGCGCCCGATCAGCGCAAACACCCGATGTGGCACCTTCAGGACCGGCTGCGGAAAGCGCTCGGCCAGCAGCGCGGCGTGCGCTGCGTCGAAGCGCTCCACGCCGGCTGCATCGAGCGAGGCCGCCACCCCCGCGCTGGCGCGGATGCGGCCGCGCCAGGCCGCGTGGCTGTAAGGCTGATCCAGGTCGTAGCTGAACGACTCCAGCGCAATGAAGCCGGCCCGGGCCAGGTCGGCGAACCAGCGCCAGTGGATGCCGCAGCCGCCGGCGAGCTGCCAAGCCGGGTTGTGCTGCAGGATCAGCGCCTCGGTGGCTTCCACCACCGAGCCGGGCAGGGGCAGCCAGTCGAAGTGGGCGATGAGCAGGGCTCCGCCCGGCCGCAGCAGGCGCGAGGCCTCGGCGGCGGCCAGGGGACGCTGGAACCAGTGCCAGCACTGGCCGGCGGTGATCAGGTCGAAGCTGGCGTCTGGCAGGCCGCTCTCCTCGGCGCGGGCCTGGATGTACTCGGCTGCTACGCCCTCC
>CAJCJI010000452.1 GCA_903970595.1 Verrucomicrobiota bacterium
CCGCCGATGCCGGTTTTGCGGACTTCAAGCCAGTCGGATCGCTCCAGGTGGCGGGTGTTGACCAGGCGGAGGGCCCTGCGGGAGGGTTCCGTCCGCCCGATTGGGATGGTTTGAGTCAAGGTCGTCTCCAAAAAGCACAACGCCCGGCCAGCGCTAAGCGCTGACCAGGCGGATGCATGCTTCGTTAAGGGGTAGAGGTTGCGAAAAACTCAAAAGTCCGAGCACACAAGGGCGTACTCAAATCAAATATATGTGGCTGAAAAAATTTAGGATTTGCGGCTAACTGATCCAGGCTATAAGCTGACCCTCACCACGATGGTGTAAAGTGGTGAATATACGGGAGTTGGTGTCCATGAAAATAAATCGAGCCGGAAAACAAATCGAAGCCGAAACGGTCAGGGCCTCAATCAGTTTCCCAGCTGGCGACTATGTCGAGCTGGAGCGTCTCGCCGCGACCAAGAAGGTGTCGTTGGCATGGGTCGTTCGGCGGGCGACCGAGGAATACTTAGCCAAGCAACGACACGAACTGAGCCCTGACAAGAGCTCGGGGTGACCCGAAGCATGGGCAAGATTATCTGGCCCGCGATTACATAGGGATTCTACCGCCTCGACAGCTTAATTTTGGCGCCAGCGCGATTTGGGGGGGGCAGATCGATGGATGTATTTAAGCTCAGGGAGTGCTTGGTCACTGACTACAGCAGCTTCGCTCGTTCGTTCACCTCCATACTTGCTGACGATATTCGTGCGGGGGTTGAGGCTGCCTACAACAGCAATCGCTTCTGGCCCGAGCCGTTGATCCAAATCAATCCGCGCTACAAGCGCGGTGGCTCCACGTCACTGCTTGCCGCGCGCGGCGACATTCTGCCCGCAACGGCTGAATGCTTTCCTATCGAGCTTTTTACACACCAGGAACAGGCTATCGCCTTCGCTGCGAAGGACGAGAGCTTCGTGGTTACCACGGGAACCGGGTCGGGCAAATCGCTGTGCTTCTTCATCCCCATTGTTGACGCTGTTCTGCGCGCCAAGAAGCTGGATGGCACGCCGCGGACGCGTGCGATCGTGATTTATCCAATGAACGCCCTCGCCAACAGCCAGCGCGAGGAACTGATCAAATTCTTGGGTGAGGATGGTCGAGTTTCGTTCGCGCGATACACCGGCCAGGAGAGCTCCGACGAGCGTACGCGGATCATGAAAAATCCGCCGGACATTCTGCTGACCAATTTCATGATGCTGGAAATGCTCATGACGCGGCAGAACGAGACTGACAGTAAGGTAATTGCCAACTGCGCAGGGCTGCAGTTCCTCGTTCTGGATGAGCTGCACACCTATCGTGGACGCCAAGGTGCGGATGTGGCGATGCTGGTGCGCCGCGTTCGCGAGCGACTCGCACCCGACCGGCTTCTGTGTGTCGGGACTTCGGCCACGATGGCATCGGGCGGAAGCCAGGAAGATCGAAATCAGAAGGTGGCTGAGGTCGCGTCCACGCTATTTGCGACGCCGATCTCGCCATTCAATGTGATCACGGAGGATCTTGATCGCGCCACAGATCCAGCGGAAACGGCCGACTCAATTCGCTCTCTGCTCGGCGCGGCGATAGACACCGGAATCAGCCCTTCGATGTCGGATCAGGAATTGCGTACCCATCCGCTCGCGATCTGGGTCGAGACGCGCCTCGGGATCACCCGAGAGGCGGGCGGCAAGTGGACGCGCGCGCATCCTCGTCCTGTAGCGGACGCCGCTCGAATGCTTGCGCACGAATCCGGGCGTGACGAAGGCGCAAGCGGCAAGGCGCTGCGAGACTTGTTGCTGTTGGCGGCCTCGCCGGAGGGCGATCGTCGCCCAGGTGGCTCTGACCGGGCATTTTTCGCATTTCGCCTGCATCAGTTCATCAGCGGCGCAGGCGTGGTGTTCACCACTCTCGATGTGCCGGGTAGACGCCCAGTTGAACTTGAAGGCCAGCAGTTTCTCCCAGCCGATCCAACCAAACGTTTGTATGCGGCACATTTCTGTCGAGACTGCGGGCAGGAGTATCACCCCGTTCGACTAAACCGCGACGAGAGCGGCCAAAAGCTCCTCGCCCGCGACATTGATGACATGCCCAAGGTGCGGGCGGACGATGGCGCTGACGCCGGTAACGACGATGACGCACAGGGAGAGCGACTGGGCTTTCTGATGCCACTGAATCCGACAGATCCACTGGAGTTCGAGGGCC
Source organism: Verrucomicrobiota bacterium (assembly GCA_903970595.1). GTDB lineage: Bacteria > Pseudomonadota > Gammaproteobacteria > Nevskiales > Nevskiaceae > Nevskia. Next base: position 2,213 of record CAJCJI010000452.1, read on the forward strand.
GCCCTGAGGACTATCCTGAAATGTGGATCGAAACCACGAATCGTGGGGAGACTCGCCTTAAGCGCGACTACCGGCACCTTGCAGCGGAACTCTTCTCCGTCGATCCAGGCGGCTTGCTCGGAACGGGAAACCCTGCCTGGTTCCTACCTGGCAAATTCCGATACTGCCTGCGCTGTCGTGCTGTTCATGGTGCTCTCGGCAAGGACAACAATCGTCTGGGGTCGCTTTCGGCCGAAGGGCGTAGCTCGGCCTCAACTCTCCTCACGACAAGCTCGTTGCGTTGGATGCATGGAGCGGATAGCGCAGTTCCAAAAGACAAGCGCAAGTTGCTGGGATTCACCGACAATCGGCAAGACGCTGCCTTGCAGTCGGGCCATTTCAACGACTTTACTTTCGTGAGCCTGCTACGCGGGGCCATCTATCGCGCGCTCAGATCGGGAGGGGCCGCCGGTTTGAGCGACAGCGGCCTCGGTGCGGCTGTGCGCGCAGCGCTGGGCTTCGATAAACCTCCATATGGCGATCCCGCCGAAAGTCATCGGCGCGAGTGGATACAGGATCCGCAGGCCATCGCACGCGATCTCGCGGATGCCGAGGAGACGCTGCGCTTCGTGCTGGCCTACCGTACTTGGTTTGATCAGCGCCGGGGTTGGCGGTACACGAATCCAAATCTGGAAGAGCTAGGCCTCCTCCAAGCCGAGTATGTTGGCCTGGGCAGCTTCTGCGCCGACAACACGGCATTCGGGGATGCGCCCGCATTGTTGCGCGACGCGACGCCTGCGGTACGAGAAGCTGTGTACCGTTGCCTGTTCGACCACATGCGTAAGGGACTCGCGGTAGATGCGGCGGCCCTTGACCCGCAGCGGCTTCAACAGTGCAAGGACGACGCGCTGCGCTTGTTGCGTGATCCCTGGAGCATCGGCCGGGAAGAGCGCCTTCTGGGCTGGCGCTGGCTGTTCGTAATACCGCCGCCTCGCAACCTGCTGCGTGGCAGCGACGAAGAGCTCGTGCTTCGTGGCGGTTTGCAGACCGTCCTTGGCAAGGCTCTGCGCAACTCCAGCCTGTGGGGAGACCAGCCGGAAGCGGCATCGCTACGCCGCAACGACTACCAAGACCTGCTGGAGGCCATGATTCGCGCCGCGCAGAACGGAGGCTTTATCCGCAGGGACGAGAACACGCCGTTCAATATTCCAGGATTCCGCTTCAATGCGGGGCGCATTCGATTCCGGGAAGGCGCAACTCCGGGAGCGCGTCCAAACAAATTCTTCCGGAATCTCTACACCGCTGTCGCCGACATGCTGGGACAGGACAGCCGCTATCTGTTTGGGCTAGAAGCGCGAGAGCACACCGCGCAAGTGGATGGCGAGCTGCGCGGGCTGCGCGAGGCGCGCTTTCGCTTCGGCAAGCCAGAGTCAGAAAGCTTGAAGGAAGGCGAACTGTTGGGCACGGCCCGCAGGCTTGGCGAACCGAATCGGTTTCTGCCGGTAATGTTCTGCTCGCCGACGATGGAACTCGGCGTGGACATTTCCGCGCTCAATGCGGTGTATCTGCGCAACGTGCCGCCCACGCCGGCAAATTACGTACAGCGCGCGGGTCGTGCGGGACGTAGTGGCCAAGCGGCGCTGGTCGTGACGTACTGCGCCGCCCGTAGTCCCCACGACCAATATTTCTTCCGCGATCCCGCGGCGATGGTCCACGGCGTCGTCAAGCCGCCGCTCATAGACCTGGCCAACCAGGATTTGATCCAGAGCCACCTGCAGGCGATCTGGCTGGCAGCGAGCCGCCATGAACTCGACGGATCCATCTCGAACATCGTCAATCCGGCTTTGCCGCAGCAACCGGTCAGTGAACCGATCATCGCCGCGCTCGCACAGCAGGCTGTTACTGTCGAGGCAAATCGTCGCGCCGTTGCCGTCCTGCGGCAAGTTGAAGCTCAGCTTTTACCTGAGCGGGCGCCCTGGTTCACCGGCGCAGAGGCATATGCGCAAACCGTGATCGGGGCCGTGCTCGATGCATTCAACAGAGCGTTCAACCGCTGGCGGGCGCTGTTCACGTCCGCTGAACGGCAGAAGCAACTGGCGCAGGCGACTCTGGACAACTACTCGATCACCGACCGGCGCGAACGTGAAGATGCAAAGCGCCGTCTGCGACAGGCACTCGACCAGATCGACTTGCTCCTTCACGGACGTGAGTCGTTCTCAAGCGACTTCTACACTTACCGCTACCTGGCAACGGAGGGATTCCTTCCTGGTTACAACTTCCCACGTCTGCCTCTGATGGCCTACATCCCAGGCAGGTTGGATGTGCGCAGCGGCAACACATTCTTGCAGCGGCCGCGCTTTCTGGCACTCTCCGAGTTCGGTCCAAGGAGCCTCGTCTATCACGAAGGGCGGGCTTATCGCGTCGTCCGCGCGCGTATCGCGTTGTCCACGGCCGAACAGGCGACGGCCGGGGGCAACCTCAGTACGCGCGCCGCACGCATCTGTATCTATTGCGGTGCCGCGCACTTCGACAAGCACTGGAACGATTGCCATTCCTGTGCGCAGCCGCTTGCAGATGCCGCGTCGATCAACGGTCTTTACCGCATCGAAAACGTGGATACTGAACCCACGGAGCGCATCACAGCCAACGATGAAGAGCGTCAGCGCCAGGCTTTCGAACTGCGAACCGTTTTCGAGTGGGCCATCCGCAATCGGCGCGTTGATGTGCGCGGCGTGCAGGCGCATGACGGCGACGGCGACATTCTGACGCTGCGCTACGGTGCAGGCGCGACGATCACTCGGATCAACATGGGGCTGCGCCGCCGCCGCCCAGGCCAGCTTGGATTTTTCATAAATCCGCGTACAGGCTGGTGGGTGAAGGAAGAAGCGGATGACGACGACGGCAATGGCAATGGTGGCAACGACCCGGATCATCTGCCGCCGCAACGTGTGGTTCCCTTCGTCCAGGACCACAAGAACGCTCTGCTGTTGCAACAACACGGTCAGTGGTCCGCCACCACGCTGGCGACCTTGCAGCACGCGCTCAAGCGCGGCATCGAGGCGACCTACCAGCTCGAAGAGGCTGAGCTCTTGGCCGAGGCGTTGCCTGATGTCAAGAATCGAACCGGTGTGCTGTTCTACGAAGCTACCGAAGGTGGTGCGGGCGTGCTCACCCGGCTCGTCAACGATCCGCAGGCCCTCGCGCAGGTGGCGCGGCAGGCATTGCGGGTCATGCACTACGACGTGCCTACCGATCCAGCCCAACCATGGCCTGCCCTCGATGACGTCCGCGACCAGGCCGACACGCACTGCGTGGCGGGCTGCTACCGATGCCTCCTTTCGTATTACAACCAGCCCGATCATGAAGCGATCCACCGTCAGGACGAACAAGCAAGGCGCATCCTGTGGCGCTTGGCGCAGATCGAGACCCAACTCGGCGCGGAGCCCGAAAGCCCCGAACTTCCACCTGGGCCGGAACTGGCTCCTGGTTGGGCGGGCCAGTGGCAGCACGCAGCAGCACAGCATCTGCCCGGAGCCCCGCCAACGGCAACCGTACGTATTGACGGCGTCGAACTGCTCCACTGGCCGGACCATTACATTGCGGTCGCGTTGCCCGACGTTGGTCGAGACCTTCAGGCGGCTTGGGAGGACCGGGGCTACACCTTTGTTCGCTTCCCCGCCGATGCAAACGCCTGGGCTCCGCTATTCCAGCGCCTGACTCGGCTTCTGGGACTCTGACGGAAGCTCAATGAACACTGCAGTGTCCCACTACACACCCGGTTCCCTGATACGCGTGCGGGGACGCGAATGGATTGTCCAGCCCGGTAGCGTGCCGCCCCTTCTGCGCCTGCGTCCCTTGTCGGGGAGCGAAGACGAGAGTGCGCTGATCCACACGGAACTCGAATCCGGTATCGAGTCAGCGCATTTCCCACTGCCAGATGTGGCGCAGGAAGGCAGCCAGAGCGAGGCAGTCTTGCTCTCAGACGCGCTGCGCATGGCGCTGCGGCGCGGCGCCGGGCCATTCCGCTGTTTCGGCAACATCGCGGTCGAGCCGCGTACCTACCAGCTCGTGCCCTTGCTGATGGCGCTGCGCCTGGATCCGGTACGACTCCTGATCGCCGACGATGTCGGAATCGGTAAGACCATCGAAGCGGCGCTGATCGCGCGCGAGCTGCACGATCGCGGTGAGATTCAGCGCATGACCGTGCTGTGCCCGCCGCATTTGGTCGAGCAATGGGTGCGCGAACTCAACGATCGTTTCCATTTGCACGCGGTCGCGGTCACCGCGAGCAGCGCCGCCCGTCTTGAGCGCGGAATCCCGGTCGGGGAGTCCCTGTTCCGCGTCCATCCGATCACCGTCGTGAGCCTCGACTACATCAAGTCCGAGCGTCACCGCCACGACTTCATCCGCGCTTGTCCCGAATTCGTGATTGTCGACGAGGCGCATACCTGCGTCAGTGCCGGACAGAACCGCCAGCAACGCTTCGAACTGCTTCGCGCACTGACGGCGGATGCCGAGCGCCATCTCGTGCTGCTCACCGCCACGCCACACAGCGGTGATCAGAACGCCTTTCATAGCCTGCTCGGCCTGCTCAGGCAGGATTTCGCCGCGCTGGCGACGGTGGCCGGCGACACCAAAGAAAAACTGCGGGAACAACTCGCTCAGCATTTCGTCCAGCGCCGCCGCCCGGACATCGACGAGTGGCACGACGGCAAAATCTTTCCGCAGCGTGAAACGACGGAAATCACTTATAAGCTGGGCGGTCAGTGGGACAGCTTCTTTCAAGCGGTACTCGACTACTGCAGGGAGGTCGTCCAGCGCGCGCGCGACGACGAACGCCACCAGCGCTTGAACTTCTGGGGCACGCTGGCCCTGATGCGTTGCGTCGCGAGCAGCCCGGCCGCCGCCGTTCAGGCTCTACGCACGCGGCTCCGTGCTGAGCTGGTAGAGGTGTCACCGGAAGACGTGGTTGGCCCGCTGTTCGACGGGGCCGAGGATCAGCTGAGTGAGGACGATGTAGCACCTGCGGCAGACACGGGCGATCCCTCGCTGCGAGGACTGCTCGCACAGGCGGAAGCACTTATGGGGGAGGCGGGTGACCCCAAGCTGCGCCTACTCACCGGCCACCTCAAGCAACTGATCGACGATGGCTTCAATCCGGTCGTTTTCTGCCGGTATATCGCTACCGCGCACTATCTACGCCAGCATTTGGAAAGCAAGTTCCGTGGCGTCACAGTGGACAGCGTCACCGGCGAATACCCCGCTGAGGAGCGCGAACGTCGGGTCGAGGCGCTGGGCGAGACTGAGCGCCATCTGCTGATTGCCACGGACTGCCTTTCGGAAGGCGTCAATCTGCAGGAATCCTTCGACGCGGTCGTCCACTACGATTTGTCGTGGAATCCCACCCGACATGATCAGCGCGAAGGCCGCGTGGATCGCTTCAACCAACCTAGTCCGAAGGTTCGCGCCACGTTGATTTATGGCGCCAACAACCCCGTGGACGGAGCCGTCTTGCAAGTCATTCTGCGCAAGGCAGAAAAAATCCGACAGGAACTGGGCGTGCCCGTCCCCCTGCCGGACGACGATCACACGTTGACCCAAGCTTTGATGAAGGCGGTCATGCTACGCAGCGAGCGCGGCCCCCAACAAGCTTTCGACTTTGAGCACTACGAAGAGAGCAAGGCGCTCGATCTGCGCTGGACCGACCTCGCCGAAAAGGCCAAGAAGAATCGCACGGTCTTCGCGCAGCGACGCCTACGCCCGGCCGACGTGCTGCCGGAGTGGGAGCGTATGCGCGCCGTGCTCGGTAGTGGCGACGATGTGAAGCGGTTCGCAACGCAGGCGATGGCCAGGCTCGGTGCAGCTCTGACCTTCCACGCACGCGGAGCGACCGTGCCCGTCAGCGCGTTGCCGGCGCTGCTGCGCGAGCGCCTAGCCAGCGAAGGCATCGAGCATGATTTGCGCATCGACTTTTCCCAGCCGCCCGCGCCACGTACTCGCTTTGTCCATCGCAGCCATCCACTAATCGCGACGCTCGCGGACGAATTGCTGGAGCGCGTGCTCAGCGGCGAGGCGCATGACGGCCAGCAACTTGCGATGCTGGGCCGCATCGGCGTATGGCGCAGCCCGGCCGTCAAGAGCATTACGTCCGTTCTTTTGTTGCGCATGCGACATCAGCTCACTGCCACTCGGTCCGGTCGCAGCCGCACGCTCCTGGTCGAAGAAGCTTTGCCGGTAGCCTGGCAAGGCCGTACCGATCCCGCCGAAGTGCAGGGTGACCAGCTGCTCGCCTGGCTGGAAGCCCCGGCCCAGGGCAACCTGCCTGACCCGGTGCGCCAGCGCGAAATGCAAACCCTGCTGAGCACGATTCAAGAGCGCCAGCCGCTGCTCGAACGGCTTGCCGACGCCCAGGCCGAACGCCTCCTCGCCGACCATCGCCGCGTCCGCGAGGCAGCCGATGCGCGCGGCCGCTACGAAGTGCGCGCGCTAAAACCAGTAGACGTGATTGCCGCCTATGTGCTCATGCCGGGAGCCTCGGCATGAGCCGCCGTCGCAACGACGCCGCTCTGGAATTTGATGCCATTGCGATCGAAGGCGGCCTGCTGCCAGCCGAATGGCTGGCCAAGGTTGCTGGACTACAAGCGCCGCATCAGTCCGCAACCGATTACGGTATCCCCAAGGGTTTGAACCTGCGCGACGAGCTGGGCCGGTACTGGCGCATCGCCGATGCGCACTGGAAGGACTTCTCCGCCGCCCGTGCTTCAGCGACCGATCCCCGTGCGCTGACGTCTCGCTTCGTCGTCAACCTTCTGCGCGAAGTCTTTGGCGTGACGGACCTGGTTGTCGCTACCGAACCTGAAGTCATTGGAGAGCGTAGCTATCCGCTGAGCGCCATTGCCTGTGGCAGGAGGCTGCCGGTAGTCATCGCCGCCTGTACCTTGCGGTTAGAGGACCGTGACCGTGTGTTCGGCGACATGGGCCGCCAGCGCAGCCCTTTCGGTCTGTTACAGGACTACCTCAACACCGCGGACACGGCGCTTTGGGGTATCGCCAGCAACGGCCTCGTCCTGCGTCTGGTGCGCGACAACTACAGTCTGACGCGACCGGCATGGATCGAGGCCGATCTGGAGCGCATCTTCGCGGAAGATCGCTTCGCCGATTTCTCACTGCTTTGGCTGCTGATGCAGGCCAGCCGCTTTGGCAACGGCGAGCAGTTACCTCAGCACTGCGCGCTGGAAGCCTGGTATGCCGCGAGCCGCGAGCAAGGCACCCGTGCCCGCGAGCAGTTGCGCGGCGGCGTGGAGGAGGCCTTGCTCGCTCTCGGGCAGGGCTTCCTGTCTGAAGCCGTCAACACTGTCCTGCGCCAGCGCCTCGCCAGCGGCGCGCTCACGCCCGTCGGCTACTACCAGCAACTGCTGCGGCTGGTGTACCGGCTCATCTTCCTTCTGACCATCGAGGAGCGCGGGCTGCTTCATCCCCAAGACGCTGACCCGCAGGCCATCCGGCTGTACGAGGAAGGCTACAGCCTGCGCCGCCTGCGCGAACGCGCACGCCGCCGTCGCGCCTGGGATCGCCATGCCGATCTGTGGCAGGCCCTCAACCCGGTCTTCGCGGGTCTGGCCTCCGGGCAGCCATTGCTGGCACTGCCGGCGTTGGGCGGACTGTTCGCAGCTGACCAGTGCCCGGATCTTGACAGCGCGCAGCTCGGCAACCGCGCGCTGCTCGCGGCAGTCGCCAAGCTCGCCTGGATGCACAGCGCCGGCAGCCTTACGCGCATCAACTGGCGCGACATGGGGCCGGAAGAACTGGGCAGCATCTATGAAAGCCTACTGGAACTGGTGCCCACGATTACCGCTGAGGCGCGCCGCTTTACGTTTGCCAAGGGCGCGGAAACCAAGGGCAACGCCCGCAAGACCAGTGGCAGCTACTACACGCCCGACCCGCTGGTGCAGGAGCTGCTGAATTCCGCGCTGGAACCGGTCATTCAACGGCGCATCGGTGGTGCCGCCGATCCGCAGGCCGCGTTGATGTCCATCACTGTTTGCGATCCAGCCTGCGGCAGCGGCCACTTCCTGCTCGCTGCCGCACGCCGTCTGGCCAGCCGTCTGGCGCAACTGCGCGCGCAGGGCACGCCCAGCGGTGACGACTACCGCCACGCCCTGCGCGATGTCATCACGCACTGCATTTACGGCGTGGACCTCAACCCGATGGCGCTGGAACTGGCGCGAATGTCGCTGTGGCTGGAAGCGATGACGCCCGACAAATCGCTGGGCTTCCTGGACCACCATCTGCAATGTGGTGACGCGTTGCTCGGCGTTCTCGATCCTTCTATTTTGGATCGTGGCCTGCCAGATGATGCCTTCGAGGTGCTCACCGGCGACGACAAGAAGCTGGCGAGCGAGGCGAAAAAACAAAACAAGCGAGAACGAGAAAGCTGGCGGCGCGCGCTGTCTGCTGGCGATCTGTTCCGCGCCGAGCATCTGGCTGAGCGCACTGCTGCCGTCGAACAACTCGGGGACGATGACTTGACCGCCTACGCTGCCAAGCAGGACGCTTGGCAAGCCGCGCGCGGCGATGCCGCTGCAAGCCGACTTGCGCGCCTCGCGGATCTGTACGTGGGGGCCTTTCTCCTACCCAAGACCGCCGATCATAAAGAGGAATTGCCTAGCTCCAGGCATCTCTGGGCTGTTGCGAACAATGAATTGGAGCCCTCACTGGGGCGTGTAGAATCCTCCGCGCGCGCAGCTTGCGCACAGGCAAACGTGCTGCACTGGTGGGTGGCATTTCCTCACATCGCCCAGCAGTCCGGTTTTGCCGTAATGCTCGGCAATCCGCCGTGGGAACGCATCAAGCTGCAGGAGGAAGAATTCTTCGCGGCGCGTAACCCACTGGTCGCAGAAGCGATCAATAAAGCTGAGCGCGTGCGTCGCATTGAATGGTTGCGTCAGGGCCGTCTGCAACAGACTCTCGACGGCGAGCCACAGAGCGATCAGCCACCGAGCGCACAGGAACAAGCACTGCACTGTGAATTCGAGCAGGCCAAGCGCATTGCCGAAGCAACCAGCCGCTTTGTGCATGCTGAAGGAGGGCGCTATCCGTTGACGGGCATCGGTGATGTGGACACCTATGCGTTATTCGCAGAAACATTCGTCAGACTCAGAAATCAAATCGGGCGAGCCGGCATCATCGTTAAATCCGGCATCGGAACGGACGATACGTATAAGGGCTTTTTCCAACACGTCACTCAATCAAAGCTCCTCGTCTCGTTCATCGGCTTTGATAACGCGAAGCGCATTTTTCCTTCCGTGCATCCCGACACGCCCTTCGCGTTGATCACTATCGGACAGGTCGAGGGTGCGGCTGTCCTTCGTCACTACATTCTTGGTATGGAAGAACTGGCCGATCTCCGCCGCCAGTTCACGCTGACTCGGGAAGAGTTTGCGCTCATCAACCCCAACACACGCACCTGTCCCGTGTTCCGCAGCCAGCGCGATGCCGAGCTGACCAAGAAGTTGTATCGGAAGACGCCGGTGCTGATACGGGAGGAGGTGAAGGACGAGACAGGCGAAGTTATCGAGCAGGAACTGAACCCTTGGAGCATTCGCTTTCAGACTATCTTCCACATGTCCAACGACAGCGGCCTGTTCCTGACGCGGCCGGAGCAATCCGTCAATTCGGCGCTGCCGCTGTACGAAGCCAAGATGATTCACCAGTTCGACCACCGCTGGGCGAGTTACGTGGAAGCGGCGCGTGGCTCGGACGATCCCGAGACGGCGGACGTAAGCGATGCTCAGAAAGCCGACCCGGGCTTCATCCTTCGTCCACGCTATTGGGTGGAAGAGCGAGAAGTCCTGGCGCGCATCGCCCGCGTGCCGTCATCGGTACGAAAGAACTGGCTCGCGCTCCACAAAGTGGAAGATGTAGCGGTGAGAAGCGAGGCCAGGCAGGCGTTGTGGCTGGTGGTGGCGGCGTGGATCGCCGGCGAGCTATTTCGCCGGGTGGCCGGGAAACCGCAAGCAGATGGCAGTTTCAGCGACGGGCAGAAGCTACGCGCACCAGAGGTTGAGCGTCGTCTCGGCGCCGACTATCCCGTCTGCGCCGCCGCGCTGCGCGAAGCCAAGATCATGCGTAAGAAGGCCATCACCGAGTTCGCCAAGTGGGCACAGCAAGACATCGATGTGCCCTTGAGTGACGATGAGCTGGCGACCCTGAAATCCATCTTCGCCCAAGCACCCGACGAGGCGCGCGAACGGGCGCTGCACGCCGAGTTGGACATCTGGATGGATCGCCGCAGTCCGCGTTGGCTGATGGGATGGCGCGACATTACCAACGCTACCAACGAACGCACTGTGATTGCGTCGGTAATTCCGAGGGTGGGGGTTGGGAACAAGATTCCCTTGTTCATGTTCGCTTCAAGAATTTCGGCTCGGCATGCTGCCGCCTTGCTGGCGAATTTGTCCAGCCTTGTGCTGGATTTCGTCGCGCGCCAGAAAATCGGTGGTACGACGTTGAATTACTTCTACATGAAGCAATTTCCGATTCTGCCGCCCGACTGCTACACCAAGGCGGACCTAGACTTCATCGTCCCGCGCGTCCTGGAATTGACATACACAGCCCACGATCTTGCCCCCTGGGCCGCCGATCTCGGGTACACGGGCACTCCTTTCCTCTGGAACTCAGACCGCCGCGCGCGGGTGCGTGCTGAGCTGGACGCCTACTACGCCCATCTCTACGGCCTCGACGAGAACGAACTGCGTTACATCCTCGATCCAGCAGATGTAATGGGCGAGGACTACCCCAGCGAGACGTTCCGCGTACTCAGGGACTACGAACTGCGCCAGTACGGCGAATTCCGGGAGTCCTCCGGGCCTTCGCTCCGGCTGGTGGCTCAACAGGGCGACAGAATCCGTGACTATGTCCACTATCGCACTCAGCATCTCGTGCTGAGCGCGTTTCGGCAGGGTGCCGCAGCGGCGCCGGTACCAGCGCCGGTTCGCGCGGAACCGCCGCGCCCTGTCGTGGCGTTGTCGAGCTTGCCGGGTGGCGCCTGGGAGCGGCCACGTCAAAACGATCATGCGGAAGTGGGCGCCATGATGGTTGCGCTGCTGAAAGCCCTGGATCGACCGTTGCCCGCCCGGCAGGTGCGTCTGGCGGCTGTGTTGGCGCTGACGCCACGCTTGCTTACGCCCTTGCTCGATGAGAGGCAGGCTTCGGAATGGCGGCGTGTAGTGGGTGACGAGGCGGTACCGCTGTCGGCGAATGTCACGGGTATCACTTCAAGCGCGAGCGGTCACTGGGGCGCGGCAGTACGTTTTGCGCAGGCCAACGGCTACTTGGTGGAGGACACCCGCGCGGGCACGTGGGCGCCGGGCGCCGGTCTCGATGCTTTCCCCACCAGGGGATGGCCCGATGGTCGCGCGCAGGTCGTGCTTTCCTTTGTCCAGCAGCAGGCACAGAGCCTCGACGGCGTGATCCGCCAGCTGCCGGTCGACGCGGAGCAGTGGATCTATGCGGCAGCCTGAACTGTTCCAGCCGACGCTGATGGTTGCGCCGCCTGCGGGCGCGCGGGAACCGCGCCTCTGGATTCGACGCGTCGTCATCTGGGAAAGGCCCGGAGACACGCCTCTTCAGGACATTGCTCTGCGCCCGGGCCTCAACATCGTCTGGACCCCAGACGACAGCGGCATCGGCCACGGTGGCGGCAAGACCCTGCTGTGCAGGCTTCTGCGCTACTGCCTGGGTGAGGATCAGTTTGCTCCAGACGAACAGCGCGACAGCATCGGCACGGCGCTCCCCGAAGCTTGGGTCGGCGCGGAAATTGTTCTGGACGGAAAGTCTTGGGCCGTTCTGCGGCCGCTGGGCATCCGCCGGAAACACTATGCCGTTCAGGACGGCAAGCTTGAAGAACTTATTGTCGGCGACGTTCCGGCGACGGGACTGGATGGGCTGCTGAACGCGGTTGAGGACGCGATCCTGACACCGGGGGTTAAGCGCCTGGTCGCTGGCGAGAATCCAAACCATCGTGCTTGGCAGATCGCCCTGGCCTGGCTGAGCCGCGATCAGGAGTGCCGGTTCGACCACGTACTGGATTGGCGATCCTCTTTCTCCGATTCGGAATCTCCGGCGCGGGGCCTGAACCGTACGGAAAAGCTGGAGACCCTGCGTGCGTTTCTCAACGCAATCGACCCGGCGGAGCAGGCGCTGCGACTACAGCTTGCCCAGCTCAACGAGCAGAAACAGCGGCACGAGCAGGAGCTGGGTCACCGAAACTGGGAAATCCGCAAGCTGCGGCAGCAGCTGCTGGATGCGCTGGGCGTGACGAATCCGGAGCTGATCGAAGGTGAAATGGGCATCGCGATTCTGAGGGGCGCAGCCCTGAAGCGATTGTCGGACATGACCGCGGCAACGGAACGAGAAAGTGCCGCCGATTTCGATGCTGCACGTGTGGCGAACGAACTGGCGCAGGCCCGTTTGGCCGAGGTTGCCGCTGAGGTCGGCAAGCTGGAGGCTTTGCGCCCCGTCCATGAGCAGAGTGTGGCCTTCATCGAGCGTGAGTTCCCAGGTCTCGCATATGCGATTCAGGAGGCTGAGAACTATCCCTGTCCAATCTGCAATGTACCCGTCAGCCGAGTGCTCGCCACCCAGTGCGGGCTTTCGGACAAAATCCCTGATGCCGAGGCGTGCCGCGAGCGGTTCGCCGCCCGCAAGAAGAGCGTGGAGGACGAAAAAGAGAACCTGCGTCAGGTAAAAGCCGGTCTCGAACGGCTCAATCCGGAACTTGCGCTGGCGAAGCAAGACGCGGAGAGGAAGGAGCAGCACTACCGCAGACTGGATCAACTACGCGCGCAGAGACATAAGGACTGGTACGCCGCACAGCGACTGCTGGATGACGTCGAGAGGCTCGCCGGGCTTCTCGGGCAAAGGCAGACGGCTGAAGATCAACTCCATCGAACTCTGTCTGATCTTGAGCAACGTAGTGAAGGGATCGGTCGCCTATTGCATCAGAATGCCGCCGCTTTTTCGCGCCTTCAGGACAAGTTCGATCCGATCGTGCGTCGGCTGGTTGGTGTCGAAGCCAGGGGCGAGGTTGAGCTAACCGGTAAGGGGCTCGGACTGCGCGTTCAGATGGGCGGCGATCGTTCAACGTCCGCCATTGATTCGTTGAAGGTCGTCGCATTCGATTTGGCGGCGTTGTGCCTGAGCATGGAGGGCCTGACCAAGGTTCCGGCGCTGCTCATCCACGATAGCCCGCGCGAAGCGGATCTTGGGCTTTCGCTGTATCACGGGCTGTTTCATCTCGCGCACGAACTGGAGTCGGCCAGCACGTCGCCGCTGTTTCAGTACATTGTGACCACAACAACCGAGCCGCCCAAGAACTACGCTCAGAAGCCGTGGCTCGCGTTGACGCTTCGGGGGTTACCTGCGTCCGAACGCCTGTTGCGGCGAGATCTGTAATGGGCCTGCCCGTTCTCGTGACCAAGGCATTGGCCGATACGGGCTACGACTTGATTGAGGAAACCAGCGACGGATGGTTCGTCGCGCGAGTCAGCGGCTCGTCTGTGAAACTAGCCGTCCAGTCTGTTGCAGCGGGGGCCATTTTAGCCGTTCCGGAGCCCCGGCTGATCCAGCAGATCGGACTGGAAGCGGCTGCTTGTACGCCTCCCGTCGGCATGACCAGTGTGGGCGTTGCCAGTAGCCCTGTCCAGCTATACCAGGGGCTGCGCATGCTGCATTCCCTGCAAACGCATCCTGCGGCCGCGCTTTCGGCAAAGTTGGAATCGCGTCTCGCGGCGATACCCGAGACCGAGCGAACGCGCGAGGTTCGGCAGCGCATCGGCCAGGACGTATTTCGCGAGGCCTTGATGGAATTGTGGGACGGCCGCTGCGCCCTGTCTGGCGTCGCAGTTCCGGTGGCTCTACTGCGGGCTAGCCACGCCAAACCGTGGGCGGGCTCTCGCGACGACGAACGGCTTGACCCATTCAACGGCCTTCTATTGGCAGTGCAGTTCGACGCCCTGTTCGACCAGGGTTTCATCGCTTTCGGTGAGGAGGGCCAGACCATAATTTCTTCAGGCATTACTGCCGGCGCACGACAGTTCTTAAGACTCGACGAGCTTCCGCAGCTTAGGTTCGTTCTGCCCGGACATCGCGAGTATCTTCGGTATCACAGAGTTCATGTCTTCCGGGCTTGAGCAGCGGTTTCAATGGCCCCTTCCTGGCTCCCAGTCACTTTCTGCGTGCCAGAAACACTCACAATGAATCAAATGCATTGGGGGAGCCAGGCGTGTCATTGCTAGATCAGCTTCCTCGCCTGTCGGCGTATGATCCAGGTGCCGTCGGTGAAGGGGGGCTCGATCCGTTGGGCCTCGCAGCGATAGCGGAACGCATATCCGACTCATTGGTGCCCGGACTCCGGGCGCGGATGAGTCAACCACGTTTCGTCACGCTTTCAGCGGTTGGCGCGATCGCATACCAGACACTGCATGAGGTCACGGCCGACCAGGGGAAGACGACTGTTGACCTGGCGTTCGAGTGGCTTGTCGTCGAAGCGATGGTGAGAAATCCGGGCAACGGCCGCACACAAGGCCTTCCCGGCAATGTGAAAGCGGCACGCGCAAAGGCGGCGGACCAGCGCCTGAGCCGACGCACCTATCTTAACGGCCCTCGTGTATTTGGCTTCACCGGTGTCTACCGCCCTTTCTCGCGCGACGCCGGCGTGCTCACGATGGATGATCGGCCCGGAGCCAACTCCGCCTTATTAGTCGAGGCCTGGGAGAGCGACTTCGGCCTCAGTGGGTACGTGTCTGGAATTCTGGACACCCCCGGGGGGCGTCTTAGATCTGAAATTGCAGAGGCCTGCAGGCGGACCCTGGAGGCGGCGGAATGCGCCGCCCCATCCACGGGAAAGCTTCTGCGTGACTTGGCAGAGTACCTCGCTCCGCGGGATGCTCGCACCAATGAGAAGCGGGTGCTTCGGGGCTTCATCACCAGTGGAGCGCATGAGATCCGCAACGAGCTCGCCGCTAGGCTCCTCACCAGTCCCCCTGCCGAGGGCGTGGCACAACGCGAACTCGCCTTGCAGCTGCTTCCAGGATGTAGCGTGTTGACTCGGCGCGCCCTACAGGCGGCCATTGACTACGAGGAGGCCGCCACTGCCTTGGACAACGTGTGGCGGCGGTTCATTACTTACACTGTACAGCAACAGGGTGCGGTAATCAGTCCTTCGGAAGCGCTGCGCACGCCTGGGCTCACGGAACTCGCACCGCGGATCGAAGGTTTGACCAAGCGCGCGATGGAGTCCGTCGCAGAGCTCGGCGATGTGGGGCTTGCCCACGAAGCAGCCATCGCGTTCCGTCTATTCACCCGCTTGCTCACACCGGCTCAGTTCTTCGATGCATTGATTGAACGGCATCAGCAGGTCCAGGCGGACAAGGGAAAACTCTGCTGGATCGATCAGATTGCGGGGGACTTGACGGTCCGCACTCCGTACCGGAACGCGAGTGGCAACCTGGACGATGCTGTGTGGGTACACCCCATGCGGCTGACTACCCTAGGGCAATTTCTGGTAGCGACCGCATGAACCCGACACCGTTGCTGGACTTCTGGCAGAAACCCGCGGGCGCTGGCGAGCCAGTCGCGATATTGGCCACAACCTTCGCTTTCGAGCCGGAGTTTTTCGAGCAAAACTGCCTCGCCCGCTTTTTGGAGGTTTCCAGCGTAAACGAGGGCAGCGGTTCCGTCGACGATATCGTAGCCAGTATCGAACTGCAGGAGATGCTGCAGAAAACTCAAGTCACCGTGCTGGCCGATCGTAGCGCACCGGCGCAGCGCACCTCCCTGCTTTGGGATGTGCTGGGTTGCCGGGTTGATGGGGGGCTGCTCCACGCCAAAGTCGCCGTGTTGATGTGGGAAAAGTCCACCCGCGTCATCCTCGGTTCGGCAAACCTTACCGCGCCCGGCTACCGTCGCCAGATCGAGCTCGGATTAGCGGCAGAGCTCGGTCCCGGCTGTCTATTCCCACCAGAAGTTCTTAACGCGATTGCAGACGAACTGGAGGCATATCTCGATCTTGTGCCCGGATTCGCGCCGGATACGCCCGTCATTGCCAGAGCAACCAGCACGCTGGAGCTATTCCGGAGACGTATTGCGCAACAGCCTGACAATGGCTCCGTTGTAAGGGTTGTGTTTGCGCCAACCAATCCACGTGGCGGCCCCCTCGATCGGTTCGAGCTGGCCTGGAGCGGGCCGCGACCGACAAAGGCCACGCACCTGTCGCCGTTCTGGGACGCTAGTGACACTACGGTGCTGACCAGCACGCGCGAGCTCCTCACCGGTAGGCCGGCAGACTCGCGATCGCAGAAAGTCGCTGTCGTGCTTGGCCCGCGTGGCCAAACACCCTTTTCCCGCAAGCTCCGCGGGGCCGTCGACAGGGTTCATGAGATGAAACCGCTCGACAATGAAATGCGCACGCTCCACGCGAAATGCCTTTTGATCGAAAGCGATCAGTGGATCGCGGCTCTGGCCGGCAGCTCGAACCATACCAAGGCCGGAATGGGACTGACCAAAAACCGTCACCGGGAGATGAATGTATGGCTAGGTGCTCCTCGGGATAGCAAGGAAGGCAGGGTGCTCGTCAATCTGGTTCAGCTTGGGCGCGAGATCTCCGCCGAAGAGGAGGAGATTGCGCCCACCGATGAAGATGAAGTCGAGCTGCCCGCACTGCCGGCCTGCTTCGGGCTATGCCGGCTTGGGCGGATAGACGAGCTTGCGCGATGGGAACTCCGCCTTGGCATAGAGCTGAACAAGGACATGCCAGCGGAGTGGTCGGTCAGTCTCGCGGGTGGAACTGCTGCCCTGACTCGACAGAATTGGGAAGCCAGCGGCTCCCCGCCGACAGCCGTCGTAGCAATGGACCAAGAAACGTTTCCGATGTACGTACTGGTCCGATGGAACGGCTCTGAAGCACCGTGGGCAGTGCTTGCGGATGACCGGCACGCCTTGCCGCCGGGCCCGACCCTATCCAGCCTGCGCGCCCAGCACTTGCTCGCCGCTCTTGCATCGGGGCGGTCCCTCAGCGACATCATCCGGGAAGAACTGGAGCGGATAGCGCTGGGTGACGGAGGCAGGACCGGGCTCATCCTGGACCCCTTAAAGAGGTTCGAGATTGAAAGATCCCTGCTGCGCAGGGGACGCGCCCTTGCTGCCTCACTCAGCGCGATGCAGCGGCGGCTCGAGCATCAGGTAATTAATCTCGACGGCTTGCGCGCGCGCCTCGCGGGCCCTCTCGGACCTGAATTCGTCGCGCTCAAGATTGCCGAGGCGTATGAGGCCGGAGATCAGTCACGGGCAGAGGCTATCTTCAGCATTGCCGAGCTGGCGCTCGCTGTCGGCCGGGTGAATTGGACGCTTGTGCTCGAACATGTCGATTCTGCCGTGGGGCTGGCGCTGGTGGAGGATACCCTGGGACGTCTTGATGTGCTCCGTCATCGCGTCGGCGACGAACCTGCCAGCCTTGCTTCATACGCGGCACGAGCGATCGAGGAGGCGCGTCGATGCCTGATTTGCTGAGTGACCGTCTGCTCAACGCGACGGAGTCTCGCTTCGAAGAAGACTGGCAGCGGCAGCGCAGGACCGCGGCCGATATCCTGCAACGGCTGCGGACCCAGGAAGGCGTTATCCTTGCTGACCAGGTCGGCATGGGCAAGACCTATGTCGCGCTGGCCGTCGCCGTGAGCCAGATACTCTCCACCGCGGAACCCGCCCAGGTCGTGGTCTTCGTGCCAGCGTCAGTTGCCGAGAAGTGGGTGCGCGAGTGGGAGAAATTCAGCGAGACGCTATTGACGCCCGGCACAGGTATCCGCTGCGTGCGCGAGGCCATCCGTAGCGGTGAGGAATTTCTCAAAGCTCTCGCCGCTCCGGCCGCATGTCGGCATCACATTGTGGTTGTCACACACACGGCACTCACTACCGATGTGAAGGATAGCTTCGTTCAGCTTGCCTTGCTCTATTACGCAACACGGTATCAGCGGGATGGGGATGTGCTGCGGCAGAGGATCGCAAAATGGAGCGGCGGAATGAACGGTCTGATCCGCGATCGCCGTTTCAACGAGGAGCGGGTCGAGAAGTTGTTGGCCACCAATCCACAGGAGTGGCGCGAAGCCTGGCGCCGCATGTCGGGCTGTGAGGATCTGGGCGAAGAGCCGGTTCCGCAGATCCTCATCGAAGCCATCAAGTTAGGCAACTTCGAGGCACTGCGCGAAGTGATGCGTGCGCTGCCTGCCAACCGAAGCGCCAACATACAGAGTTATATCGTCTCGGCGCGACGGCAGTTGAAGAAAAGTATGGAGGAAATCTGGAAGCGAAGCCTAGCGTCCGTCGAGCTCGACTTGCCGCTGCTAATCGTCGATGAGGCGCATCGACTCAAAAACAGCCACACGCAAATCAGCAAGCTTTTCGCAGCGCACTCAACTAAACCAGGCACCGGTGTGTTTGCGGACATTTTCAGGCGTATGCTGTTTCTAACGGCGACGCCGTTCGAGCTGGGTCACTCCGAGCTCGTTAACGTTTTGAGCCGTATGGGAGCAGTGCGAGCGCTAGATCCACGACCGACCGAGCCGCTCGAAGATCGGCTAAAGACACTTGGAAACGTGCTGACTGCGGCGCAGGCCAGTGCCATCTCGCTTGATGGGGCATGGGGGCGCCTCAGTGCGAGCGAACTTTCACACTTTGACGCCTGGAGTGCGGGCGCGAACGCGCCGGACGGAATCAGCGCCGCCGTACGCGAAGCTTGGGAACATGCCCGCCTCGCGGTGCAGGCACGCCGCGAGATGCATGCGGCACTGCGACCGTGGGTCATTCGGCACGCACGTAAGCCGCGCCGCGACTACCTCCCCGGCCGGGCCATCACGGTGGGCAGGCCTGGCCCTTGGGGTGGACTGGATATACCGGAACGCGCGGCCCTCCCTTTCCTCCTTGCCGCCCGTGCGCAGTCGGTTGCACTCGATCAAGCTGGGTCGGCACGGCCGCTCTTCGCGTACGGCATCGCGTCGTCATACGAAACATTCCGCCGCCTTGGCTGTGAGAGCAAAGAAGACGGCGTTGACAGCGACCAGAATGTCGAGGATCGGGACGACTTCGATCCATCCCGCCGCGAGCACCTCGCCAAACCCGATGCCGTGGTCTGGTACCGCGCCGAGATTGATCGGGCGCTTGGAGACCAGAGGACTCGCGACACCCATCCGAAGGTTCAGGCGACCGTGGAGAAGGCGGCGCAACTATGGCTCGTCGGGGAGAAGTGCCTCATCTTTTGCTGGTTCATCAGGACCGGGGAGGTCGTTGAACGCGCCCTAAGCAATCACATTGAAAATCTGACCGCCCAACGTGCCTCAGCGTTGCTTCAGACTCGCGACGCTGTTAGCACTCGCGAGGCGGTCGATCGCATCTCAGAACGCCTTTTCCGCAGCGACAGTGCCTCCTACAGACGCACCTGGGAACGGCTCAGAAGCGCTCTGGCCGACGCTGCAGGCGAATACGATGATGTGCTTAAGCTTGTCATCGACAGCGCAATCCGGCATATGCGCACGCATGGCTATCTCGTTCGATATACGCCTCTCTCGCCCGATCTCACCGAAGATGAGGTATGGGCCGGAATCAATGGGGAGAACCCCGGAGGGATCATCCTTATCGAGCGCTGGCGAGTATTTGCACAACGTCTCGCCAGAGCGCGTGACCAGATTCAGGAAGTCGCCCCGTCCCAAGAGCATGACAGTGAGTTCAACCGCATCAGAAATGCCCTATCTGGAGTGCAACGAGATGACGACGCAGTGGCCGGCCGTGGTGCGAGTCTGCGCCCGGTGCGCCGCGCCAGCGGTCAGACCGATCGGCATGATCGTGAGCGCCTGATTGCGCTGTTCAACACGCCGTTCGCCCCGGAGTTGCTTGTGGCGAGTTCGGTGATGGGGGAGGGAATCGATCTCCATCAGGAGTGCCGCTACGTCATACACCATGATCTGGACTGGAACCCGAGTGTACTGGAGCAGCGCACCGGGCGCTTGGACCGCATAGGGGCCCTCGCCGAACGTGTAGGCCGAAACATCGAGGTTTATGAGCCATACCTCTCCGGGACACACGACGAGAAGATGTTCCGCGTCGTCAAGGATCGTGCGGGGTGGTTCGAAGTCGTCATGGGACGGCCGTCCGGGTCTGACGAGCGCGCAACGGATGCTGAGGAGAGCCGAGTGCCGCTGCACGAGAAAATCAAGGAAGCGCTGACAATGGATCTGCGCAGCCCCGAATCATGAGCAAGGGGCAAGAAGCAGCGCTGTTACCCAGGTGGTGTAGCGAAGCCAAGGCACGGCGTATGCTTCCAGAACGAACATAACTGCTACAAGGCTGGGAGTCGTTGCTTCAGCCCACTCCTCCGAAGTCCTGAATTGGCATGCCGGCCCCGATTTTCGGACCAATTGAAACCTGAGACGATGGCTCCTGCAAGCAAGCGAGGAGCTAGGAGCTGATGAAGAATGAAGAAGAGTCGTTTCACCGAAGAACGAAGAACAGATGGTCCAGATGCTGCGGGACACCGATCTCAGTCGGGTGGCCGAGGTGGCCAAGCGGCACGGCGTGTCCGATCAAACCCTGTACGTCGTGAGTACCACTCCGACCCATGGATCGGCACGTGCGCCGTTGGGAAAATGACGCTGCATGCTTTCCTGTAGCGACTAGGATGCGTACTCGCGTCTACGCCGCTATTGCCGTGTCTGGCTCAAATGTCCTTATTTTTGAGGTTGCCGTTGAGTCGCCACTGACATTTCGCGTTAGCTCTATCGTGATGAGCCTGTCACCTTGGAAGGCAGGGCTGGGTCCTTCCCGTCCACTGGGATGTCCAACAGCCGGGCGTAGTTATTGACCAGCCGAGAAATGATTGCGTCACGATCGGTCCAATTATCTACCGGTTGGTTTGCATCAAATCTCGCCCATTCATCTGCTGATAGACCGGCCAGTTGCATTATCTGGACCAACGTCTCCTTGAACTTGCAGTTCGCGTTCGCCGGGTTCACTTGCTGCTGCAGATGGATCAGAGCCTTCCTGATCACTCCCGTCAAAGGCGGCGCGCGATCGCGCGAAATCCCAGAGCCAAGCCACAATGCATACCGGTCTTGCAGCACTGCCTCTGCCAGGCCGTTGAACCGCGCAGGATTGTCGAGGAGCACCAGCGTATCGCGGACGCTTATTGTGGCTGCGGGAGGGGCCGGCATCGGTTTGAATTCTTAGTGGTTTTGATTCAATTCCCCACGGCGCGACGTTTAGTCGGTGCCTAGCTAGCTAGTGAAGAGCCCTTACTCTCGGAACATCTCTCTGTATTCAGGTGACTCCATGCTTCCGTTCAGATTGACGACTTTTGCCACGCCCGCTACCGCGTCAAAATGGTTGTCCAAGGTGACTAGGTACGCATCTTCCAGATGCGCGATGCACGCAAAGATCAGGTCAGCCCCCCGCAGCTTTGCAAAGCTGTCGAGCACGACAAGGTCCGCACTTCGGCGGATCAGTGCCTCGTCGATAGGGTAAACGACTGAATTATCATCGAGGAGATAAAACTCCCTGAGCACTCCCTTTCCCTCTCGATGCTTTCGTGACACTGAAGCATTGAGCTCGAACGCCCCGATTGCGGGGAAAATGTTTTGATACGGCCCCGGAATCCAGCCATCTGACAGATCCTTGAAAAGGCTATATCCCGGTGAGTACCCATTGACGTTCGGCTCCTTGATATTGAGGAGCGCCGACGTATCCCAGACGAATTTCTTGAGATTGCTCTTGCTGCGTATTGGAGTAACAGGCATCGCCCACTCTCATTCCTACCCTCAGCGGGGCGGAAGGTTCATCAGCACCAGCATGCTGAGCAGCGCCAAGCCGCCTCCAACCAGCATCTGCTGGTCGCGTCGCGGCAAGGAAGCCAGCGCCGTGCCAATCAGGGCCGACGCGGCATGCGCAAGAAGGACTTGGGGTATCGGGGTTTTCAATTCGGTTGCCATTGGTTATCCTCCTAGCCGCATTGATATACGGATTTCGATATGCGCATACAGAACCTACTCTGCCGCTGAGACAATGTCAAACGCGCAGAGTTACATACCGTTCCGCTCAATTGTGGGGCGCATCATCGCCAGCCACCGAAGCCGGTATGGCTGGCATCAGACGGATTTAGCTACGCGGCTTGCCATGACCCAGGCCAACTTCTCTCGACTTGAGACAGGCGAAGCCATTATTAATGTGGAGCAACTGGCGGCAATTGCTCAGGTGCTTCAAACGACGCCAGCAGCCATTCTCAATGAGGCTGAACAAATTGCCGCGAGTTTGGAGATGCAGGGCTTCAGGGTTATTCGAATCCGCTCGGAGGTGAAGCCGAATTGGCAGCCTCTCGCGACAGCCGTACTTGCCGGCCTGATCCTGGCGGCTCTCTTGAAAACGAACGAATAACATACCCAAATGTGGCGAGCCCCAAGCTTGAATCGCCGCGCGGAACCAAAGCGGACATTGAACGAGGTGGTACGAACGTCAAAAAAAAGGGAGCGGACCGTTCGGCCCGCTCCCTGAGTTTTGCAGCTGTCCGCCTAGGCAGCGGCCTCTGCAGGTGCCGCCGTAACCGCGTTTTTGGGCTTGCCGATTGCGCTACTCCTCTTGCTCTGGCGAGGCGCTTTTTCCTTGGTCTCCGCCGCAGGGATCCCTGTGTCGAAAGACTTGGGCGTTTCCGCAATGCGCGCGTTCCGCCGCCACCGGTAGTACGTCACATTGCTGATGTTGTGCTCGCAGCAGACCTTCCGAACGGGCGTGCCGTCCTCAACCTGCTTCAGAATGGCAGCACGCTCTTCGTTGGAAAATGGGGACTTCATCATGGGTAACTCCTTGGTTGTCGGATCTCGAGAGCCTTGTTGCCAATCTGGCAACAACTCTCCACAGGATTGGTAGAACCGTTCAACTCAAGGAATGTTTGCCCCTCCGGTGGACTTGTCGACCTGCGGAACGTCTTCCGCATATCCCCGGCTCATCCACCCCTCCCGCGGAATCCGCGACAGCCAGTCGGCCAGCGTCGGAACGATCCCGCCGCAATCCTCCTTGATGTGCTGCTCGGCGATGTACCGCACCGGGACCACCTGCCCGGCGGAGTTGGTGATCGTCCGCCCGAACCGCTGCTCGGCCTCGAACACGCCGAAGCTGTGGTGCCGCAAAGCCCGGTGCCGGAAATCGCAAAAGGCGATCTTGCTGTCGTCCAGCCATTCGTGGATCGCGATGTAGTCCTCGGCCTTACCACCCCAGCGCTTCACCGAGGACTGCGCGTGGTGGCAGGGGTGCGTCACGGCAGGCCTCCACCATTGACCTCAAAACCTTCATGCACCGAGGTGTCGCTTTCGTTATACCGCTGATGGTGCTCGTGCTCGATTGTTCCATCGACGAGTTCCCACCGGAACGATCCGGACGCACCGTCGTTGTTCTCCCAGCCGCCGTGACGCAGGTTCAGCAAGGCGTAGAGAAGAGCCTCTACGCGCTCGTTCGTTGGCTCACCGACGGTGATGGCCTGCGCGGGATCGGAACCATCCAGGTAGCTGATCTGTTCGATCTGCCCGGAGTCCCCAACGCCATCGTATTCGGCATGGACGTGAGCAACGCCCAGTTGGAGCAATTCGGCGCGAATCGCCGGTTCCGTCGTGAGCGTTTCGCGTTCGCGGGCGTAGTAATCTTGAAGCATAGAGCTGATATGTGTATTCATGGTTGAGAATCCTCGTTTTGGAGCCGGCACGGTGCCGGCAGAAGAATCGACGGAAATCCCGTCAACACAGAAAGAAATGGAAAGGGCACTGGCCAGCGGCCA
>CAJCJI010000453.1 GCA_903970595.1 Verrucomicrobiota bacterium
CTTCGCTTATTGCGCCCTACTCAACTAGAGGACCAGACGCACAAAACATAATGCCCGCACGAAGCGGGCTTTGTGTTTACTTACGCCGCCGCTCTCAAACTTCCGCGACTACCGCGGCCGGCTTTTCCTTTGCCACGATGTCGAATTCCAGCTTGCCGTCGTCGCCGACGCGCACGCTGACGCGGCCGCCGTTGGCGAGCTTGCCGAACAGCAGTTCCTCGGCCAGCGGGCGCTTGAGGTTCTCCTGGATGGTGCGGGCCATCGGGCGGGCGCCCATCTTGGCGTCGTAGCCGTGCTCGGCCAGCCAGTCGCGCGCTTCCGGCTCCACTTCCAGCTGCACCTGCTTGGCGGAAAGCTGCTCTTCCAGCTCGATCAGGAACTTGTCCACCACGCGGGCGATCTCCACCCGGCCCAGCGGGGCAAAGGGCACGATGGCGTCGAGCCGGTTGCGGAACTCGGGCGAGAACATGCGGCGGATCACTTCCAGCGCATCGGTGCTGTTGTTCTGCTCGGAGAAGCCGATCGAGCGGCGCGAGGACTCTTCCGCGCCGGCATTGGTGGTCATCACCAGGATGACGTTGCGGAAATCGGCGGCGCGGCCGTTGTTGTCGGTGAGCTTGCCGTGGTCCATCACCTGCAGCAGCAGGTTGAACACGTCCGGGTGGGCTTTTTCGATCTCGTCCAGCAGTACCACCGCGTGCGGATGCTTGAGCACGGCGTCGGTGAGCAGGCCGCCCTGGTCGAAGCCGACATATCCCGGCGGCGCGCCGATCAGGCGCGACACGGTATGCCGCTCCATGTACTCCGACATGTCGAAGCGGATCAGCTCTATGCCCAGCTGGTTGGCGAGCTGGCGGGTGACCTCGGTCTTGCCCACGCCGGTGGGGCCGGCCAGCAGGAAGTTGCCGATCGGCCGGTCCGGGTTGCCCAGGCCGGAGCGGGACAGCTTGATGCAGGAGGACAGAGTCTGGATCGCCGTGTCCTGGCCGAAAATCACCAGCTTGAGGTCGCGCTCCAGGTTGGCCAGGCGGTCGCGGTCGTTGTTGGAGACGCTCTTGGGCGGGATGCGCGCGATCTTGGCGACGGTTTCCTCGATGTCGCGCACCTGCACGGTCTTGCGGCGCCGGCCTTCCGGCAGCAGGCGCAGGCGGGCGGCGGCCTCGTCGATCACGTCGATGGCCTTGTCCGGCAGATGGCGGTCGGTGATGTGGCGCGCCGCCAGCTCCACCGCGGAGCGGATCGCGCCGCTGGTGAAGTGCACCTGGTGGTGCTCCTCGAAGCGCTCGCGCAGGCCCTCGACGATCTTGATGGTGTCCTCGACGCTGGGTTCCGGCACATCGATCTTCTGGAAGCGGCGCGACAGCGCGCGGTCCTTCTCGAAGATGCCGCGGTATTCCTGGTAGGTGGTGCTGCCGATGCAGCGCAACTCGCCGTTGGCCAGCATCGGCTTGAGCAGGTTGGAGGCGTCCATCACGCCGCCGCTGGCGGCGCCGGCGCCGATGATCATGTGGATCTCGTCGATGAACAGGATCGCGCCCGGGGTGCGGGCCAGCTCCGCGATCACGCCCTTGAAGCGTTTCTCGAAGTCGCCGCGGTACTTGGTGCCGGCGATCAAGCTGCCCAGATCCAGGCTGTAGACCACTCCGTTGCGCAGCAGCTCGGGCACGCGGCCTTCCGTGATCAGCCAGGCCAGGCCTTCGGCGATGGCGGTCTTGCCCACGCCGGCCTCGCCCACCAGCAGCGGGTTGTTCTTGCGGCGGCGGCACAGGGTCTGCATCACCCGCTCCAACTCCAGGGTGCGGCCGATCAGGGGATCGATCATGCCGCCCAGGGCACGCTCGTTGAGGTTGGCGCAGAACTGCTCCAGCGCGCTCTTGCCGCCGGACTTGCCGGGCTCTTCCTTCTCCTCGGCTTCGCTGGGCACCTCGGGAGCAGCCGGCTGGCTGTTCTTGGCGATGCCGTGGGAGATGTAGTTGACGATGTCCAGGCGGCTGACGCCCTGCTCGTTGAGCAGGTACACCGCGTGGGTGTCCTTTTCCGCGAACAGTGCCACCAGCACGTTGAGCGTGGAGACGCGCTTCTTGCCGGAGGCCTGCACATGGTAAATGGCGCGCTGCAACACGCGCTGGAAGGACAGCGTGGGCTGCACTTCCTGGTTGCCGGCGGCTTCCTTGTTGGAATGGATATTCTGCGCGATGTAGTCGCGCAGCGCCTGTTCCAGTTTG
This sequence comes from Verrucomicrobiota bacterium, assembly GCA_903970595.1. Taxonomy (GTDB): domain Bacteria; phylum Pseudomonadota; class Gammaproteobacteria; order Nevskiales; family Nevskiaceae; genus Nevskia. The sequence continues at coordinate 2,226 of CAJCJI010000453.1, forward strand.
TCCAGATCGGCGCCGCTGGCCGTCAGCACCTCGCTGACATTCGAGTCAGACAGCAGGGCCAGCAGCAGGTGCTCGACCGTCAGCAGCTCGTGTCCTTCGCTGCGGGCCGCCAGAAACGCGGCATCCAAGGCTTTTTGCAGTTCATCGCTGAGCATGTGTGCTCCTAGTCCTACTCCGCACCTTTATGGGGCTAGCCTCAGGCTTTTGCAATCTCAGCGCAAGAGCTTTATCGCCCATATTTATTCGCTTGCAATTCCCGCACCATATGAAGACAACAGTTTCCAGCTGCCGGTTTCCAGTAAAAGCCGCCCCCGGGCGCGACAAGACCGTGACCGGAACTGAGAAACCGCCGCCGCGCCAACCCGTAGGGCGGCTCATGACCCGCTTTCCGCGCACGCGCCGACCAAGCCTGCCGCCAAGGCTGCGGGGCTGGGCAAACGCCGGTTCAGCCATTGTTTTTTCGGAAGGCAACGCGGTAAACGGCGGGTCGCGGACCCGCCCTACCGGTATTCACGCCTTTTCCATGACCGTCAGCAGCGGATGCTGGTTCTTGCGCGCATAGGCATTGACCTGCGCGACCTTGGTTTCGGCAATTTCTGCCGGAAAAATGCCGGCAACGCCGCGGCCGGTCTGGTGCACCTGCAGCATGATCTGCACCGCCTGTTCCCGGCTCAGGTGGAAGAACATCTGCAGCACCTGCACGACGAACTCCATGGGGGTGAAGTCGTCGTTGATCATGATCACCTTGTACAGCGGCGGCGTTTGCAGGCGCGGCTTGGCCTCCTCGACGACGAGGCCGGTGCCGATATCGCGTTCACGCTCGCTCATGCCAACAGTGTATCGAATTGCGGTACAAGCTCAATGGGGGTGGCGACCGCCGGCTTCAAGCCGCCGTCCTGTCATTGAAGGTTAACCAGGTGAGCATAAAAAAGCCGCGCCGGGCGTGAGCCC
>CAJCJI010000454.1 GCA_903970595.1 Verrucomicrobiota bacterium
AGGTGTGGTGCTCGCCCGACCGCAACGACGCGCTCACGCACGCCAAGCTCGGCGAGGAACTGAAGGCCAAGGCGTGCCCGGACAACCCGGTCGCGCATACCTATCAGCTGGGCAAGGACTTTGCGCTCTCGGGGACGCCCTCGATCGTGCTCCCCAACGGCGACATGCTCTCCGGATACGAGCCCCCGGACGTCATGATCAAGAACCTGCAGGACGCCACCAAGGAAGCCACCGCCAAGCGCTAGGGGCGGGCGCGGCTGTCTGCCGCGCAGGCAGATTCAGGTGGTTTGAGACTAGCGCTCGAGCAGCTTGAGCTTGTCCGGCTTGCCTTCCCAGTCCTTGGCGTCGGCCGGGGCGTCTTTCTTCTCGGTGATCACCGGCCACTGCTTGGTCAGTTCCTTGTTCAGCGCCAGGAAGTGCGCCTGATCCGCCGGCAGATCGTCTTCGGCCAGGATGGCGTTGACCGGGCATTCGGGCTCGCACAGGGTGCAGTCGATGCACTCTTCGGGATCGATGACGAGGAAATTCGGGCCCTCGTGGAAGCAATCCACCGGGCAGACTTCCACGCAGTCGGTGTATTTGCACTTGATGCAGTTTTCGGTGACTACAAAGGTCATGGCAAGCGGGTCTATCTGAAGTTGAGAGGCCGGGGCAGCGGAAGGCCGGGGCAAATACCAAAAATCCGCCCGACATCCAACGCGGCGGCCGTTGATTTTAAGCTAAAGCGGCCGCCTGTAGGGGCTACGTCGTTTTTGCCGCTGCTTGGCCCAATAGCTGCGCCAGCCGGGCGGCCGCGTTGCCGATGCCGGCCAGCTCCGCCGCATCCACCTGTTCGAGCAGGCGGACCAGGCGCTGCACCCGCTGCCGGCGACCCCGCTGCATCAGGCTGGTGCCGGAGGGTGAGGCCTTGACGCGCACCACCCGCCCGTCGCCGGCATCCGCTTCGCGCACGGCCAGGCCCGCCGCCGCCAGGGCGTCCACCAGCCGGCTGATGGTCGGCGCCGAAACCTGCTCGATGCGCGCCAGCGCGCCGATGGTCTGCGGTCCGCCGAAGACCAGCACCGACAGGGTGGACAGTTGCGTCGGCCCCAGCCCCAGCGAGGCATCCTCCACCCGCAGCTGGCGCAGCAGGTGGATCGCCACGCTGTGCAGGCGGTCGGCGACGGTTTCGATCGGATCGTGAGGCGTGGGTGCTGGCATGGCCTTGACTTGGCGGCGCTAAGCCGAGATACTTAGCATACGCTAAATAATTGGAGTCCGCGATGACCAACCCCGGCGATGGTTCGCTCGGCATCACCAAACTCGGCCAGATCGCCATCCCGGCGCGCGAGCTGCGTCGCGCGGAAGCGTTTTACCGGGACGTGCTCGGCCTCAAGCACCTGTTCAGCGCCAACGGCATGCTCGCCTTCTTCGACTGCGGCGGCACGCGCCTGATGCTGGATACCAACCTGAGCAAGGACGGCGCGGCGCGTCACAGTTCCATCCTCTATTTCCTGGTGCCGGACATCGGCGCCGCGTTCGGCCGCCTGGAAACCCAGGGCGCCAAAATCGTCCATGCGCCGCACATGATCGCGCGCATGCCCGATCACGAACTGTGGATGGGTTTTTTCGAGGACAGCGAGGGCAATACCCTGAGCCTGATGGCGGAAGTCAGGCCCTGAAGCGCGCCGCCCGATTCACCCCTGGAAGTCGTGGGGCGGCTCGATGGGGTACGCGGGTTGGATATTCCGATTGACTTTGCAGGATGCGCTGACGGCCGCGGCGGCATGGAAACGGGTCCATCGTCGCTGATAAGCCGCTTCGGTCAGAACCAGCAGATCCTGTTTCGACAACTCCGGAAACTGCATGTGGTAATAAACCGGATTCTGGTCGAAGGATTCGGCCAGCATCTCCCGGTCGAAGTTCAATTCCCGGTTCTGCGCGGCGCCCATGGCAAAGTCCACCGCGTTGGCGCACCACTCGTCGCTGTGGTCGGTAACCAGGACGGCCGGAGGCTGGGCTTCGGCGCGCGCCTTGCAGAATTTGCTCATTGCGGCGGCGGCGCCGAAATGGCTCCACTGTTGCCGGTACACGGTTTCGGCGATCTGCTGCATGTCGGCCTTGCTCAGATCCGGGTATTGCTCGGCGAAAACCTTCTTATCCCGTTCGAGCGTGTGGGCCGCAGCTTCCTGGCTGCGACCGTAGCCGCGGTATTCCGCCGTGCGCATGGCAAAATCCACCGCATCGGCGCACCATTTTTCCTGGTGACCGGCGGCTTTCGCAGGGTGCGGCTGCAGCCCGCTCAGCGCTGCGATCAGGGCCAGCGCGGGTATGCGTAACACGATCCGTTTCATCACCATCCCTTCACCTTAGGGTTTGTCAACATGAGTATGATTGCAGTCGCCCAGCGAATGTGAACAGGCCCTAGCCCAAGATGGATCTCTGGCTTGCGGCCTTATGGACTGAAAACTACCCAATCCGCCACAAGCTGACAAACAACTTCTATGCCAAGGCCTTAGGTCTCGCGCGTGGCCTGGTCGATGCCTTCGATCGCCGTCTGGCACATGGTCACGACTTCCTCCGGGGTGATGACATAAGGCGGCATCAGGTAGACCACGTTGCCCAGGGGCCGCAGCAACACGCCTTTTTCCAGCCCGTAGCGGTACACCCGCAGACCGCGGCGCTCGGCCGCCGGATACTCTTCGCGCCGGCGCGGGTTCCTGGCCAGTTCCACGGCCAGGATCATGCCCTGCTGGCGGATGTCGATGACGTGGCGGTGGCTGGACAGTTCCGTCATCGCCGCCCACATCATCGCCGCCGTGCGGCGGTTGGCCGCCAGCACGTCGGACCGCTCGAACAATTCCAGGGTCGCCAGCGCCGCGGCGCAGCCCAGGGGATTGCCGCTGAAGCTGTGCGAATGCAGGAACGCCCTGTAGCTGGAATAGTCGTCGTAGAAGGCCTGGTAGATGGGCTCGGTGCTCATCACCGCGGCCAGCGGCAGGGTGCCGGCGGTGAGGCCCTTGGACAGGCACATCAGGTCCGGCGCGATGCCGGCCCAGTCGCAGGCGAACATGCGGCCGCTGCGGCCGAAGCCGGTGGCGATCTCGTCGACGATCAGCAGCACGCCGTGGCGGGTGCAGGCTTCGCGCAGCAGTCGCAGGTAGATCGGGTGATACATGCGCATGCCGCCGGCGCACTGCACCAGCGGCTCCACGATCACCGCCGCCGCTTCGCCGGCGTGGCGCTGCAGCGCCTCTTCCATGTGGCGGAAGCGGCGCCGCGTATGGTCCTCCCAGGCCTCGCCGGCACTGCGCTCGAAGCAGTCCGGCGAGGGCACCACAACCGGCTGCATCAGCAGCGGCGTGTAGGCATCCCGGTACAGCCCGGTACCGCTCACCGCCAGCGCGCCCAGGGTTTCGCCGTGATAGCCGTTGCTCAAGCACAGGTAGCGGGTTTTTTCCGGCCGGCCGAGGTTGCGCCAGTAATGCGCGGCCATCTTCAGCGCCACCTCCACCGCCGAACTGCCGTTGTCGGCATAGAAGCAGCGGCTCAGCCCCGGCGGGGTGAGGGCGCAAAGCTTTTCCGCCAGCCGCACCGCCGGCTCGTGGGGGAAACCCCCAAGCATCACGTGATCCAGGCGGTCGAGCTGCTCCTTCAGCCGCGCCACGATATGCGGATGGCGGTGACCGAACAGGTTGGTCCACCAGGAGCTGACCGCGTCGAGATAGCGTTTGCCCTCGAAATCCTCCAGCCACACCCCTTCAGCCGACTTGATCGGCACCAGCGGCAGCCACTCGTGGTCCTTCATCTGGGTGCAGGGATGCCAGACGTGGGCGAGGGAGCGGTTTTTCCAGTCTTCGTTGAGGCTCATACCCTTAGTTTAGGGCCTTCGCTCTATCGGCAGGGTCCAAATCCGGCCTCGCGGCGATACAATAGCCGCCGCGAGGTGAAGCCAAAATTCCCCGCGCGGAACTCAGGCCCTAAGGGATGCACCGACTCAGCCAACTCGTCCCCGCCGCACTGCTGGTCAAGCTGCGCGGCATCGCGGGCGCGCGCCGGACCCGTGCCTGGGGCCTGCGCCTCGCCGCCTTGCTTGTGCTGTTCGGCCTGTTCGGCTTCCTGGCCGTGCCGCCGCTGATCCATCATCGCGCCGAGCAGGCGCTGAGCCAGCTGCTGAACCGGCCTGTGACGATCGGTGCGATCTCGTTCAACCCGTATAGCCTGAGCCTGGAAGCCGATCGCGTTCGCATCGGCGAACCCGGCGGGCAGGGCGAGTTCGTCGATCTGGGCGAATTCCTGGTGCGCGGATCCTGGACCTCCCTGTTCCGCCTCAAGCCGGTCATCCGCGAAGTGTTCCTGGCGCGGCTGCAACTCAAGATCGTCCGCAGCGATGCGCAGACCTTCAATTTCTCGGACCTGGTGGAGCGCTTCTCCGAGCCCTCCGCGCCGCAGCCGCCAGGCAAGCCGGTCTTGTTCTCGGTTTCCAATATCCATATGGACGACGGCCGGATCGACTTCGACGATCGCCTGCTCGGCCAGCAGCATAGCGTCGATCACATCCAGCTGAGCATTCCCTTCATCGCCAACCTGCCGTCCAAGGTGGACATCTTTTCGCAGCCGATGCTGCAGGCCTCGGTCGACGGCAGCGCCGTGCTGATCGAGGGCAAGACCAAGCCCTTCAACGGCAGCTTCAACTCCGACGTCAGGGTCCGGCTGGAGCAGCTTGACCTGCCGCGGCTGATGTCCTATGCGCCGTCCAGGCTGCGGCTGCAACTGGCCCAGGGCAGGCTCTCCACCGACCTGGACATCCGCTTCGCCATGAGCGGCGAACGCGCCTCGGTGGAGCTCAGCGGCACGGCGGATCTGAACGAACTCGAACTGCTCGACGCCGGCGCCAGGCCGCTGTTCAAGCTCGACGCACTGCATGTCGCGGCGGGCTCGGTGGAACCGCTGCTGGACGTCGTGCACCTGGACGAACTGCGCATCGATCACCCGGTGCTGGCCTTGTCGCGCGACCGGCAGGGCACGCTCAACCTGCTCAGCCTGGCACCGCCGCCGGCAGCGCCGAAGCCGGCCCCGCCCAAAGCGCCGACGGCGTCGGCAGCGCCCTTCGATTTCAGCCTGAAACATCTGGCTTTGAACGACGGTTCCATCAGTGTGCAGGACCAGCAGACCGGCGCAAGCCTGGGCTTGAGCAAACTGGCGCTGACGCTGAACGGATTTTCCACCACCGCGACGCAGCCGGGACACTACAGCCTGCAAACCAGTGTCGATCAGGGCGGCACGCTGAGCAGCAGCGGTACGCTGGTCCTGGCCCAGGGCCGGCTCGAAGCCGACGCCAACGTCGAGCAGTTGGCCCTGGCGCCGTTTCAGCCCTACCTGGCGGCGGTGCTGAACGCACACCTCGGCGCCGGCACCGCCTCCGCCAAATTGGCGGTCAAGGCGAACTGGTCCGGTCCGGCGTTCGGGCTGCAAGTCGCCGACAGCACGCTGCGGCTGGATGATCTGCTGCTCGATACCGGCAACAAGGCCAGCCCGCCGATCGCATTGGCGCATGCCGCGGCGGACATCCGCCGCTTCGATCTGGCGGAGCGCAGCGCCGAACTTTCCGCCGTCGACATCCAGGGTCTGCGGATCAATGCCGAGCGCACGGGCGACGGCTCGCTCGACCTGCTCAAGCTGCTCAAGCCGGCCAGGAGCGGTGCCTCCTCGGCGGCGCCGCATCCGGCGCACAAGGACAAGGCGGACGCGGCGGACAAACCCTGGACCTACAGCATCGAGCGCATCGAACTGGGCCAGTCGGCCCTGTCCTTTGCCGACAGTACACAGCAAAAGCCCGTCGCGGTGAGCCTGTCCGCGCTGCAATTGAAGCTGCTGCACCTGGGCAGCGACCTGGCCAAGCCGCTGCAGATCGAAGGCAGCGCCGCCTTTCAAAAAAAGGGCTCGATCAAGTTCGGCGGCACGGCGACACTGGCGCCGCTGCAACTCAAGCTGCAGGTGGACGGCCGGCTGCTGGACGCGGCGGCGCTGGAGCCTTACTTCACCGCGCAGCTGAACGCCTCGCTGGCCAGCGCCCTGCTCAACCTCAGCGGCGAATTCAGGCTGGCCGGCGGGCAGGGCGTGGACAAGTCCGGCTTCAGGGCCGGATATACCGGCAATGCCGGAGCCGTCAACGTGCGACTGCTGGACAAGGCCACGTCCGACCTGTTCGCCGGCTGGCGCAGCCTGGACCTGGCGGGCATCAAGGCGGGCTACGATCCGCTCGGCACCCAGGTTCAGATCGGCAGGATCACGCTGGATGATTTCTACTCGAGGATCCTGCTCAACGGCGACGGCCGGCTGAACTTCGAGGACCTGGTGGTCAAGGAAGATACGCAGAACAAG
>CAJCJI010000455.1 GCA_903970595.1 Verrucomicrobiota bacterium
CATGATCACCTGCGGCACGCCCAAGGTGGCGTAAACCACCACCACGCCAAGCAGGTTGGGCACGATGTGGCGACGCACAATGGCCAGCGGCCCGGCACCCGAGACCACCGCCGCTGCGACGAACTCGCGCCGGCGCAGGCTCAGGGTCTGGCCGCGGACGATGCGCGCCATGTCCAGCCAGTTGACCGCGCCGATGGCCAGGAAGATGAGGAGCAGGTGCCGCCCGAACAGCACCGTCAACAGGATCACCAGGAACATGAAGGGCAGCGCGTATAACACGTCCACCGCGCGCATCATCAGCGCATCGACCCGGCCGCCGGCATAGCCGGCCACCGCGCCATAGGCCACGCCGATGCACAGCGACACCGCCGTCGCCGCCAGCCCGACCAGCAGGGAAATACGGCCGCCGAAACAGCTGCGCGCGAACAGGTCGCGCCCCAGCTCGTCGGTGCCCAGCCAGTGCCCCCCGGCCAAGCCCGGTGCCGCGCCCCAGTCGCCATCGAAGTCGATGACGTCGTAAGGCCAGGGGCTGAGCCAGGGGCCGAACAGGGCCAGCAGCACGATGGCGGCGAGCACAGCGGCCGCGATCCGCGCGGTGCGGTCGCCGCGCAGGCGATGCAGCAGATGAGTGAAGTCAGCCATCGCTTTTGCTCCCCTCTCCCGCTTGCGGGAGAGGGGCTGGGGGAGAGGGGCCTTGAAGCTCGACTACTTGACGAATGCGTTCCAGAACCGCAGCGGTGTTTTGGAGAACTTCGTTGTTCCAAAAGCGGAGGATGGTAAATCCTTGAGTCGCCAACCACGCATCGCGTCCGCGATCGTGAATTAGTCGCTCCTCGTTATGCTGACCGCCATCGACTTCTATGATCAACCGATGTTCGAAGCAGGCGAAATCAGCAACATAAGGGCCGAGCGGCTTCTGCCGCTTGAATTTCAAGCCGAGGAAGCGATGGGCCCGGAGGTGATACCAAAGCCTCACCTCGGCTTCAGTTTGGCCGACGCGCAGGCTTTTGGCCTTGCTTATGCGCCTGGCAGCTTCTTCAGTCTTAACTATCTTAACCAAAGCCCCTCTCCCCTCCCCCTCTCCCGCATGCGGGAGAGGGGAACCTTTGCTATTGATCCAACCGTATCCTCGGATCGAGCACCCCGTACAGCAGATCGACCAGGAAGTTGAACAGGATGATCAGCGCGCCGTAGAAGATCACCACGCCCAGCACCAGGGTGTAGTCGCGGTTCAGCGCGGCCTGGACGAAGTAGCGGCCGATGCCGGGGATGCCGAACACCTGTTCGATCACCACCGAACCGGTGACGATGCCGGCGGCGGCCGGCCCCAGGTAGGACAGCAGCGGCAGGGCCGCCGGCTTGAGCGCGTGGCGCCAGACGATGAGGCGCGGCGGCAGGCCTTTGGCGCGGGCGGTGCGGATGTAGGGCGCGTCCAGGGTCTCGAGCATCGAGGCGCGCATCAGCCTGGCGATGGCGGCCACCTGCGGCAGGGCCAGCGCAAGCACGGGCAGCACCGCCTGGCCGGGGCCGCCGCTCCAGCCGCCGGCGGGCAGCCAGCCCAGGGTGACGGCGAAGAGCAGGATCAGCAGCGGCGCCACCACGTAGTTGGGCACCGAAATGCCGAGCAGCGCCAGCGTCATCAGGCCGCGGTCGAGGCGGCTGTTGCGGCGCAGGGCGGCGATACAGCCCAGCGCGCCGCCCAGCAGCAGGGCCAAGGTCATCGCGGCGGTGCCCAGTGCGAAGGATACCGGAGCGCCGGCGGCGATCAGCTCGGCCACGCTGTAGCCGCTGTACTGGAACGAGGGACCCAGGTCTCCCCGCGCCAGGCCGCCCAGGTAATGCAGGTACTGGCGCCACAGCGGCTGATCGAGCTGGTATTCGGCCTGCAGCGCCGCCTCGATCTGCGGCGGCAGGGCGCGCTCGCGGTCGAACGGGCCGCCGGGGGCGGCGCGCATCAGGAAAAACGCCAGGGTGATCAGCAACAGCAGCGTCGGCACCGCCGCCAGCAGGCGCTTGAGGCTGTGGTTCAGCATCAATGCGGCAGGACCTTAAGGTCCTTGCTGTAGTGGATGTCCAGCGGGTTGTCGCGCCAGCCGGCGACGTAGGGCTTGACCAGGTGCTTGGATTCGTAGAAGTAGATAGGCAGGATCGGCATGTCGCCGAGCATCAGGCCTTCGGCCTGTTCCAGCAAGCCGCGGCGCAGTGCCGCGTCGGGCTGCTGCTGTGCCTGCTGCAGCAGCGCGTCGTAGGCGGCGCTGGCATAGGCCTCGTCGTTCTTGCCGTCGAAGCTGCGCAGGATATCGGCAAAGGCGCTGGCGTCGTCGTAGTCGCCGATCCATGCGCCGCGGAACACCTCGGTGAGCAGGCGCCCGTGGCGGTTCTGCAGGAAGACTTTCCATTCTTCGTTGAGCAATTGCGTCTGCACGCCCAGGCCCTGTTTCCACATGGCGGCGATGACGGTGGCGATGCGGCGGTTGTCTTCCTGGGTGTTGTAGCGCAGCTCCACCTGCAGGGGGTGTCCGGCGCTATAGCCCGCCTCGGCGTAGAGCCGCCGCGCCTCGGCCAGGCGCCGCTCGCGCGGCCAGGCCGCCCAGGGCGGCGATTGCGGCGTGTAGTTCCAGGTGCCGGGCGGAACGAACCCGTAGGCCGGCAGGGCGGCGCCCTGCAGCAGCTTGCCGGCGATCACCTCGCGGTCGATGGCCATGCTCAGCGCCAGGCGCAGCTTTAGGTTGTCCTTGAACGGCGGCCGCGCGAGGTTGTAGCCGTACCAGTAACTGCCCAGGTACGGCGCCAGGTGCAGCTCGGCGCCGAACAGCCGGCGCGCCCAGCGTGCCTGGCTCATCGGGATGGCGTAGCTGCAGTCCAGCTCGCCGGCGCGGTAGCGCTGCAGCTCGGAGGCAAGGTCTTCGGTGGGATAGTAGATCACGGTGCCGATCGCAGTCTGCGCATCGTTCCAGTAGTACGGGTTGCGCTGCAGGGTGACCTGCGACTGCACCACCCAGTCCTGCAGGCGGTAGGCGCCGTTGCCGACCAGCCGGCCCGGCCTGGCGAAGGCGCGGCCCCAGGCCTGCAGGCTGGGACGATGGATCGGAAACGCCGCCCAGTGCGCCAGCAGGCCGGGGAAATACGGCGTGGGTCCTTGCAGGCGGATGCGCAGGGTCTGCGCATCCAGCGCCTCCACGCCGAGCTGCTCCGGCGGCAGGCGGCCGGCGCTGACCGCCGCCGCGTTCTCGATCGGCGACAGGATCTGCGCATAATTCGAGCCGGTGGCCGGATCGGCGCTGCGGCGCAGGCCGGCGACAAAGTCCTCGGCGGTGAGCGGGTCGCCGTTGGACCAGCGGGCCTGCCGGCGCAGGTGGAAGGTGTAATTCAGCCCGTCCGGAGCCTGCTCCCAGCTCTCGGCCGCGGCGGGAACGATGCTGCCGTCGGGACCATAGGCGGTCAGGCCCTCGTACAGGTCGCGCAGGATGTTGGCGGTGCTGACGCCCTCGGCGCGATGCGGGTCCAGCGTTTCGGGTTCCGGCCCGTTGCCGATGCGCAGCACCTGCGGCGGGCCGGCGGCGAGCGCGGTGCCCGCGGCGGCTGCGCTGAGGAACAGGGCAAGGCAGCACCCCAGCACCCAGGCCGGGAGAAGTTGGCGGAGCTTCCTGTCATGCGGCATGGCCGCATTGTCCGGCATCGCGGCGCTTGCCGGACAGTGGCCGAAACGCCGGCCCTTTCCCGGAATATTGACACCGGCACCGGGGCGGCGCCATCGTTGCAGGATGTTCCTACAGATCGAAAATCTTCTCAGCGCCGCGGAAGTGCAGGCGGTGGCCGAGCTGGGCCGCCAGGCCCGGTACGTCGAAGGCCGGCGTTCCAATCCGCACAACACCACCAAGAACAATGCGCTCGGCGATCCGGCCGACCCGGTGGCGCAGCGGGCCTCGCAGATCGCACTCGCCGCACTGCAGCGCAGCGAGGAGGCGAAGAATTTCGTGTTTCCGCGGCGCATCGCTGCGCCCTGCCTGTGCCGCTACGACGTGGGCATGAAATACGGCGCGCACTCCGACGCCGCCTTTCTACCCGTAGGCGCCCAGCCTCTGCGCTCGGACGTGTCCTGCACCATCTTCATCGCCGACCCCAAGACCTACCAGGGCGGAGAATTGCTGATCCACCTGGGCACCGAGAAGCTGAGCATCAAGGGTGCGCCGGGTTCGGCGGTGTTTTATCCGTCCACCACGGTGCATGAAGTGGTTCCGGTCAGCGCCGGCGAGCGCCTGGTGATCATCACCTTCATCGAAAGCCAGGTCCCCGACCAGATGCAAAGGGACCTGCTTTACACGCTTGGCGAGGTGCGCGCGCTGGAAGGGCTGAAGATGGACTGGAACAACCGCGTGCAGCTTGAATACGTGATCGCCAACCTGCACCGCATGTGGGCAAAATAGCCCTGGCTGCAGGCTGCAAGCAAACCGCGCCCGGCGTAATCCGGACGCATCCCCCTACGGTCCACCGGGGACCGTGTCGATCCTAAAAGCCGCCGCTCAGTGCGTGGTGGTCAGCGTGGGATCCATCATCCGCAGACCGCCGCCGACATCGGTGGCGCCGGTGCTGCTCAGTTCATCGCTGCCGAAGCTATGGCCGGGAGACGACAGGCATTCGCCGGGCTTGGGCTTCAGATGGGTGCCGGTATCGTGCAGGCAACCGGCGCTTGCCGCATCGGGCCGTGCCGCGGTATTCGCCGCCGCCGGGGCTGGGGGGCTTGCCGGAGCGCCGGCGCCGTCCGCCAGGGCCGCCCCCGCAAAACCCAGAAATGCCGCACCAATAAGGCTTCGAACCATGGTCTTAACCTCCGCGGCCAGGGGCCGCATTCATCACCAATGCCGCTTTAAGCTAGCGCATTACGGCAATTTAGACCACTCCCAGTGCCTCCGGTGCCCCGGTACTGCGCGGCAATCGACCCAGTGACGGTCAGCAGCCCTCTATTTGACCCGGCTGACCCGAACATTGAAGTACGCGTGCTCCAGCTTCATCCAGTAACTGCCCAGCAGGTTGCGCTGGATCACCACGCCGGGATTTTCGCCTTCGTAAAAATATTCATTATCGTCGATGCTGGCCCAGACCTGGCCGTTGTCGAGCCGGAACAGGGTCCCCTGCTTGACGCCGTCGAGGCTGCCCACGACCTTGGCGCTGAGGCTCTTGGACTGCTGCTGCTCGGGGGTCTTTGCCAATGTTTCCGCGCCAAAGGATTGCGGCGGACTTTCCGCGGGGGCATTGGCGGCCGGAACGGCGGCCGGCACCGGAGGCGGAGCGGCGGCGACCGGCACATTCGGCTGGGGCGGCCTGGCCGGCGACGCGGGCGCTGGCGCGGGAATG
>CAJCJI010000456.1 GCA_903970595.1 Verrucomicrobiota bacterium
CGGCAGGCTTCAAGGTTGACGCCAACTGCCACATCGTCGAGCAATCCTTGATCGTGCGCGCGGTGGACTTCGAGTTCAACAAGGCCCAATTGACGCTGCCGGCACAGCAGACCCTCGACCAGGTCGCCGCGGCACTGGCGGCACAGCCGGAGTTGAGCGTGGAAATCCAGGGTCATACCGACTCCATCGGTTCGGCTGCCTATAACCTGAAACTCTCGCAACATCGCGCGGAATCGGTGAGGGCTTACCTGGTGAGCAAGGGCGTCAACGGCGCAAGCCTGACGGCGCACGGCTATGGCAAGACCAAGCCGATCGCGAGCAACGACACGGCCGAAGGCCGCGCCCAGAACCGTCGCGTCGAGTTCGAGGTCCACAACGCGCCGGCCCACGTCAAGGTGCTGAGCGAAGGTGCGACCTCCGCGTCCACCGACGCCGCGCTGCAGGGTCCGCAACCTGCGGCGGTACCGAAGCATCACCACAAGAAGCCCGCGGCTGCGCCGTCAAGCCAGCCGCCGCAGTAACAGCACGCCAACCGGGCCGGGCGGCATAGCCGCCCGGCTTTAAAGCAAGCCCTGAGGGCGCCGGAGGAAACTCCGGCGCCCTTTTTTTGTTCCCCCCGGGTGCCACCAGTTTGTAATAGCGGCATGGTGAAATGCCGTCTTGCTGTAGCGCATCTGCAATATTGCAGACGATTTGTGCCGATGCCCCTGGCAGACGGCTTGAGACCACTAACTAAGAAAACTCAGGAGCTGTCATGAAGAAATTCACGCATCATCCTCTGCGTATGATGGCAGCGGCAGCCTTGCTCGCCGCCCCGCCGCTGACGGCACATGCCGGGGACGGTTCATATATCGGCGTGGAAGGCGGTCTCAACTACGAAAGTCCGCAGGACCTTCTGCAGCGTGGAGTGCATATCGATACCCTGCACTTTCAGACCGGCTGGGCCGGCGGCCTGGTGGCGGGCTACTCCACCGCCAGCGGCCTGCGGCCGGAACTGGAAGTGGACTTCCGCCGCAACGCACTCCTGCGCGACGCCTCGGGGTATGGCGCCGCGGGTTTCCAGGACGCCGCCAGCATCATGGGTAATGTTTGGTATGACTTCAAGACGCCCGATGGGCTGTTCAGCGTGCTGCATCCCTATATCGGCGGCGGCATCGGCGGCGTGCGCTTCGACTATCGCTCCCCCGCGATCGGCGCGAATCAATATAACGACATGTTCAATACCCAGTTCGGCTACCAGGGCGGCGCAGGCCTGGGTTACGACCTGACTCCGCATCTGACGCTGTCGGCCGACTATCGGTATATCCAGTCCGAGCGGAGCGAAACGCTGGTCGCCGATCCCGGCACAACGTTCAAGGCGCGCTATACCGCCCAGTCCGCAATGCTAAGCGTGCGGTACTCCTTCGGCGAGAAACCCGTGCCTCTGCCGCCCCCGCCGCCGCCGGCCCCGCTGCCGCCACCGCCACCTCCCCCACCGCCGCCGCCCCCGGTCTGCCATCCGCCGGCCGGCTTCAAGGTCGATGCCAACTGCCACATCATCGAGCAGTCCCTGGTCGTCCGTGCGGTGGACTTCGAGTTCAACAGGGCGCAATTGACGCTGCCGGCACAGCAGACCCTCGACGAGGTTGCCGCGGCATTGGCCGCACAACCGGAGTTGAGCGTGGAAATCCAGGGCCATACCGATTCGATCGGTGCCGCAGCCTATAACCTGAAGCTGTCGCAGGAGCGTGCGGATTCGGTGAAAGCCTACCTGGTCAGCAAGGGCGTCAACAGCGCCAGCCTGACGGCGCATGGCTACGGCAAGACCAGGCCGATCGCCAACAACGACACCGCCGAAGGCCGCGCGCAGAACCGCCGCGTGGAGTTCGAAGTAAGCAACGCGCCGGCCCACATCAAGGTGCGCAGCGAAGGCGCGACCGCCGCGTCCACCGACGCCGCACTGCAGGGTCCGCAACCGGCGGCGGCGAGCAAGCCCCGCAAGAAGGCGGCCACACCGGCCGTTCCGCGCCAGCCGCAGCACTAAAGCAACCAGGCCGGGCGCCGCGCGGGCGCCCGGCCTGGTTGAGCAAGGCTCAAGACGCCGGGGGAAGCTCTGGGGAACTTGGCGTCTTTTGCATAGACGGCCCTTACGCCGCGGGCTTGAGCTGCACCAGCAACTGCCGCCCCTTCACCTGCATGCCGGACTCGACGCTCACCGTCTCCACCGTTCCCGCCATCGGCGCGGCCAACTGGAACTCCATCTTCATCGCTTCGAGGACCACCAGGGTCTGGCCCTTCTCCACCGCGTCGCCCGGCTTGACGTGCACCGCGACGATCTTGCCGTCGCTATGCGCCAGAATGCGTCCGTCGGAACCCGCCGCCGCCGTTTGCGCCGCGGCATAAGTGTGATCGACGTAGCATTCGGTGGCGCCGGCGGCATCAAGCCACAAGGCGTCCTGGCTGCGGGCGTAAAGCGCCAGGCCTTGCACGCCCTGGGCCAGGTAACGAAATTCGCCGGGGGCGGCGGCGAGGACTTCCAGCTCGACGGCTTCGCCATCCACCGTGGTTCCGAAAACACGGCCATTGCGCACGCCGATTTCCAGGTCGTAGTCGCGCTGCCGCCACTTCAGCTTGAAGTCCGTCGGCGAATCATGCGAGCTGTGCCAGCCAATCATCTCCGCCGGCAGCCCGTGCTCGGCTGCAAGCCGGCCTGAATCGTCCAGGTACATTGCCACCGCCGCCAGCAGCACGTGCAGCGCCGCCGGCCCGGCCGCGGCCATTCTCTCCTGCGGGAAGTGCTGGCCGACGAAGGCCGTGCTGAAATCGCCGGATGCAAATGCTTCGGTGGCCAGCACCGCGCGCAGGTAGTCCAGGTTGGAGACTACGCCCAGCAGTACCGTGCGGTCCAGCGCCTGCAACAGGCGCGCGCGCGCAGTGGCGCGATCCCCGCCCCAGGCGATGATCTTGGCCTGCATGGAATCGTAATAAGGGCTGATCGACACACCGTCTTCGAGGTAGGTATCGACGCGCAAGCCTTCGCCGGCCGCGGCCCGCCAGCGCAGCACCCCGCCGGTCTGCGGCAGGTAGTTCTGGCGCGGATCCTCGGCGCATAAGCGCACTTCGATGGCGTGGCCGTGTCGCTGGTCGAGCACTTGTGCCTGCGTCAGCGGCAACTTCTCTCCCTGCGCAATGCGCAGCTGCCATTGGACGAGGTCGACCCCGTAGACCAGCTCCGTCACCGGATGCTCGACCTGCAGGCGCGTGTTCATTTCCAGGAAGTAGAAATTGCGGTCGCAGTCGAGCAGGAATTCGACGGTGCCGGCGCCGACATAGTTAACGGCCTTGGCGGCGGCCACCGCGGCCGCGCCCATCTTCAGGCGCAGCGCGTCGTCCACGGCGGGACTGGGCGCCTCTTCGACCACCTTCTGATTGCGGCGCTGGATCGAACAGTCGCGCTCGCCCAGGTGAACGACATTGCCGTGGCGATCACCGAATACCTGGATTTCCACGTGCCGCGCATCGACCACGGCCTTCTCGATCAGCAGCTGCCCGCTGCCGAAGGCATTGGCGGCTTCGGAGCGGGCCGAACGGATGTTTTCCAGCAGCGCTGCCGCATCGTGCACCAGGCGCATGCCGCGGCCGCCGCCGCCCTCCGCGGCCTTCACCATCACCGGCAGGCCGACCCGGACGGATTCTTTCTCGAGCGTCGCGTCGGACTGGTCCTCGCCCTGGTAGCCGGGCACACAGGGCACGCCGGCTTCGATCATGCGGATCTTGGAGGCGCTTTTGTTGCCCATCGCCTCGATGGAGTCCGGGTCCGGTCCGACGAACACCAGGCCGGCCTCCTGTACCGCCCTGGCGAAATCCGCCCTCTCCGACAGGAAGCCATAGCCCGGATGAATCGCCTGGGCACCGGATGCCTTGGCCGCCGCGAGTATCTGCTCGATCACCAGGTATGACTCTTTCGCCGGGGCCGGGCCGATGCGCACCGCTTCATCCGCCTCGCGTACATGCAGCGCATCGCGATCGGCATCGCTGTACACCGCCACGGTTTTGTACCCCTGTTGCCTGGCGCCGCGGATCACCCGTACCGCGATCTCGCCGCGGTTGGCGATCAGAAGCTTGCTGAAGCGGGGCTTTGAAGCGATGTCTGGAGTGCTCATGATTCCATTGCCGGATGATTGTCCAGCCAGTCCTGCGCGGATCGCTCGAACCAGGCGAGCGGACCAAAGGGAGCGTAGGCCGGATGTTTGAAGCTGCGTTCACCGTTTCGCCGCAGGCCGGCCTTGAGCAGTACGCGCTGCGAAGAGGTATTTTCCAAGGCGGTGATGGCGACGATATTGCCCAGCCCCAGCCGGGTATAGCCATACCGCAGCAAGGACAAGCTCATTTCGGTGGCATATCCCTGGCCCCAGAAACGGGGAAACAGGCGATAACCCACCTGGATCAGGCTCTCGCCCTGGATATGATTGAGCAGGTGAAAGCCGAGGCATTCGCCGTCGCTTCTGCGCATGGTCGCCCATACGCCGAGGCCGGGATTATCCTGGTAGTAATCGAGAATGCGCCGGTCCAGCATGGCCTGCGTCTGCTGCGGGCTGTTCACGCCTCCGAGGTATCGCATCACCTGCGGATCGGCGTTGAGCCGGGTCAGCAGCGGCAGGTCCGCCGGAGTGAAGCGGCGCAGCGCCAACCGCTCGCTGAGCAAGCCGTCTCCCGCGTCGCGCACATCGTGATTCATGTGGCCCATCGCGGCGCGCGTTTTTGCATGAAGGCGCCGATGCCCTCCGGCGCCTCGCTGCCGCGTACCGCCTCGGCGAATTTGCGCGCCGCGTCGTCCAGCACGGCGTCCATGTCGAGGCGGCCCGCGTTCAGCACGATTTCCTTGGTCATGGCATTGGCCAGCGGTGCGCAGCCAAGAACCTGCTTGAGCGTGGCGCCGAGTTTCGCATCCAGGCCGGCGCCATCGGTAAACGTCTCGTGCACCAGGCCCAGGCGCAGTGCTTCCGCACCCCGGAACTGGGCGCCCGTCAGGCACAGCTTGCGCGCCTGCGTCAGGCCGATGCGTTCGACGATGAACGGCGCGATCTGCGCCGGCGGCAAGCCCCGGGTGGTCTCCGGAACGCCGAACCTGGCCTCCTCCTGCGCCAGCGCAATGTCCGACACGCAGGCCAGGCCAAACCCGCCGGCCAGCACCGCACCCTCCAGCACCGCCACCACCACCTGCGGCGCACCGCCCACCTTGCGCAGCATGGCGCCGAAGGCGCGCGAGAACTGGATCACCGGATCGGGTTCCCCCGGCGGGGCCGGTTTCAGGCCGCCGGCCAGCATCTCCTTCAGGTCGCCGCCGGCGCAGAAGTTGCCACCGGCACCGCGCATGACGATGGCGCGCACGGATCGGTCGTCACGGACCGCATCGAACACCGCGTTGAGGTCGTCGACCATGCCGCGATTCATCGCATTGCGCGACTCGGGCCGGTTGAGCGTCAAGTGCAGCACGCCGCCGTCCAGGGACAGAAGCAGGGTTTTGGTTTCGGGGGGGTTCATGAGCGCAGCCCTCCGTTCTTCGTCATACCGGCGAAAGCCGGTATCCAGAGATCCAAGTGCCACGCCTTACCGCTCTGGGTACCGGCTTTCGCCGGTACGACGCTGTGCTTATTGAGTAATTTCGCCATAAAGATCACGCCAAGTCGGATTGTCTTTTTCGATCAATTCCAATTTCCATTTGCGCTTCCATTCCTTGACCTGCTTCTCTCGCGTAATTGCGGACTCTGCATTCTGATGCTGCTCGAACCACACCAGGGAATGAACCTGATACTTCTTGGTGAACCCATCCGCCAGATCGTTCTTGTGTTGCCAAACTCTTTGGATCAGAGCCGACGTTACACCCACGTACAAAGTGCCATTGCGGGCACTGGCGAGGATGTACACGTAGAATTCTTTCTCTGTGCTCACCGCCCGCACTTTTCGAATTGAGTGAAGCCTGAATTCCGGCTTTCGCCGGAATGACGTATCAGGTGGACTTCCTCTTCCCCCCATACCCCAGCCGCTTCGAGATGATCCCCAGCATCACCTCGTCGGCCCCGCCGCCGATCGAATGCAGGCGCAGATCGCGGTAGAACTGCGCCACCGAGCTTTCCCACATATAGCCCTGGCCGCCCCAGAACTGCAGGCAGGCATCGGTGACTTCACGGCCCAGCCGGCCGCTCTTCAGTTTGGCCATCGAGCACAACAGGGCCGCGTCGCGGCCCGCTATGAGTTCTGACGTGGCCCGGTAGGTCAGCGCGCGCAAGGCCTCCACCTCGGTCTTCAGCTCCGACAGGCGGAAGTGCACATACTGGTTGTCGAGTATGGATTGGCCGAATGCCTGACGCTGCCGCGTGTAGGCGGCCGTATCGTCGATCACCCGCTCCATCGCGGCGATAATGCTGGCGGACAGGAACAGGCGCTCTTCCTGGAACTGCTGCATCTGGTAGCTGAATCCCTTGCCCTCGACGCCGATCAGGTTGCGCGCCGGCACGCGCACCTCGTCGAGGAAGATCATCGCAGTGTCGCTGGAGCGTTGGCCCAGCTTGTCCAGCTTCTGGTTGCGTTCGATGCCCTTGGCGTCGAGCGGCACCACGATCAGGCTCTTGTTACCGTGGCGGTCGCCTTCAGCGCTGTTGACCAGCGTACAAGCCCAATCCGCCTGGGTGCCGTTGGTGATCCACAGCTTGGAGCCGGAGATGATGTATTCCTCGCCCACTTTGCGCGCGGTGGTCTTGATGCCGGCGACGTCGGACCCGGCTCCCGGCTCGCTCACCGCGATCGCCGCGACCATCTCGCCGGCCACGGCCGGCTTGAGGAAGTTGTCCTTGAGATAGTCCGAGCCGAAGCGCGCCAGGGCCGGCGTGGCCATGTCGGTCTGAACACCGATGGCCATGGGCACACCGCCGCAGGTGCAGAAGCCCAGCGCCTCCGCAAAGGCCACCTGGTACGAGTAATCCAGGCCCAGGCCGCCGACCGACTCCGGCTTGCTGATGCCGAGCAGGCCCAGCGCCCCCATCTTCTTGAGCACTTCGTGGGCAGGCCAGAAGCCGGCCTTCTCCCATTCCCGCACATGGGGATTGAGCTCGGTTTCGACGAACTTCTTCGTCGTGTCGTAAATCTGCTGATGCTCGAGTGTCATTTGCATGTCTGGATCCTCGATGGCTAGAGCCGTGCCACGCCGAAGCTGTTGCGGTGCACCTTGCGGGCACGGCCTTCCGCGCAAATGGAGAGCGTATACCCCAGCACCTTGCGCGTATCGCGCGGATCGATCAGGCCGTCGTCGAACAGGCGCGCGCTGGCGGCAAAGGCGTTGGATTCGCGATCGAACTGGTTGATGATGTTCTGGCGGATCACGGCGAGCATCTTCTCGTCGGTCTCGCTCAGTTTCTTGCCTTCCTTCAGCCATTTCTCGCGGGTGATGATCTCCATCACACCGGCCGCCTGCTCGCCGCCCATGACGGAGGTGCGCGAGTTGGGCCAGGCGAAGATGAAGTCCGGCCCGAAGCCGCGGCCGCACATGCCGTAGTTGCCCGCGCCGAAGGAGCCGCCCATGACGATGGTGATCTGCGGCACGCTGGCGTTGGCCACGGCCTGGATCATCTTGCTGCCGTGCTTGACGATGCCGCCCTGTTCGCTTTCGGTGCCTACCATATAGCCGGTGGTGTTCATCAGATAGACGATGGGAACGTCGGCCTGGCAGCACAGCTGGATGAACTGCCCGGCCTTGGTGGCCCCCCGGACGGTGATCGGCCCGTTGTTGCCGATGATGCCGACCTGGTGGCCATGGATCACGGCGCGGCCGCAGATGGTCTGCTGGTCGTACTCGTTCTTGAATTCGAGGAAGTCGCTGCCGTCCGCCAGGCGCGCGATCACCTCGCGGCAGTCGTAGGGCCTGCGGTAGTCCGCGGGCACCACGCCGCACAGCTCCTCAACGTCGTACAGCGGCGCGCGCACTTCGCGCAGCTGCAGTTGCGGCCGGTTCCGGTTCCAGTCCAGGTTGCGCACGATGTCGCGGGCGATGCGGATGCCGTCCGCATCGTTCTCCGCCAGGAACTCGGCGGTACCGGCGATCTGCGTGTGCATCTCCGCCCCGCCCAGGTCCTCATCCTTGGCGATTTCCCCGGTGGCGGCCCGCAGCAGCGGCGGACCGGCCAGGAACACTTTCGCGTTCTTGCGGATCATCACCACGTAGTCCGACAGGCCGGGCATATAGGCGCCGCCGGCGGTGGAGGAGCCGTGCACCACCGTGACCTGCGGCAGGCCCGCCGCCGAGGCCCGCGCCTGGTTGGCAAAGGTCTTCCCGCCGGGGATGAACAGTTCGGCCTGGTAAAGCAGGTTGGCGCCGCCCGACTCGATCATGGACACCGCCGGCAGCTTCTGCTGCAGGGCGATCTCCTGGATGCGCAGCGTCTTCTGCACGCCCCAGGGCGTCATGGTGCCGCCCTTGATGGCGAAATTGCTGGCGGTGACGATGCAGCGGGTGCCGGAGACGTAGCCGATGCCCATGATGGTGTTGCCGCCGGCCAGCGAGCCGTCCTTGTCGTCGTGCATCTTGTAGCCGCACAGCGTTTGCAGCTCCAGCCAGGGGCTGCCGCGGTCCAGCATCTGGTGCACGCGCTCGCGCGGCAGCATCTGGCCGCGCTTGTGGAAGCGCTCGCGCTTGCTCTCCTCCTCCGCCCGCCCCTTGTCCTCGATGGCGCGGAATTCGGCGATCCGGGCCAGCATCTCCGCGCGGTTCTGTTTGAACTGGGGACTGTTGGTGTCGACCTTCGATTCGATAATCGGCATTTCCGTTATCTCGGAATTGGTCCGGAAAGTGCCTACTTTTATCAGTATTTCAGGCTTTTTTCACGAACAATAATTATTACCGCCAAAGCGGTCTCGCGCAAAGCCGCAAAAAAAGCAAAAGCAAACGGCATTTGAACATTAAAGCTTTTCATTGCGGCTTTGCGTCTTTGCGCGAGACGCTTTTGATTTGAAACTTTAGTACTTCTCCAGCACCTTGGGTTTCACCGCGCGATGGAAGCCATCATAGGGTTTCGAGTTCTGTCCACCCTGCAGGGGAAACATCTTGGTATTGCGCGAGGCGCCGCCGTCGATGGCGATACAGGCGCCGGTAATGAACCCGGCTGCCGGCGTCAGCAGGAAAACGATCGGCGCCGAGATTTCCGCCTCTTCGGCCAGGCGCTGCAGCGGCACGCCGCCGCGCAGCTTGGGAATGAATTCCTTCTGGAAACTCTCGTCGTAATTGTCCAGCCCGCTGGAAGCGACCCAGCCCGGCGCCACGGCATTGACGCGCACGCCGGCGTGCGCCCATTCCACGGCGGCAGTCTCGGTGAAGTTGAGCATTCCAGCCCGGGCCGCGCCGGAGTGCCCCATGCCGGGCATGCCGCCCCACATGTCGGCGAGCATGTTGACGATGGCGCCGCCACTCTTGCGCATGGACTGGTTGAACACTTCGCGCGCCATCAGGAAGCCGCCGGTGAGATTGTTATTGACCACCGCCTCCCAGCCCTTCTTCGAGATCGCCAACAGCGGCGCCGGAAACTGCCCCCCGGCGTTGTTGACCAGGCCGTGAATGCTGCCGCGGGCGGCGACCATGGTCTTCACCGCCTGCTTCACCGCATCCTCGTCGCGGATGTCGAAGGCCTGCAAGGAGCACTGGCCGCCATCCTCGCGGATCTCGGCGGCGGCCGCTTCCAGCTTCTCCGGCTTGCGCCCGACCAGGATCACATGGGCACCCAGCGCCGCCAGTTCGTGCGCGGTGCAGCGGCCGATGCCGGAGCCGCCGCCGGTGACGATGATGTTTTGTCCGGCGAACAGGCCGGGAGCGAATACTGACCGGTAATGCATATTTTCCTCACGATGGGCATCCTGTCCAAGAACCGGTCATCCATGACCGGACTGTTCAAACAAACAAGGCCGGTTTCCCGGCCTTGTTTGTTTTACTTATTGATGCGCTTCATTACAACTTGGAGGTCAACTCCGGCACCACCGTAAACAGATCCCCGACCAGCCCGAAGTCCGCCACCTCGAAGATCGGCGCCTCGGCGTCCTTGTTGATGGCCACGATGGTGCGGGCATCCTTGATGCCGGCCAGGTGCTGGATGGCGCCGGAGATGCCGATGGCGAAATACAGTTCCGGGGCGATGATCTTGCCGGTCTGGCCCACCTGCATGTCGTTGGGCACGTAGCCGGAGTCCACCGCCGCGCGCGAGGCGCCGACGCCGGCCTTGAGCTTGTCAGCCAGGGCGTAGATGACCTTGAAGTTCTCCGAGCTGCCCAGGGCGCGGCCGCCGGAGACGACGCGGCTGGCGGACTGCAGTTCGGGCCGCTCGCTCTTCTGTGCTTCGAGCTTGACGAAGCGGGTGTGGGTCGGCAGGGCGACGTCGACGGAGATCTTCTCGACCGGCGCGGAGCCGCCCGAGCCGACGGCCTGGAACGAGGCCAGGCGGATGGTGGCGACCACGGCCGGGGCGGCCGGGGCTTCGACGGTGACGATAGCGTTGCCGGCGTAGATCGGCCGGTCGAAGCTGGTGGGGCCGAGCACAGCCATGACGTCGGACACCTGCTGGGCGCCGAGCTTGGCGGCGACGCGCGGCAGCAGGTCCTTGCCGAAGGTGGTGCCGGGGGCGAAGACGTGGGTATAGCCTTTCTTGGCCAGTTCCACCACCTGGGGGGCGACGATGGCGGCCAGGCCGTGGTCGTTTTCGGCGCGGTCGATCTGCAGGACCTTGGTGACGCCCTCGAGCTTGGCGGCTTCGGCGGCGGCGCCGCTGCCGTCCTTGGCGAAGATGGCCACTTCGATGTCGCCGCCGACCAGCTTGGCGGCGGAGACGACCTTGGCGATGCTGCTGCTGAGTTTGCCTTCGGCCTGCTGGCCGATGATGAGTATCTTGGACATGGGTACGTTCCTAGTGATTCCCGTGTAGGTCGGCCTTCAGGCCGACAAGCTGTCGGGCTAAAGCCCGACCTACAATTCAGATCAGGCCTTTGCCTTTGAGGGCGGCGATCAGCTCGTCGACGGTCTTGACCACCACGCCCTTGCTGCGCTTCGGGGGGGCGGCGGTCTTGCTGGCCTTGAGGCCGGCGCCGGGGGTGACGCCCAGGTCGGTCAGGCTGAAGGCTGCGATGGGCTTTTTCTTGGCCTTCATGATGTCCGGCAGCTTGAGGTAGCGCGGCTCGTTCAGGCGCAGATCGGCGGTGATGACGGCCGGCAGATCGATTTCCAGGGTTTCCAGGCCGGCGTCGACTTCGCGGGTGACGGTGGCTTTGCCGGCTTCCAGTTCGACCTTGGAGGCGAAGGTGGCCTGCGGCAGGTCGAGCAGGGCGGCGACCATCTGGCCGGTCTGGTTGGCGTCGTCGTCGATGGCCTGCTTGCCCAGCAGGAACAGCTGGGCTTCTTCTTTCTTGAACACGGCGGCCAGGGCCTGGGCCGCGGTCAGCGGCTGCACTTCGCTTTCTTCCTTGACGTGCACGGCACGGTCGGCGCCGAAGGCCAGGGCGGTGCGCAGGGTTTCCTCGCATTTGGCCCCGCCGATGGTGACGGCGATGATTTCGGTGACTTTGCCTTTTTCCTTCAGGCGCACCGCTTCTTCCATGGCGATTTCGTCAAACGGGTTGACGCTGAATTTCACGCCGTCCGTGACCACCCCGCTGCCGTCCGACTTGACCTGGATGCGGACGTTGTAGTCCACCACGCGTTTGACGCTGACCAATGCTTTCATGCTTCCCTCGTGTATAGACATCCTGTCTAAGATACCGGGCATCCATGCCCGGACTATTCAAAAAAGCTAGACATCCTGTCCAAGATACCAAGCATCCATGCCTGGACTGTTCAAACAAGCAATTACTCTTTCGGCTGCTTCCGCTCGTAGCCGAGTTCGCGGCGGCGGGTGAACTCTGCCGCACTACCGACGCAAAAGTCCAGATCGCGCACGCGGCCGTCCTTCAACCCGTAGACCCAGGCATGGACCCACAGTTCCTGGCCGCGCTGCCAGGCGTCGCGCACGATGGTGGTTTCGCACACGTTGCTGGCCTGCTCGATGGCATTGAGCTCGCACAAGCGGTCGGCGCGCGATTCGTCGTGTTCGATCTCCACCAGTTCCTGCCGGTGGTCGTGCGCCACGTCGCGAACATGCTGCAACCAGTTGTCGGCCAGTCCCACGCGCTGCCGCTCCAGCGCCGCGCGCACACCGCTGCAGCCGTAGTGACCGACCACCAGGATATGCTTGACCTTCAGCAGATCTACCGCGAACTGCAGTACCGACAGGCAGTTCAGATCGCCATGCGCCACCACGTTGGCGATGTTGCGGTGTACGAACACCTCGCCGGGCGGCAGATCGATGATCTCGTTGGCCGGCACCCGGCTGTCGGCGCAGCCGATCCACAGGTATTCCGGCGACTGCTGCTTGGCCAGGGCCGCCAGAAAGCCGGGACGCTGCAACTCGGTACGCAAGGCCCAGGAGCGATTGCGCTCAAGCAGATGATCGAGGGCAGGCACTGCGCGGTCGTTTTCTGTTGTGGTCATTTGGTGTGTCGGCCGGGCGGATTGCGGGCACTTTCAGCCTTGCTGCTGATCAAGCCGCCCGCCCCGCAGGCTTACATATTGGAATAGTTCGGGCCGCCCGAGCCTTCCGGCGCGACCCAGGTGATGTTCTGCGCCGGATCCTTGATGTCGCAGGTTTTGCAGTGGACGCAATTCTGGGCATTGATCTGGAATTTCTTGCCGCCGTCGACCGCCGCGATCACCTCATAGACCCCGGCCGGGCAATAGCGCTGGGCCGGCTCGTCGTACAGCGGCAGGTTCTTGCCGATGGGAATGCTCGGGTCGGCCAGCTTGAGGTGGACCGGCTGATCCTCCTCGTGGTTGGTGCTGGAGACGAACACCGAGGACAGCTTGTCGAAGCTGATGACGCCGTCCGGCTTGGGATACTCGATCTTCTTGCTCTGCGCCGCCGGCTTGAGCGTGGCGTAGTCAGGCGTGTTGTCGTGCAGGGTGATCGGGCTCTTGCCGCGGAAGAAGTTCTGGTCGATGTAGTTGAAGGCCGCGCCGCCGAACACGCCGAACTTGTGCATGGCCGGGCCGAAGTTGCGGTCGCGGTAGAGTTCGTCGTAGAGCCAGCTGGCCTTGAAGCTTTCCGGGTAGGCGGCCAGTTCGTCGCCGCCCTCGCCTCCGGCCAGCAGCGCCGCCGCGGCGGCATCGGCGGCCAGCATGCCGGACTTCATGGCAGTGTGGCTGCCCTTGATCTTGGAGAAGTTCAGGGTGCCGAGGTCGCAACCGATCAGGGCGCCGCCGGGGAACACCATCTTCGGCAGGCAGTTGTAGCCGCCCTTGGTGATGGCGCGGGCGCCGTAGGACACGCGCTTGCCGCCTTCCAGGTATTTCTTGAGCACCGGGTGGTGCTTGAGCCGCTGGAATTCGTCGAACGGCGACAGGTAGGGGTTGCTGTAGGCCAGGTCGACGATCAGGCCGACATAGACCTGATGGTTTTCCAGGTGGTACAGGAAAAACCCGCCCGGATTGGCGCTGTTCAAGGGCCAGCCGGTGCCGTGGATGACCAGGCCCGGCTCGTGTTTGGCCGGGTCGATGGTCCATAGCTCTTTCAGGCCGATGCCGTAGTGCTGGGCGTCGGACTTTTCGTCGAGCTTGTAGTGCTTGAGCAGGCGCTTGCCCAGGTGGCCGCGGCAGCCTTCGGCGAACAGGGTGTACTTGGCGCGCAGTTCGATGCCCGGGGTGTAAAAGCCTTCCTTGTGCTTGCCGTTGTGATCGACGCCCATGTCGCCGATCTGTACGCCGCGGACGATGTTTTTCTCGTCGATGAGGATTTCCTGGGCGGCGAAGCCGGGGTAGATTTCCACCCCCAGGCTTTCGGCCTGCTGCGCCAGCCAGCGGCACAGGTTGCCCAGGGAAATGATGTAGTTGCCTTCGTTGTGCATGGTGTGCGGCACGAAGGCACCGGGGGTCTTGATCCCCTGCTCCTGGCTGGTGAAGAACCAGACTTCGTCGCGCTTGACCGGGGTGTTCAGCGGCGCGCCGAGTTCTTTCCAGTTGGGGAACAGCTCGTTCAGCGCACGCGGTTCGAACACGGCGCCGGACAGGATGTGCGCGCCGACTTCGGAACCTTTTTCCACCAGGCAGACCGAAATCTCCTTGCCCGCTTCCGCGGCCTTCTGCTTGATGCGGCAGGCGGCGGACAGGCCGGCGGGACCGCCGCCGACCACCAGGACGTCGTATTCCATTACATCGCGTTCAACGCTCATTTTTCGTGCTCTTGGGCCGGCGCGCTGCGGCGCCCAGGCGGCTTTGGACGGGTGGAGCCGTCTATTTTACCGTCTTGGGCGCTTTTGGCGACTGGCCGCAGCGAATCAATCGGCCAAAAATCGGGCAAACAGGGCCTTGCTGACCGGCACGGGGTAGTCCAAGAGCATCTGCGCAAACGCCTTGCCCTGCGGGTCGGTGCGCAGGGAAGCGGCTCCGCCTCCGCCCAGGGCGTTGTACAGCAGGAAATTCAAGCTGAGACTGGCCGGCAGTTCCCAGCGCTCGACCCGGCCCTCTTCGCCGCCGGAGAGGACGTGGGCGAAGAACGTCCTGACATTGGCTGCACTGAGGGCCGCCTTGATGTAGGGCAGATACTCGGCCCGGCGCGCGGCGACGCCGATATTGCAGTGGTCGCCTTTGTCGCCGGAGCGGGCCACGGCAAGCTTGATCAGGGGAACGATCACCGCATCGTGCAGCGCCAGTTCCGGCAGGTCCCCTGATTCGACGGCGGGCGGCACGAAACCGCCGGCCGTCGGCACCTTCACGGCAAAGCGCTCCTCGCCCACCACCGCCTCGATCGGCACACTATCCTTCGGCACCAGGGTGGAGAACAGCTTCGGGATCATGTTCGGCTCCGGCCGGCCGCCGCCGAAATAGCCGGTGAACCCCGGGGCCATGGCGGTAGCGGCCTGCACGATCTCGCGGGCGAACAGCTTCAGCGCCTTGGGGTTGGGATGATGCACGGCGATCTTGACCACCACCTCGCGCGTCGCCGCGGCCGCGGCGCGCGCTTGCGGCCCATAGCTCTCCTCGGCGCCGATGCAGTGGATGTCCACGCCGGTGAAATCGCCCCATTGCGCCTCCAGCAACTGACGCCGGACCTTTTCCACCACGGCGGCGGCCGAGGCGCGGCCTTTCCGGGCGGCGTCGATGCCGCCGATCATGAACAGCGCGGCACAGCGCATGCCGGCCGGATAGGTGGCGCTGACCTTGTAGTAGGCGGTAGGCGGGTAGCCCCGAGCACCGCTGACCCGCACCCGGTTCGGCCCGGCCTGCTCCAGCCTGACCTGGGTGAAATCGCAAACCACGTCCGGCAGCAGGTAGGCGCGCGGATCGCCGATCTCGTACAGCATCTGCTCCAGCACGGAATGCACCGAGACCAGGCCGCCGGTGCCTTCCGGCTTGGTGACGACGAATTCGCCGTCTGACCCGACTTCGACGATGGGGAAGCCCATGTCGGCATAGCCTTCCCGCACCAGTTCCCAGTCGGTGAAGTTGCCGCCGGTGCATTGCGCGCCGCACTCGATAATATGGCCGGCCACCGAGCCCGCGGCGAGCTTGTCGTACTCGTCGTCGCGCCAGCCGAACTCGTGCAGCAGCGGACCCAGCACCACGGCCGAGTCGACGCAGCGACCGGTGATGACGATTTCCGCGCCCGCGTCCAGGGCGCGGGCGATCGGTATGGCGCCCAGATAGGCGTTCATCGAAACCAGGGTGGACGGCAGCGGCTTGCCGCTATCCAGTTCCACGCAGCCGGCGAACTCATTGCGGCGCGGCAGCAGATCGTCGCCCAGCACCACCCCGACCTTGACCGGCACGCCGGCCTTGGCCGCGACCTCCTCCAGCGCCCGCTTGCAGGCCAGCGGATTGACCCCGCCGGCATTGGCCACGACCTTGATGCCGCGCGCCTTGATCTCGCCCAGCAGCGGCGCCATCACGTGCTCGACGAAATCGGTGGCGTAACCGTCGTTGGGGTCTTTCATGCGCTTGGCGGCGAGGATCGACATGGTGATCTCGGCCAGGTAGTCGAACACGAGGTAATCGATATTACCTTTGTGCACCAGCTGCGCCGCGGCGGTGTTGGTATCACCCCAGAAGGCGGAGGCGCAGCCGATACGTACGAAGCCGGCGGACTTGCTCATGTTTTCCCTTGATTTCCCTGTAGATATGGAAATCAGTCGATCGCTTCAGACCGCCTTAGCATGCCCCATGAAGCCAGTGAGCGCCAGAACAATTGAAATTACGCGGCAGCCAGAAGCTGAATACCAGGACGCATAGGAGCGCCCCGGCATACACCGCGGCGAGCAGGTCGTCGAGCATGATGCCGAAGCCGCCTTCGACGCGCCGGTCGAACCAGGCGATCGGCCAGGGTTTCCAGATGTCGAAGAGCCGGAACAGCAGAAAAGCCGCCGCAAGGCCCCAATGGCGGTACTCGGCATCCAGCCAGCCCAAGGCCGGCAGCAAAGGAATGCAGGTGACGAGCAGGCCCACCACTTCGTCGAACACGATGCCGCCGTAGTCGTGGACGCCAAGCCGTCGCGCGCTTTCGCCGCAGATCCAGCAGCCGCACACGAACAGGACCGCGAGCAGCGCCAGGTAAAGCGGCAGCGAAGGGGAGAAATGGCGCAGCAACAGCCACAGTGGAATCGCGGCCAGGGTGCCCGCAGTCCCGGGCGCCTTGGGCGACAGCCCGGATCCCAGCCAGAAGGCGAGCAGATGCACCGGCGAGCGCCACACGATCGACGGCGGGATGCGGACGGCGTTCTTGTCCTTCTTCGGCTCGCTCATGCCGGCAGGACGCCCGCCGCGATCGGCAGCCCCCACAGCCGCGAACCGACGCTTTGCATGTGCTGCGGCGTGCCGCTGGTGAACCATTCCACTTGACCCCGGCCAACCCGATCCGCGCGCAGGTCTTCACCCGCGGCATCGCCGTGCGAAGCTCCGGACAGCACCTGCTCCACCCGGCGCGCCACCGCATCGCCCGTATCCAGCAGCTTGACCCCGGCACCCACCACCTGCTGGATCAGGGGCCGCAGGAAGGGATAATGGGTGCTGCCCAGCACCAGCACGTCGGCGCCGCCGGCGAGCAGGGGCGCCGTATAGCGCTCGACCAGCACCCGCGTCTGCGTACTGTCCAGTTCGCCCGCCTCCACCCGCTCCGGCAGGCCGGGACAGGGCTGCGTGATGATGCGCACGCTGCCGGCATGACGATCGATCAGGCGATGCAGCTTATCGCCCGACAGGGTGGCGACCGTGGCCAGCACCCCCACCACGCCGTTGCGGGTCAGGGCGACGGCCGGTTTTACGGCTGGTTCCATGCCGACAAAGCCACAGGAGTAATTGGCCCGCAGGTATTCCACCGCCGCCACAGTCGCGGTGTTGCAGGCGACGACGATCAGCTTGGCGCCGCGCCCCAGCAGGAAATCGGTGATGGCCACCGCGCGCGCGACGATCTGCTGCTGGGATTTACCGCCATAGGGGCAGTGACCGCTATCTGCGACATAGATGAAGTTCTCGTGCGGCAGCCGCCGCAGCATCTCGCGCAACACCGACATGCCACCCAGGCCGGAGTCGAACACTCCAATCGGGGCATCGCTCATTGCCGGACGATGGTCTCAAACGTCATGGCAAGAGCATCACCAGGAATGGCGATAGGCCTGCAGATCCAACGCCAGCGGGCCGCCAGAGGCGTCGACCCAGCGCAAGCCCGGCTCGCGGGTGATGCGCCCGATCTCGGTCAGCGGCACATCCAGTTTCCGCCGCGCCTCGGCCAGGCGCTCCTGCGGGATGCAGACGCAAAGCTCGTAGTCGTCCCCGCCCGCGGCTTGCAGCGCAAGGCCTGAGTCCGGCGGCGCGAGATGCTGAAATGCCTCGGACCTGGGCAGCCTGTCCGCCCGGATCTCGGCACCCACCCAGCTTTCCTCGAGGATATGCCGGAGATCGCCGGCAAGGCCGTCCGACAGGTCGATGGCGGCATGCGCCAGACCGCGCAAATTGTGACCGGCGGCGAGGCGCGGACTGGGGCGGTTGAGGCGCGCCTTCAGAAATTCCCGGTCCGGATCGAACCTGGCGCACTGGGTGGCCAGACCCAGTTCACGCGCCAGCGCCGCGTCGCCGAGGGTGCCGGTGACGCAGACGGCATCGCCCGGCTTGGCGCCGCTGCGCCGCAAGCCCTTGCCCGAGGGTACCGTACCGATCGCGGTGATGGTGATGGACAGCGGGCCCTTGGTCATGTCGCCGCCCACCAGCGCGGTCCCCGCCGGGGCCGCCACCGCCTTGAGCCCTTGCGCGAACGCGGCGAGCCAGGACTCTTCGGCCTGGTCCAGCGTCAGCGCCAGCACGAACCAGCGCGGCCGCGCGCCCATCGCCGCCAGGTCCGACAGGCTCACCGCCAGGGACTTCCAGCCGATGCTTTCCGCGCGGACCTGGGGATCGAAATGGCGACCCGCCACCAGCGTATCGGTGGTCAGCGCCAGTTCCTCGCCCGGCGGCGGCTGCAGCAAGGCGCAGTCGTCGCCCACGCCGAGCAGGACATCCGCCGAACCCGGTAGCAGCGCCTGGAAATGCCTGCGGATGATGGCGAACTCATCCATCTGCGACCCTGTCTGGTTCATGCTGACGGCCCTACGCCGCGCCGATCTCGCCGCCGCGCCGGGCGCGGGCCAGCTTGTCGAGCACGCCGTTGACGAATTTGTAGCCTTCTTCCGCGCCAAACACCTTGCTCAGGTTCACCGCCTCGTTGACCACCACCTTCCACGGCACCTCCGGCTTGTACAGCAACTCGAAAGTACCCAGCAGCAGCACCGCATGCTCCACCGGGTCGAGTTGCTCCAGCGGGCGGTCGAGGTACGGCGTCAGCACTGCATTGAGCTCGGGTTTGGCCTGAACGATGCCGCGCAGCAGTTCCGAGAAATACTCCGGATCCGCGCGTCCCAGCCCTTCCGGCTGCTCCGCAAACTGCCGCAGCAGGGCATCCGGCGAAGTCTCGTTGACCAGCCACTGATACAGCGCCTGCAAGGTGAGGCGGCGCGCCAGGCCGCGGCGGCTGGTGGGGGCATTGTCGGTCATGGTTTGCCGGGAATCTCGCGCAGCAGGCGCACCATCTCCAGCGCCGCGGCGGCAGCTTCGTAGCCCTTGTTGTCGCGTCCGGGGCCGATGCGCTGCAGCGCCTGCTCCGGCGTGTTCACTGTCAGCACGCCGAAGCCCAGCGGCACACCATGCTTCTGCGCCGCCTCGCGCAGGCCGCGCGAGCATTCGCCGGCGACGAAATCGAAGTGCGGCGTATCGCCGCGGATCACCGCGCCGAGCGTGACCACGGCGTCATAACGGCCGCTTTTCATCAGGCTGCTCGCCGCCAGCGGCAGTTCAAACGCCCCCGGCGCGCGATATTCGCGGATGTGCTTGTCGGCCACGCCCCAGTCCGCCAGGCAGCGGCGCGCGCCATTGAGCAAAGCGTCGACCACCTCCAGGTTCCAGCGCGTGACCAGCAGGGCAACGCGGACCTTGGCGAACTCTCCCTTCCCGGGCTTGGGCGGAGCTGCGTAGCCGGATTTTTGCGGATTGCGGACAGCTTTGGCTGGCAAGAACTTCCCCCTTCAACGCTCAGGTTTAGTCACTTAGGTTTAGTCACAGTGTACGTATTCAACGACTTCCAGGTCGAAGCCGGACAAGGCATACATTTTCTTGGGTGTCGACAGCACACGCATCTTGCGCACGCCAAGGTCGGCCAGGATCTGGGCGCCGACGCCGTAGGTACGCAAGGCCTGCCGCTCGTCCGGCTGGGCCTGCGGCACACTTTCCGACGGGGCGGCCAGGTGCGGCTGGTCGAGGCCGATGATCTGCTGCACCACCTCGCGCGGCGACTCCGGCTTGCGCAGCAGCACCACCACGCCGCCATCCTCGGCGATTCGCTTGAGGGCGCGCCGCAAGGGCCAGGAGAAATCGCCATGCTGCACGCCCAGCACGTCCTGCAACATGTTGCGCAGGTGCACGCGCACCAGGATCGGCTGGTCGCTCTTGATCTCGCCCTTGACCAGCGCCAGATGCACGGTCTTGCCGATGCGGTCCTCGTAGACCGCCATGCGGAATTCGCCGAATTCGGTGCGCACCTGCTGCTCGGCGATGCGCTCGACGCTGTGTTCGTTGGCCAGCCGGTAGCGGATCAGGTCGGCGATGGTGCCGATGCGCAGCTCATGCTCGCGGGCGAAGGCGAACAAGTCGGCGCCGCGCTTCATGGTGCCGTCGTCGTTGACGATTTCGCAGATGAAGCCGGCGGGCGAAGACAGGCCGGCCAGCTTGACCAGGTCGACCGCGGCCTCGGTATGACCTGCGCGCGCCAGGACCCCGCCTTCGGCGCAGCGCAAGGGGAAAATATGCCCGGGGCGCGCCAGGTCGTCCGGCTTGGTCGCCGGATCGGCCAGGGCCCTGATGGTGGCGGCGCGGTCCAGGGCCGAAATTCCGGTGGTGGTGCCGTGTCTGTAGTCCACCGAAATGGTGAATGCGGTGCGATGGCTCTCGGTGTTCTCGGCCACCATCAGGGGCAGGCGCAATTCTTCCAGGCGCTCGCGCGTCATCGGCTGGCAGATGATGCCGCTGGAATGGCGCACGATGAAGGCGACCGCCTCCGGCGTAGCCTTTTCCGCGGCCATGATCAGGTCACCCTCGTTTTCACGATCCTCGTCGTCCATCATGATGACCATCTTGCCAGCCTTGATGTCGGCGACGATGTCCTCGATGGTGTCGAGCTTGCGCTCGCGCCGGGAATCGATCGATGCGATTTTGCTCATTTTTCAGCCTCTCTCTTGCAGCAGGCGCTCGAGATAGCGCGCGATCAGGTCCACCTCAAGATTGACCTGTCCGCCCACCGCCAAACCGCCCAACGTGGTGTGGGTCCACGTCTGCGGGATGATGTTAACGCCAAATTGGTTTTTATCCACTTCATTGACCGTCAGGCTGACGCCGTCGATGGCGATCGAGCCCTTGCGCGCGACATAACGCGCCAGGGCTTGCGGCACCTCAAAGCACAGACGCCAGGAGCGCGCCTCTTCGTGCTTTTCGACCAGCACGCCGATGCCGTCGATGTGGCCCGACATGAGGTGGCCGCCCAGGGGCTTGGCCGGCGTCAGGGCACGCTCCAGGTTGACCGCGCCGCCTACCTGCCAGCGCCCGGCCGTGGTGGCGTTCAGGGTTTCCACGGACAGGTCGGCGGTGAAGCCGCGCGGCAGCAGCCGCACCGCGGTGAGACAGACGCCGCTGACAGCGACGCTGTCGCCGGATTGCAAACCGGCCAGGTAGTCGCCGGCGCTGATGATGCTCATGCGGCGGTCGCCGCCGATTTCCTCGACCGCCTCGATGCGCCCCTGTGCCTCGACTATGCCGGTAAACATCTAAGGCTCTCCTTTTTCCAGTACCGCGATGACCCGGATATCTTCACCGATCAGGCGCAAATCCACCGGCTTCAGGCGCACGCGCTGCTCCAGCCTCACCATGCCCGGCAGATGCGCCAGCGGCTGCGCTTCGTGTCCGAGCAGGGATGGCGCCAGATACAGCACGATCTCATCGGTCAGGCCGGACTGGAGGAATGCTCCGGCCAGGCGCGGCCCGCATTCGACCAGCACCTCGTTGATCTCAAGCCGCCCCAGCAGGTCCATGGCCGCATGCAGATCGACCTGTCCGGATGCGTCCGCCGCTACCGTCAGGGCTTCGACACCAGCCGGCGGCGCCGCAGCCGCCGCATCGCTGCTGAGCAGCAGGCGGCGCGCGCCTTCGGCCCAGACCTTGGCGGTCGATGGCACCCGGTGATGGGTATCGAGCACGATCCGGTCCGGCTGGCGCCAGTCGCCGTCCAAACGCACGCTGAGCCGCGGATCGTCCGCCAGCACTGTGGCCGAACTGGTCAGCACCGCCCCGGCCTCGCCGCGCAACCGGTGCACGTCGGCGCGCGCCGCCGCGCCGGTAATCCACTGGCTTTCGCCGGATGCCATCGCGGTACGCCCGTCCAGGCTGGCGGCCAGTTTGAGCGTCACCCAGGGGCGGCCGCGCGACATGCGGGAGATGAAGCCGCGATTCAGCGCGGCCGCGGCCTCCCCCAGGGTACCCACCTCAACCTCGATACCGGCAGCGCGCAAGCGATCCAGTCCCTTGCCTGCAACCAGCGGGTTGGGGTCCTGCATTGCCGCCCACACGCGCCTGGGCCTGGCGGCGATCAGCGCATCCACGCAGGGCGGCGTGCGGCCATGGTGGGCGCAAGGCTCCAGCGTCACATAGACCTCCGCTCCCTCCGCCTTCCCGCCGGCGGCGCGCAGAGCCAGGACCTCGGCATGCGCTTCTCCGGCGCGGCGGTGAAAGCCCTCCCCCACGATGACACCGTCGCGGGCGATAACGCAGCCGACGCGGGGATTGGGGTGCGTGCTCGCCTTGCCCTGCTCCGCCAGGCGCAGCGCACGGGCCATGAAGCTTCTGGCCAGGACATGATCGGCGCCGGCCATCAGGATTTTTTGTGGCTTTTCTTTTCTTCCGGCGCGTCGATCAGCAGCAGCTGATTGCGGCGCAGCTCGGCGCTGGGCAGCTTCTCCAGCCGGTCGATTTCTTCGCGGAAGGCATTCACGTCCTGGAAGCTGCGATAGATCGAGGCAAAGCGCACGTAGGCGACATGGTCGAGGTCACGCAGCTCTTCCATCACCCAGGCGCCGATGCGCCGCGACGGCACCTCCCGCTCGCCGCTGGCGCGCAGCTTGCGCATGACGTTCTCGACCGCGTGATCCACAGCCTCCTGCGGCACCGGGCGCTTGTACACCGCGCTCTCGAAACCGCGGCGCAGCTTGTCCTCGTCGAAGGGCTGCGGCTTGCCGCTGCTTTTCAGCACGAACGGCATCGACAGCTGCGCCTTCTCGAAGGTACTGAAGCGGTTGCCGCAATGCGGACATTCGCGCCGCCGGCGCACCTGGGTCCCTTCCTCGTACAGGCGCGAATCGATGACCCGCGTGTCGGGGGCCTTGCAGAAGGGGCATTGCATGGTTTACGTGAGGCGAGAGGCGGGAGGCGGGAGGCGCAAAAACTCT
>CAJCJI010000457.1 GCA_903970595.1 Verrucomicrobiota bacterium
GCCTGCAGCTGCGCGTCGATGCCGGCACCGTGCACGGTGATTTCCAGGGTCCGCGCCGGCTGCGCATCGATCAGGTCGCCGGGAATGCGGTAGCTGCCCTCGCCCGCGGCGGCGGCCTGGAGGTTCAACGCGCCGCTGCGCACGCTCACCTGCAGGCCGTTCAGCGGCGCGTTGCTGGCGTAGTCATCCAGGTAGAGCACGATGTCCGCGCCCTCGCGCTGCGCCACCAGTTCCACTTGCGGCGTATCGCTCATCGCGTGCGCCGCGCCGGGCGCGGGCCCATCCGCCGGCACCGGGGCTTCCGGCTCGGCCTCGTGGTGGCCCTCGTGCGCCGGTACCCCGGCGGCGGCGCCGAACAGCAACAGCGCGAGCACGCAGGTCCGGAGGCAGTTCTTGGGCATGGCAATCGGCGGTGGAAATCAGTCGTGCGGCTGGGCAAAGCGCCGATCGTGGATGAAGCTGTCGTCGGTCAGGCTGTCGAGAAACGCCAGCAGCGCCCGGCGCTGCCCGGCATTGAGTGTAATGCCGTTTGCCAGCAGCGGATCGAGCGTGGGCGAGGACTGGATGCCGGAAGTGTAGTGATCGAGCACCTGCTGCAGGCTGTCGTAACGGCCGTCGTGCATATAGGGAGCGGTTAGCGCGACGTTGCGCAGGCTGGGCACGCGGAACAGGCCCTGGTCCCCGGGGTGGCCGCTCACCAGCGCCCTCCCGGCATCGCGCGGCGCGGCGTCGAGGCCGTTGTTGCGATAGCTGAAGTCGCTGAACAGAGGCTCGCGATGGCAGGCGGCGCAGTGCTCGCGGAACAGGTCCAGGCCGGCATGCTCCTGCGGGGTGAACGCTTCCCTGCCCTGCATGGCGCGGTCGTAGTGCGAATCGGCCGAAACCAGGGTGCCGGTGAATTGCGCCAGCGCCCGCAGCAGGCGTTGCGAGTCCACCCCCGGGGAGCCGAATGCCGCGGCGAACAGCCTGGGGTAGGACGCGTCGCCGCGCAGCTTGTCCACCGCCAGCGCCAGGCTGCCGCCCATCTCGAGCGGGTTGCTGATCGGCGCCACCGGCTGCAGCTCCAGCTGGTGCACCGAGCCGTCCCACATCAGCTCGGGCTGCCAGGCCAGGTTGAACAGGCCGGGGGTGTTGCGCTTGCCGTTGACACCGCCGATGCCGTGGCTGACGCGGTGGTCCAGATGGGCGAAGGCGGCAAATTGCTGGTGGCAGTTGCCGCAGGACACGCTGCCGTCACGCGACAGGATGGGGTCGTAGAACAGCCGCCGCCCCAGCGCGAAACCGGCCGGCGTCACCGGGTTGGCGGCGAAGTTGTAATGCGGCGCCGGCCAGCCATGCGGCACTTGCAGCTGCGGCGTGGCGCGCGCCGCGATCAATGCGTGCGCCCACGGCGCCGCGATGAGCGCCGCCGACAGCGGCAGCGCGAGCAGGCCCAACAGGGTCGATCGTTTCACGAACCTTCCGCGAGGCCGGCCTTCGGCAGGCGGTGCACATGGTCGATGCGGTACAGGCCGGCGCTGTTGTCCGCGATCTGCGCGGCGGCGGCCGCGTCCATGGCGGTGAACAGGCTTGCCGGATGCAGCGCATGGGCGCCGTCGAACAGGCGCGCCAGGTCGGCGTGCAGGTGCAGTTCGGCGCTGGTGTCCGCCGTGACTTCGACCGGCGCCGGCAGCGGCAGGAACACGCTATGCGCCGTCGCGCCGCCGCCGCCGCCGACGTGGTAGCTCAGCGCGTGCTCGGCATCGCCGGACTGCGGCGAATGGCCGTCGAACTGAAAAAAAATGTAGCCGGTGTTCCAGGTCCAGAACATGCCGCGGGCCGGATCGAGCGTGCCGGTCTGTGCCCCGGCGCCGTTGCGTGCCGCGTCGACACCAACCAGGAACTCCAGGCCGCTGTAGCTGCCGGCCGGCACGGGGCCGATCTGGAATTGCTTCGACGCGCCATCCGCTTCGTCCACCAGGAAATAGCCGCGGCTGCTGTCCGCGCTCTGCGGGTTGACGAACCAGCTGCCGTCGGCACGGCGCAGGCGGAAATTGCTCAGGTAATAGCGCAGGCGCTCGGCGCTCCAGCTGTCGCCCGCCGCGGTGCGGTAGGTGTTGCCGAGCTGCAGCGGCGCATCGCCGACGACATGGCTGATTTCGATGCGCAACGGCAGGCCTGCAGGAGCCCCGCCCAGGCTGCACCCCGCAAGCGACAGCAGCCATGCGGCCGCCAGCAGGCGCGCCGCCCGATCGGCCATTCGTGTCCCCGTCCTGTTCATGCATCCGTTCCTGAGCGGCTGCCGGCGCGTGCGCGCGGCAGGGCATCATAGGTTTGGCCGGCGCGGGCCAGACACCCGTTTTCCAGATCGAATCGCGCTATGCATAGATGCTTTACGCAGCGTTTCATTATCCGCCCAGGCTTAAGCAGCAGCGGACGATAGAACTGGCCAGCCAGCTTGCGGGCGCATCGCGCAATCGCGCGAATATTAAAAGTCCCTGCAAATATTGGGCCTTCACCCGGTCAAGGCGCGGCGGCGGCGATCCCGCGGGCGCCGCTGAGCCGACGCCGCGGGCCGCGACTGCGCTAACACCTGTCTGGACGTTATATGAATAGACACGCAGATCATTTTCGTCCGGAGCCCATGCGCTATTTAATAGCGCCGACCACAGAAGGTAAGCGACGCTTGGGACTTACCTAGGGAAAAGATGCGGTGCGTACCAGGAATCACCCCGCGGGCGACAATCGACCCGAATTGCCGGACTTGCGGCTGCAGGTCGTGGATCGAAATTTTTCGTTCCGCGAATGCAATTATTCGCTGTATCCCTCCTGGATGGCCTACCCCTGGGCCAATGCACACTTGGTGATCCGCGGCACCTACCCGTACGCGATCGACCGCTGCGAACGCACGGCGCTGCGCAACGAAACCTCGCTGGTCGGCTCCCTGCTCGACGCCACCACCCAGTACCACGACGGCCTGGACGCCGATGCTGTCGGCGCCGCGCTGCTTGAATTCTCGCAGCTTGCGCCGCGGCCGGTGAAAGCCCTGCTCAACCTCAATACGGCCGCCAAGACCCGGCGCGTCACCGGCCAGCTCAGCGTGCACGGCTGCCGCATCGCCTCGGTCGGCAAGGCCGGCGAGTTGAGCACCCTCGGCGGCCTGGAGTTCCTGCCGGAGCTGGGCACCGAGCCGGGAGGGCCGGCGCGCACCGACGGGCTGCGGGTGCGTCATCGCATCCTGATCCGCCCCGGCACCCGGGTGCAGTTCGCGCTGCCGCATGTTCTGGCGGATGCGGCCCGCAAGCGGCCCAGGCCGGGACAGCGCATCGAACGATTCGAAATCCTGCCGTCCGTATTCACCGACAGCGGCACCTTCCGCGCCCTCTGGCCGGACGGCCCGCAGCCGCAGCTGGGACAACGCTACCGGCTTGGCTTCGGCAGCAGCCGCAAGGGCGCGGCAGCGCGCCTCAGTCCGATCCCGGCGGAAGAGCCGGAAGTGCTGCCGGAGCCCCGCCTGGCAGCCGTGCAGCTGGCCGGCCCCGCGGCCTGAACCCGGCGCGGCCCAGGGCCGCTCGTCATTTGGCGCTCATCTTCGCGGACGAGGCCCGGCGCGAGGGTTTCGGGCATCATGCGGCACCGCCCACAGTTCAAGCCCCCCGATGCCCTCCGCACCCACCTCCGGCCAGCCCTACGTCTCCCCCTGGATGGACCAGGACCTCACCATGTTCCGCGAGGCCGTGGCGCGCTTCGTCGAAGGCGAGATGCTGCCCCATGACGAGCACTGGCGGAAGCAGAAGAACGTGGGCCACGAGATCTGGCGCAAGGCCGGCGCGCAGGGCCTGCTGTGCACCGACATTCCGGCCGAGTACGGCGGCGCCGGCGGCGACTTCCGCCACGAGGCGGTGATCTACGAGGAGATGCAGCGGCGCGGACTGGTCGGTTTCGGCCAGGGCGTGCACAGCATCTGCGCCCACTACATCCTCAACCACGGCACCGAGGAGCAGAAGCAGCGCTTCCTGCCGCGCATGGCGCAGGGCGAACTGGTGGGCGCCATCGCCATGACCGAGCCCGGCGCCGGCTCCGACCTGCAGGGCGTGCGCACCCGTGCGGTGAAGGACGGGGACGACTACCTCATCAACGGCTCCAAGATCTTCATCACCAACGGCTACCTCGCCGAGATCATGATCGTGGTGACCAAGACCGATCCCGCCCAGGGCGCGCGCGGCACCTCGATCTTCCTGGTGGAGACGCCAGGCCTTGCCGGCTACCGCGTCGGCCGCATCCTCGACAAGATGGGCATGCAGGCGCAGGACACCTCGGAACTGTTCTTCGAGGACGTGCGGGTGCCCGCCGCCAACCTGCTCGGCGGCCGCGAAGGCCAGGGCTTCTACCAGCTGATGTCGGACCTGCCGTACGAACGCCTGATCGTGGCGCTGGGCGGCGTGGCGGCGATGGAAGGCGGGGTGCAGGCCACCAAGGAGTATGTGCGCGAACGCAAGGCTTTCGGCAAGACCATCTCCGAATTCCAGAACACCAAGTTCAAACTGGCCGAGATCGCCACCCAGGCGCGCATCGCCCGGGTGTTCGTCGACCGCTGCATCCAGGACCTGCTGGAAGGCAAGCTCGATACCGCCACCGCCTCCATGGCCAAGTACTGGATCACCGACACGCAGCAGCAGGTGCTGGACGAATGCGTGCAGCTCCACGGCGGCTACGGCTATATGAACGAGTACCTGGTCACGCGACTGTTTGCGGATGCGCGGGTGCAGCGCATTTATGGCGGGACCAATGAGATCATGAAGGAGTTGATTGCGCGGTCGTTGGGGTAAGGGATTTTTGATTTGAGCAAGGTAGGGTGGATGCCAGAAGTAGGCGCCTTAGGCGGAGCGAAGCGCAACCCACCGTCCGTTGCCAGTGCGCGATGCGCACCCTACACGTCCGGGAAAAGCCCCTCTCCCCTACCCCTCTCCCGCAAGCGGGAGAGGGGAACGGCATACCCGTCAAAGCTCGGTACTGCGCCTCCCCACCACCCGCAGCAATCCCTTGATCGAGGAATGGATCAAGACATAAACCACGATCGCCACCAGCACCGAGGAAGAAAAAGTGAAGCCTTGATCCGTGGCCGGCGTGGGCAGGATGCCCTTGAACGGCGCAAAAAAAGGCGCGGTGAGCGCATTCACCAAGCGGACCAAGCCGGCGCCCTGGCGGGCACCGATCAGGGCCAGGAAAAAGCGCAGGGCGAACAGTCCGTAAAGCAGGTAGAACAGATAATCGACCACCTGCCGGATGCGGGCCAGGCTTCGCTGCCGCTCGATCTCGGCATCGGTCTCGGCGACGTTGTCGATGGCCTTGCCGCGCAGGTGGTGGGCCAGCGCATCGATTTTCACGGCATGGGCGTCGCCGCCGCTGGAGCTGGCGCGGATTTCCGCATTGACGCGGTTCTCGACTTCGCCGGTGACGAGGCCGTGCCGATGCAGCCGGCGCGACTCGTCGAAGGCGACCTTGTCATCGCTGATGGGCATTTGCGCGATTTCGTACCGAACGGTCTCAGATTCCGCCCATCAGGAGCAAGACGACGACCACGATGACGGCGAGCCCGATGCCGCCGCTGGGATAGTAGCCCCAGTTGGCCGAGTAGGCCCCTTGACGCGGGAACGCGCCGAGCAGCGCCAGAATCAGTACGACGAGCAGAATGGTGCCTAGCATGTCCCGCCTCCATGTGATTGTTGTGCTTATGAATTAGGCCCCGCCGCGGCAGGCTAAGTTCCGGCGGCGGAAAGATTAGTTGCTTGCTGCGGAGAGAATCGAAACTCCGGCTTGTGCGCCGGCCATCGGATAGCACCAGGCATCAAGCGCCGCAAGCCAGGGCGCGCCTTCCTTGGCACGTCTACACAACAAGGCGACAGACATGACATGTCTCGCGCATTGCTGCGTCCCTGGCCGGGCTTCCGCCGGGACCTCCTGTCCCGACGGCCACATCACCACCCAAATCCCGTTACCGGACTGGTCCTGATCGGGACTTGTCGCACTGATCAGGTGCCATCCCTGGCGGAGCTTCGCGGTGCGTAACACCGCGAAGCTCCAACCGGATCATCCATGATCCGGCAGTTTCAGTACCCCCTGCCCCGAATGTGACCTGAAGCCGCACGTCCGCTGGCTTCAGTCTTGTGTTTGTTCAAAATCTCTGCTTGTTACTTGCCGATGGCGCTGGTTCGTCAAGCCGTTGCCAGCATCGGCAAATCCTCAAGCAGCCGTTCCAGCGCGTTCAACAGACGCTCCTGGGCCTGCAACACGTCGCGGAACTGCGGGTTGACCGGATGCACGATTCCGTCCCAATGCATCTGGTCGCCGTGCTGCCGCAGCTGCGTCACGCGTTCGGCGATGATCTTGTTCCTGCGTATGAATTTTTCGACAGTCATGTCAAGCATCCCATCCCCGGAAAAAGCGAACTATTCCAATTCGATCTGCCCAAGCAGCGGCAGACTGGCCAGGCATCGCGGTGCATCGGCTAGATGGCCCAGGTGCAAATGTACTGGCCGCCGTGCACCGACGCGGCGGTGGCACAAACATCGCGATCCTCTTCGGAATTGAAAACCGGCAGCGGGCTGATGCCGGCCGGGCGCGGCAGCACCGCATTCAGGTCGCTGCCCGACGTGCGCAACTGCTTCGGCATATTGGCCTTCTGCGCTGGCAGCGGCGCCCGCGCAGCGGCGCCAGCCCCATTGATCTGCAGCACCACCGAATGACTCAAGGCCCCTAACAGGACGAATCCAAACATCAGCGGGAGTACATGTATACGCACGGCCCTTTTCCTTGGTTCACGCCTTGCATTTGTCCTGCGCTGAAGCCCTGATAGCGAACCGGCTCGCAGCGAAGACCCGCTATTGAAATTGCGACATCCGTGCCAGCTTCATGGCCGCGTTTGCATCCAAGTTTTTTCCTTATTTTTCATGCGTTTATTTTTTATGCCCCGCTTGATCGCACAGGCAGGGCCGGCGTCACCATGTAAGAATTACCGGCACCGGGGAATGGCACCCTGTAGGCTCTACCTGAATCGATCCGGATCGATTCATCTCCCGATATAGCCTCCGGGTGCACGATACCTGGCGACGGGTTCCGCCCCACTCTCATGCCATGCGCGTAACAATTACCGGGCGCGGCAGCCAGATATTGCAGCTTTTACCCGATACCGCCGCCGGACCGCTTCGCCCCCGCCGCCCTTAAGCCTTGATTAGGCGAACAATCCTGTGCGGAAAAATGCAGCCCTTCCGATTGGCACGGTCGCTGCTCCATTGCTTGATGACCAGGGACGGTCATCAGTCGCGGCAACGCGGAAAGGAACGCCATGCAATACGAACCCCTGCCCCGCAAACCCTGGGCTGTCCAACAGCCTCGCCCTGCCTTCCTGCACTGGTGCGCCGGCGCCATCCTGCTGGTATGCATGGGAACAGGCTGGACCGCGGGATGGATCCTCCACCATCAGCGGCTCGCCCTGCATGCAACCCCCGTCGGCCTGCGTTGCCACGTCTATCTGCCGGCCACGGTCCGTGGCTGGAATACCCTGCTGGCGGAGTGCGACGGACGACCGGTGGCCATCGGGGCACCGCAACCGCAATCGCAACCGCAGCCGAACCCGGCTGGCAGCGCGGCAGGCAGCGCCGAACGAAACCGCGCGGCGGATTGGGAGGTATACGCCAAGGATATGCAGGCGATCCGCGGCGTATTGAGTTCCGAGCCGGCGCCGACTCCAGCCTGGGTGGTGCTCACCGCGCT
Organism: Verrucomicrobiota bacterium; assembly: GCA_903970595.1. Taxonomy (GTDB): domain Bacteria; phylum Pseudomonadota; class Gammaproteobacteria; order Nevskiales; family Nevskiaceae; genus Nevskia. Next base: position 7,753 of record CAJCJI010000457.1, read on the forward strand.
ACTGCTGCTTCCGGCCCTGCTCGGCGGCCTGGTGATCCTGTTCCGGGGTTTGTTCCGTGAACTGCGCGCGTTCAGGCGCCCCGTTCCGGCAGCGCCATCCCTGCCGGGAGCCGTGGCAATTGGCGACCAGAGCTTGGCACCCGGCATCGGGCCAGCCGTCGGTCAGCCCTTGTGAGACGGGGCTGATCCATCCTGCCGGCCGCACCCCGGATTGAAGTCGCACGTGCCACTGTGCCTGCCGGTGCCGCTATTTCGGCCGTACGGTAGCGAATGACCCCATGAACGGTATCGCGCCTACCCGTTCGGGGCGGGCCGGGGCATTGCCGCGCACCTAATCTAGGCCTGAGAGGAGAAAAAAAACGGCGACACGGGAGGGCCATCCGCCAGCTGCGGGCCTGGCCATCGCGGGGAGTTGGTGAAGCGTAATCACCCGCCAATAAAGCATTGCTAGCTCAGGGGCCTGGATATCGGCTTTCACGTCTGGCAATCAACAAAAAAGGGTGGACCATGAAACTAGTAAAGACATCATATTGGCGGAGCGGCCGCCGCGCCGTGCTGTTCGGGCTGTGTCTGATGACCGGCGCGGCACATGCGCAGGACAATCCTCAACGCGCCTCCGGCGACGCGCCCGCACCCGCGAGTGCCGATGCCCCGGCGGACAACTCCGGCGGCCAATCCAGCGGCGAGTCCGGCGGACTGTTCAGCAACATCGGCTTCAACTTCGGCGGATTCATCCGGCCCGAAGTGGCCTTTCACACCAGCCAGCAGGAAAACCCCAACAACGAGCGCGGCAATCCATACAACAGCATCAGCGTGGCGCGCCAGGCCTATGTGCCGCCCGCCGCCGCCGCGCTGTTCGGCATCACCACCCCCATCACCTGGAGTTCCGTGCCGATACCAGCGGGCATCCCCGGGACCGCGGATACGGTGCAGAGACCGATTCCGCCTTCGAACAACGTGTTCAACCTGCACATCCTGCGCGCCGAAGGCGATATGGGCGCCAGGTTCGGCAACGACTTGAAACTGGTGGCGCACATCCGCGCCATCGGCGATTTTGGCCATTACAGCGATTTCCGCGGCGAGTCGGTCGACGACCAGATCAATGGCGGCATCAGCGGCGGCAATCCGGCCCTGTATGGCGGCGCGCCCAACTACTTCCAGTACCTGGTCGATGGCAAGAATCACCCCAATCCCCTGGAATGGGCCGGCCCCAACTACATGGTTTATTTCTCCTCGCTGTTCCTGGACTACAACCATGGGCCGCTGAACGTGCGCTTGGGCAACCAGTCGATCGCCTGGGGGCAGGCGATCTTCTTCCGGGTGCTCGACGTGCCCGATGGCCTGGACCTGCGCCGCCACTCGGTGCTCGACTACGCCCAAGAGGAATTTTCCGACAAGCGCGTTCCGGCGCCGGCCTTGCGCCTGGGCTACCAGATCAACGACGCCGTGCTGCTGGATGGCTACGTGCAGAAGTTCCAGCCCACGGTGCTCGGCAATCCCAACACCCAGTACAACATCATTCCCACGCAATTCACCGTGCACGACCGTTATGCGGACAACGATGACGACAAGCAATGGAGCTACGGCCTGCGCATGAAGGCCAATTTCGGGCAATGGGGTTTCCAGGCCATCGCGGTGCACCGCTACAACCCGGATGGCGTCTACCGCTGGACCAATTCCGGCGTCGCCAAGAACCTCCCCGCCACCACCACCGGCGGCGTGACCAACACCCTGGGTCTGGCGGTCAACGCCGCCAATGCCGCCGCGCCTTCCGGCGGCGCCGGCACGGCTTTTTCGACCTCGCCGTTTGAGGCCTCGCCCGGCGGCGTGTATTCCGCCAACGAGTGGTTCCACTATGCCTCGATGGTGCGCCTCGACGGCATCCAGGGCCTGAACGCGTCGATCAACGACTTTCCTTCCACGGCTTACCTGACCGCTTCACCGGTGGCCAATTACACGCAGGCGGTCAACGAGCTGAACACATTTTTCCTGGCCTCAGGCGGCGACCTGCGCGGGCACATCGAGCGCGCCTACTTCCACGAAGACAACCTCGGCGGCGGCGTCAGCTACGTGACCGAAGGGGCGCCGGGTTCGGTGCTGGATCAGATCATCATCAACCTGGAAACCACCTATACCCCGTCCCGGGTCTTTACCTCACCCACCCTCGGCAAGAACTTCCTGCCGCAGAACGACTGGGTCAGCGCCCTGGTGATGGAAAAGTATTACCGCTTTTCGCAGGCGTTCCCGGCGACCTACTTCGTGCTGCAGTACATGCATCGCACACGCGACGACCTGTTCGGGCGCTCGCTGCGCGGTTACGGCGGCGGCGACAGCTATGGCCCGAATACGGTCAGCGCCGTCCCCGGCGTGACCAATGCCAACTACGTGGCCTTTGCCTTCCAGCAGCCGCTGCCGCAGGACATTTACCGCATCGGCTTTGCCGCCTTGTACGACCCGCGGGGCGGGATCCTGATCCAGCCCGGCCTGCAGTACAAGCCCAGCGGTCACTGGGCGATCGACGGCTTTTACAACTACATCAACGATCGCCTGTCGGGCAATCCGAACAACAATGTGTTTGGCGGCCAGACCTTTGCCAACGAGTTCACCCTGAGGGTGGCGTACCAGTTTTAAGGAAGGCAGCGGCGGGCTGGTTCAG
>CAJCJI010000458.1 GCA_903970595.1 Verrucomicrobiota bacterium
CCGGAGCAGCTGCTGCGCTCGGCGGGGGTGCTGTGGGTGAGCAATGTGCTGGTGTTCGCGCTGTGGTACTGGCGGCTGGATGCGGGCGGTCCGCACCGGCGCGACCAGCGCCGGCAGCACACGGACGGCGCCTTTCTGTTCCCGCAGATGGCGGAGCCCACGCCGAGCCTGCGCGCGCGCAACTGGTCACCGCACTTCATCGATTACCTGTTCCTGGCTTTCAATACGAGCACGGCCTTTTCTCCCACCGACACGCCGGTGCTTTCGCGCTGGGCCAAGCTGTTGACGATGATCCAGGCTTCGATCTCGCTGCTGATTGTGGCGATCCTGGTTTCGCGCGCGATCGGGCTGCTGTGATGGGAAAGCCAACGGCGTCTGGTTCGCGGGGCTGCCATGTTCCAGCCTTAACCTGTATGAGGGGGCGCTGTACACTCAGGGCATGAACGAGCGTATGGACAATCTGGAGTATGTCGGCTTCTGGCCCAGGGTTGGGGCGTCGATTGTCGATAGCATTGTGGTGCTGGCCGTCACCACGCCGCTGACCCTGCTGTTTTACGGATGGGAATATTGGCACGACCCGCGCTTCATCAAAGGGCCTATGGATATCGCGGTCAACTGGGCTTTGCCGTTCGTTGGGTGGATCTGGATGTGGCGCACCTGGCAGGCCACTCCCGGGAAGATGTTGATCGGGGCGCGGGTGGTGGATGCCGCTACGGGGCAGACGCTCTCAATCCGGCAATGCGTGATCCGCTACCTGGGCTACATTCCCGCGATGCTGTTTTTTGGGCTTGGCGTGATCTGGGTGGCTTTCGACCCGCGCCGGCAGGGGTGGCATGACAAGCTGGCGGGTTCCGTGGTGGTGCGGGCCAAGGGTCGCCCGGCATCCGGGGTGCAGTTCGAGGCGGGCAAGTCGAAATGGGGGCCTGGTTAAGTATTTCCATATCGCGCTAAGCGCTATTGACTCTTTTTCTTTGATTTCCTTCTTACGCTTTTAAGCCGCGGATTTCCCGTTGGCTTGGGGCCGCTAGTGGCCCGCGATGCGTGCGACGAGGGCTGTATCGACGAACTCGACAAAGGAGGTGATCTTGCCGTCGCGCACGGTGATGATGTCCACAATCTCCGTAGTCACCAGTGTTTTGGTCGGCTTGAAAATTGTGGTCAGTTTGAAGTGAACCGCGGCGCGTTCGCCCTGGATGGTGATGGAGTCGATTTCCACTGCCTGCCACTGCCAGTTGTCGATGAGCGCGGACAAAAGCTGGCGCAGGGCGGCGGTGCCCTGGTGGGTGCCGGCGATGGGGCTGGCTGCGGGAGACCCGGCGAGGCGGCATACGGCGTCGGGGCTGAAAAATTTGAGGCTGCCTTCGACGTCATCCGCCTGGCGGCGGCTCTGGAAGGACTCGATTAAGGCTTTGATGGATGCTTCGGTCATTGTCTCCCCCAAGATTTAGTGCCGGCACGCGATGGTGCGCACAGCGCACCGCTCCATGTCCAAGCTGGCACGGCGTACGCCGTGCTCGCCCTGTGCCTCTAGATTACTCCAAGGCAGCCGGTGGCGGCCGTCCGGAATAGGGCCTTAGGCATAAGCCGCCATTACGGCATCCGCTAGTGGTGGTGCTCGGCCGGCAGCGGCACGGGCGAGCCATCGGACCAGCGGCGCACGGGGATGAACAGCACGGTCGGGTCGAGCGGGCTGTCTTCTTCGCCGAGGATGGGGGAGCCTTCCAGCCCCGCCGCCCAGAGGCTCGCCTGGCCATGCGGGACGAAGAGCATGACGTGCGGCAGCCAGGGACCGTCCGCGTCGTCGCCCAGGTAGCCTTGCTTGGAAAGCATGAAGGAGAAGGAGCCGGGCGCGGGGGGCACGAGCTGGTGATGGGCGAAGGCGGCGCGGGGCTTTTCCATGATTTTTTGCCGGCTGTCGCCGGCCAGCACCCACTCGGTGCGCTTCATGAACTGCGGCAGGACGGTGCGCACGGCCGGCGCGTTGAAGCAGTTGGGGCCGCGGATCTTGGGGTTCCAGAACTGGGAGTCCTCAAAGCCCGCCGTCCACGAGCGCTCGATGAAGCAGACGAAGCCGTTGTCTCCCTTTACGGCGACTTTGTAGCCGTGTTCGCCCATGACCAGCACTTCCGCATGGTCCGAAATCGACGGCGGCGCGGCGCTGCGTGACAGGGCGATCTCTTCCTGCTCGCTGGCCATGCGGTATTGCTCGATTGGGGCCATGGCCGGGTACGGCGCGGGCTTCTGGTCTTGCGCCGCCGCCAGGCCGCATACGCCGGCAAGGAAAAGGAGTGGCAGGCCGCTGAGCTTTTTCATGATGGTGACTCCCGACAGAACCGCGTGGTTGGCTAAAACCGGTCCATCCCCGGTGGCATTGTAGCGCGGGAGGGAGTTGTGCTCTGCGACGCAGCGGGGAGAGGCGCCGCCAGGCGCGTGCGCGGGGTGCGCTATCGGCGAGGTGAGCGCCCCGTTGCTGGTGCGTCCCTCACCCCTGCCCCTTTCCCGGTGGAAGAGGGGAACAGGCTGGATTTCGCTCCAGGCGCTTGTCGACGGACTTCCCGATCCATCAAGCCTTTGCAGCCGCCCCGTCGAAGCCGGGGGGCTGCCGGGTTTGGCTAAAAACGCCGCCGGCGCCGGGGTTGCGTGCTCGTGCCGGTAATCGAGCGGACGCCGGGTGGTGCTTGCACCGCTTCGGCACCAACCGGCGCCGGCGGAATCACATCGCCGGTGGCGGCAAACGGCACGAAGTGCTCCAGGAAGCCGAGGATGAGCTTGCGCCGGTCCTCGGTCTGCTCGATGGTGTGGCCGTCCCAGATGTCCGAGTCCATGGCGACGTTGAAGACGGCGAGCTGATCGTTGACGAGGCCGCCCTGCTTGACGAGGCAGGTTTCGCCGAAGTTCAGGACGTCCGCGTGATTTTCGTATTCGTTCATCAGCTGGGTCTGGGCGGCGTCGATGGCGTTGCTGGTGCTTTGTTGGCCCGCTTCCACCGGCGGCGTGCCGGAAGTCACGTGGGCATAGCTGTGGGTGAGGAGCGCCGGATGAACGGAGCATTGGCTGTTGCCGGAGTCCGCCTTGACCAGGGTGTGGGTGAGATACGGCGAGAAATGCCCGATGGTCAGCGTGTCCGCCGTGCGTTGCGAGAATTTAGCCTGGTCCGGGCCGGTCTTCAGGGGATTCGTTACGTCGCGGTACGCTTCAAGCAAGGTGTTGATGAAGCGCGCGGCGGGGAAGGCCCAGCCGGTGGCACGGTCCGTCTTTGAAGTGAAGATGGACAGCGTGGGCAGGCGGCGCTGCAGCGGGCCGGCGGTATCCAGCAGGTGAGAGACACGCGCGGCCTCGAAGGCCGGGTTGAACAGGATGACGGCATCGGCCAGCGGCGCGCGCGAGACGGTGCTCGACTGCGGCGGCGCGGAACCGTCCGGCGGGCTCTGCAGGATGTGATTGGCAATGAGCTGGGAGGTGGCCGAGTACACCAGGGCCCCGCCGAAGCTGTGCCCCATGACGATAAAGCGGTTGGGCACTTCGTCCGAGATCGTGGAGCCTGAATAAGCGGCCGCGCGCAGGCTGAGAATCACCTCGCTGGCCCGGCGCTCGCCGATTCTTTGCGCGGTGTCCTTGCGGTTCCAGAAGGTGAGGTACTTGAGCACGGGAAAGTAACTATTCGCCCCGCGCCAGGCCAGGAATACGCCCTGTACCATACGGGCGGGACGACTCTCCTGGGCCGCAACCGCCTTCTCATCCTTGGCCATGATCGCCAGCATGGTCCTGAACAGCGCGAGGTTTTCGTTCTGCGGAGCGGCGTTCTCGAACCAGCCGTGTGCGAACAGCACCACCAGCTTTCCCTGGTAGCCGGGCTCTTGCGGACCGTTCTGGACGTCGCCCATGACAAAGCTGAACTCCGGCGGCTGATCAAGCAGTTCGCCCTGGTCGTCGAACTCGATGACGCCCAGGCGGAAGCCCTGGCCGGTTGGGGCGAAGCCGATGGGGCATTGCGCAGGGTCGGTGCCCGCAGGGCAGTCGTTGCCGGGGCTGTAGATTTGGTCGGTGCGGTATTGGCTGGTGGTGGTGCAGCCGATCAGGGTGAGCAGGCTAAATCCCATCAATATCCCCTTCGAAGCTTTTTCCAAACGGATGCGCATTCTATATCCTTGCTGATAGGACGTATGCTTGAGCAGCTTTTGGTCCACGCACCTAATTGTCCGCGGTCTGACCTCTTAGGGGCTAAGCCAAAGCACGGAATCTCCAAACTCGTCGTTCATGGTTATATTTCGGTCGATCGCGATTCCGTTTACGACATCCGGAGCAGATGTAATCCGTTGTACCAACTGATAGCCGCGCTGAGGAATATCGGGAGTGGTGCTCCCCGACCGCCAATAGTGCTGAGTTTTCAATCGCCAGAACAACGCATCACCGTCTAAAATACAATCGGCGCCGACATAGACTCCTGGAACAAAACCCGCCGCGGCGACCTCGTCAAACCAGGCGTTGCAATACGCAATGACGTCTTCCGAATCGACTCCGGACTTGATTCCTTCGAGATCAAGCCACACGTTTACTCCCGCAGGAAATCCTACAGAGTCCGCATTCGCCGCCGCTGTCGCACCATACTGCTGCCCCAAGGTGGCGTCAGGCACCCAGCCAGGTTTGGATACGTGTTGAATGGCCATCAGCGAAAGGCCAGACGCAAGAATCGCCTGGACCTCGGAACTAGACAGATCCCCACTCGCTTGTGGTGATGTCCGAGAAAGATATCGAATGCAAAACTGAAATCCCTGCTCGTTAAACGCGGCAGCGGCGGCGCCACTGATTGCGGTGTCCGCATCAAATCCATGCAGTCCCGGCGCGGCAATCTGTACACTTGGCATAGAGTATCCCTTAACGATTCGTAAATAGATTTTCCATCGACGCTATTGGGCACCTAAGGCGGCTAGGCCCGAGGCCCTTTTACATCCGGCTTGGCCCGATTAGTCAGCGGAATCCCATAGGCAGCACAAGGCAGGTACCGCGATACTGCATATCTTTTTATCCCACTGCATCGCCACGGCGATGGTCTCAAGTAGACCAGCGGACTTCGCCTTGATTTGGTCTGAAAGGCTAGAACTCATCTCATAAATAGTATGTAACACTGTGATTCCAGGTGCATTGGAACCTGGGAGCACAGCGGATGAGCAAAGCCGAAGAGCTGACCGACGAACAATGGGCGGTTTTGGAG
>CAJCJI010000459.1 GCA_903970595.1 Verrucomicrobiota bacterium
GGCCGCTCAGGGCGAGTCCCGGCCCAGGACCTCGACCAGCCTGCTGGTCAGCGGCTTCAGGAAATACGAATCCTGCGGCATCAGGTCCACCCGGACGCCCCGCGCCGCCAGGGCCTCGCCCACCACCGGCCCCACCGCCGCCACGCAGGTCCGCGCCAGCCCGGCCTGCAGCCTGGCCGACAGGTCCGCCGCCGCCGCCACCGCATGCAGCCGCTCCACCTGCGCCCGGCTGGTGAAGGCGATGGCGTCCACCGCGCCTTCGGCCATGCCTTGGATCAATTCGAGCACCGCCGCATCGTGCGTGGCGTCGGCGTAGACGTAGGGCGCGACGGTCCGCACTGTCGCGCCGGCCCCGGTCAGGAAATCGGTCAGGGGCCGGTTGGGCTCGGTGCCATAGAGCTGCACGCCCGCGGCGCGGCCGTTCAGGTCCAGCGCGCCCAGGGCCTTGATCACGCCCTGGGTGGTCGGCTCGGCGGCGGCGATATCCGGCTTCAGGCCCAGCTCGCGCAGGGCGCGCGCGGGCTTGGGACCGCGGGTGATCTTGCGTACCCGCGCCAGCTGTTCGAGGAAATCGGCCTGCAAACCGGGCGCTTCGCGTTCGATGCAGGAGAGCAGGCGGCGCAAACCTTCGCCGGTCAGCAGGATCAAGGCGTCGCAGGCGCCGCCGTTGAACCAGCCGATCCAGTCCAGCACCGGCTGCGGATCGGGCGCGTCCAGGATGCCGACCAGCGGGCAGCGCAGCACAGCCGCCCCGCGCCGTTCCAGCATGGCGGCGAACAGGTCCAGTTCGCGGCTTTCGGCCACTGCAATACTGCGTCCCGCCAGCGGGTACTCGGTCATCGGCGCGATCCGGTCGGACTTTGGTGCGAGGCCTGCGGACTATTATCGGGCCGGTTGGGCAAAAAGTGCGGCGCACAAAAAAAGCGCCGGCGAACGGGGTATTCGCCGGCGCCGCCAACCGGGCAGCGTCAAAGGGGGAAAGCCGCTGCCCCTGCCGCGACGACCCAGGGGGGAGTGCGACGCGGCACCCCATCAGGCAGCAGAGGCGGGCCTTTAGTTCTACGCTTTACTTTTATTAACGCTAGACCCCGCCAAGGCTACTTTGACTGCGGCAGCCCGGCGATATGCACCGCGTGCTTGGGCTCGTAGTTCGGGCAGGGCGCCATGCCGGCGCGCATCTTCTTCAGCTCCTCGGCGTCGTGGAAGTCCCGGTACGGAGTGAGGTCCAGGTTGTCCGGCACTCGGGTCAGGTCCTCGTCGCCGATGACCTTGATGTACTCCTGCATGAAGGCGTCGTAAGCCTCCCAGGTGATGCCTTCCGCGCGCACCGCCGCCTGTTCGGCATGCAGGGCGATCTGGTGGGCGTGCAGGTAATGCATGCCGAGCAGCTGGATCAGGGACTTCTCCACCGCCTCGTGCACGATCAGGAAGCGGTCGGTGAGCACCTTGCGCTTGCGGTAGACGAAGCTCCTGGGCATGTGGCGGTCGATGAAGATGGTATGGCCGTCGAGGCTGTAGCCGGCGAGGTAGGGGATGTCGTAGCCGCGCTCCAGGTGGGCGCGGGCGCGGATCGCCTTGACCGCGTGGTCCATCATCGTCTGCCCGATCAGCCATTCGGGCCGATGGCCTTGCTTCACCGCCTTGCGCACCGGCGTGATCGCCTTGAGCATGCTGGGGTGTCTTTCCGAACCGTGCATGATGACCTCCTGGTTTGATCTAAGATTGATAATGGCGGCTGACCGGCTCCAAATCTAACCGAAGCTCGTAACCCATGCTCGCCGACATTGCCCTGCTGCTGCTCGCCGCCGTGATCGCCGTGCCGCTGTTCAAGCGCACCGGCCTGGGCTCGGTGCTCGGCTATCTGGCGGCCGGCATCGTGGTCGGTCCCTGGGGGCTGGGCCTGATCTCGCGGGTCGGGGAAATCCTGGATTTCTCGGAATTCGGCGTGGTGCTGATGCTGTTCGTGATCGGCCTGGAGCTGCAGCCCAGCCGCCTGTGGCGGCTGCGCACCGCGGTGTTCGGCTTAGGCGGCGCGCAGGTGCTGGTCACCAGCCTGGTGCTCGCCGCCTGGGCCATGCTGCGGCACCAGTCCTGGGCCGCGGCCATCGTCGCCGGCTTCGGCCTGTCGATGTCGTCCACCGCCCTGGTATTGCAGATGCTGGGCGAGCGCAAGGAGCTCACCGACCGGCACGGCCGCGCCGCCTTCGCCATCCTGCTGTTCCAGGACCTGGCGGTAATCCCCTTCCTGGCCTTGCTGCCGTTCCTCGCCGCCCAGGACGGGGCCCTGCACGACGCCGCGCCCTTGTGGCTGCGCGCCGCCAAGGCCGGGGCCGCGCTGGCCTTCGTGGTGTTCCTCGGGCGCTATCTGCTGCGGCCGGTGCTGCGCATCCTGGCTGCCACCCAGGTCCCGGAAATCTTCACCGCCGCCGCCCTGCTGACCGTCACCGGCACGGCTCTGGGCATGAGCGCCGCGGGCCTGTCCGCCTCGCTCGGCGCCTTCCTGGCCGGCATGCTGCTGGCCGATTCCGAATACCACTACGAACTGCAGGCGGACATCGAGCCGTTCAAGGGCCTGCTGCTGGGCCTGTTCTTCATGGCGGTCGGCATGTCCGCCAACCTCGGCTTCATCGCCCAGGCGCCCTGGCGCGTGCTCGAGGTGGTGGCGCTGCTGGTCACGCTCAAGGCCCTGCTGCTGTTCGTCATCGGCCGCGTCTACGGCTTGCCGCAGCGCCCGGCGGGCGCGCTGGCCATTGCCCTGTCCCAGGGCGGGGAGTTCGGTTTCGTGCTGTTCGCGCTGGGGCGCAGCGCCGGCATCTTCGATCAGCCCACGCAGGATATGCTGGTGGTGTCGGTGACCCTGTCGATGATCGTCACGCCGCCGCTATACGCGCTGCTGGCGCGCTTCGGCGGGCACGAAGCGGAGGAAACGCGGCCCTACGACCAGATCGACGCGCCGGAAAACGACGTCATCATCGCCGGCTTCAGCCCCTTCGGCCAGATCATCGGCCGCATGCTGCGCGTCAAGAAGATTCCTTACACCGTGCTGGAGCGCAACTGGCAGCATGTGGATTTCGTGCGCCAGTTCGGCAGCACCGTGTTCTACAGCGATGCCGGGCGCATGGAAGTGCTGCGCGCGGCCAAGGCCGACAAGGCGCGCTTCTTCGTGCTGTCCATCGCCGACGTGGAGGAGTCGCTGCGCATCGCCGAGATGGTGAAGCGCAACTTCCCGCACTTGCGCATCTTCGCCGTGGCGCGCGACCGCGCCCACGCCATGCAGCTGATGGACCTGGGCGTGGCCGACGTGATCCGGCGTTCCTTCGGCTCCAGCATGGAAATGACCGCGGACCTGCTGCGCGCCCTGGGCGAGTCGGAGCAGCGCGTGACCCGCGACATCGAGCGCTTCCGCCAGCACGACCACGAGACCCTGCTCCGGCAGCAGGCGGTGCACCGCGACGAGCAGCAGCTGATCCAGACCGCCAAGGAAGCCGCCAAGGAGCTGGAGCAGCTGTTCGAGGCCGACCTGGGTGAGGGGCTGGGCGAGTGAACCGCCTCGCCCGCCCCCTCTTCCCCAAATAGTGCGCTAAACGCTTCTTCAGGCCGGCCAGCGCATGCGGCGGCGCAGCGCTCCGGCAAAGCCCAGACCCAGCAGCAGGTCGAAGCCGACCGCGCCGCCGCCGCCAGACGAAGAACTCCCGCTGGAACTGCCCGAAGACGAACCGGAGGACGAAGAACTGCTGCTGGAAGAGCTGGCGGCGCCGCTGCTGGAGGAACTGCTGCTGGACGACGAGGAGCCGCCGGACACGCCCGAGCTGGAGCTGCCCGACGACGAGGACGAGGAGCCGCTGCTGGAGCTGGACGATGAACTGGATGAACTCGACGAGCTGGAGCTCGAGGAACTGGAGCTGGACGAGCTGCCGCCGGAACTGCTGCCCGAACCTGCGCCGGAGGACGAAGAGCTGCTGCTGGAGCTGCCGCCCGAGGACGAAGAGGAGCTGCCGCTGCCGGCGGTGCAGCTTGCGGTTTCCGCGGCGCCGCTTGGCGTGTAACCCAGCGCGGTGTTGCCGCCGAGCTCCGTGAGCACTTCGGCATTGGGGCTGGCGCCGTTGTCGCCGTCCACCACGCCTTGCCCGCTGGAATTGAGCACCGCGCCGCCCTTCGGGCTGAATCCGCTCGGGAAGCTGATCGTTCCGGTCACCGAGTTGGGGCTGCCCGTGTCGGGCTCCGCTCCGCTGATCGGGTACTGCACGAAGTCGCCGCTGAACGTGCCATTGTTGACGAACAACAGGTACAGGTCGGTGGCGGTGCTGCTGCCGTTGTCGCTAATGCGGCCGAGCACCGCAACGGAGTAGCCGCTGTTCAGCAACTCGCCGCTGCTGTTGAAGCCGGTATCCAGCGCGCCGGTGCAGCGGTTCAGCGCAACGGCCATCGCCTCGGTCGTATTGGAGTTACCGCTCGGATATGCGTCGCCGCTGATCACCACGTCGGGAAAATTGTTCTGGTTGCCGTTGCCGGTGAAGGCGGATACTTCCGGCACCAGCGCCGTGCCGCTGCTGCTCACGGTGATTTCGGCGATGCCGCCTGAGCCGAAGGCGCTGTCCAGGCTGCCATTGCCTTCGATCTTGGCCACCAGCAACAGGCCGCTGGTGGCGCTGCAATTGCCGCTGCAGTTGCTGGGGTAAACATCGTCATCGCCGATCACGAAGACGTCGCCGTTGTTGCCGCTGCCCTGGTTGGTCACCGCGCACCGCTCGACTTCGGGTCCGTTGTTGCCGCCGGGGGTGGTGATTGAAACCGTTCCGCCGGCGAATGTCGTGTCCAGCGTCGCCGTGCCGGAGCCCGCCGCGGGCGGTACGATGCGTTCCACCACGCCTTGCTGGATGTTGTTGATTCCGGTGTTGGCGATGACCACGATATTGGCGGTGCCCGGGTCGACACACAGCGCCTGCACCGAATAGCTGCTGTTGCTGCTCAGGGGGAAACTGGTGATGTAGCCGCCGCTGCCGAAACTGGTGTCGATCGCCCCGCTGCTGGTACGGCGCACGATGAAATAAGGGCCCTGATAATTTGCAGTGCCGCTAGGGTTGGCCTGCACCAGCGAGTAGATGTTCTGGTTGACATCGCTCTTGCTGATGTCGGCGCTCTGCGAATAGCTGGCGCCGGTGCCGCTGATCGCCGCGGAAAACGGCGCCGAAAGGCCGGTCGAGCCGAAATTGGTGGTGATGAAGCTGAATCCGAATGTCAGGTTTGCCGCCACGGCGGCCGCGCAGGTGCACAAGCTGACGGCTGCGGCAAGTGTGATGCGGCGACGCAAGCGCTGCTTGCTGTTCATAACGGTACTCCCCCAAAAAATGGACGAAAATCCGCTTCAGGCAAAGGCGGCGCCGCGGCGGCCACTGCGCGCCACTTGCCGCGGCCGGCCTCTTTGGAAGACTGGTGCGGTGCCGGCTCATCGGATCGTGGCGGATGAAAAGTCTGGACCGGGGGGATGCGAAAGTCCTGACTTAGTTCTGACGGCTTATGACGGACTCTGTAAAGATCATGACTTTGGCTTGCTTCACGGCCGGGAGCCTCTTGACGCGGTGGAGGTGCGGCCGGATGCTGCTTTTGACAGGAAAGCGGCATCGCCGTGCCGGGTGCCCGCCGCTGCGATTTTTTTGGGGGAGTCCTGGGGCAGCGTGGACGACATCTATCGGTTTGGCCAATTCGAGCTGGATGCGCAGCGCCTGCTGCTGCGGCGCAACAGCGAAGCCCTGACCGTCGAGCACAAGCCGCTCGAGGTCCTGGTCGAACTGTTGCGCAATGCCGGCGACCTGGTGACCAAGGCCGATCTGATGGAAAGCGTCTGGGCCGGACGCGTGGTGACCGAATCGGTCATTTCCAGCTGCGTCAAGAAATTGCGCGCGGCGCTCGGCGACGACAGCCAGACCCTGATCCTGACGGTGCATGGCTATGGTTATCGCTTCACCGGCCAGGTCGAGCACAACCAGCCGGCCGCCACTGCGACGGCCGGCGAGGCGGCCCGCACGGGCGGCGCCCTCAAGGCCGGCGACAGCCCGCCGCTGCGGCCGCACTGGCGCCTCAAGCATCCGCTCGACGAGCGCGGCGGCAGCTGGCTGGTGGAGCAGGCCAAGACGCTGGAAAAGCGCGTGTTCAAATTCGCGCTCGACGCCGCCACGGTGACCGCGCTCAAGCGCGAACTGACCATTCACCGCCTGCTGCAGCGCAGCCTGGGCAACCGCGGCGACCTGGTGCGCCTGCTGGACTACAACCTGGAAGCCCAGCCGTACTTCCTGGAACTGGAATACTGCAGCGACGGCAGCCTGGTCGACTGGCTGGAAGCCCAAGGCGGGGTCTCGAAGGTGCCGCAGCCCTTGCGCCTGGAGCTGATGGCCCAGGCGGCCGAAGCGCTGGCCGCGGCCCACGCGGTGGGTGTGCTGCACCTGGATATCAAACCTTCCAACCTGCTGATCTGGGCGGCGCCGGACGGCAACCCGCGCATCCGCTGGACCGACTTCGGCAGCGGCCGCCTGCTCGACCCCGGGCGGCTGGAGCAGCTGAACATCACGCGCATGGGCATGACCGGCGCGGTGAATCCGGCCGACGCCACCACGCTGCTGTACTGCCCGCCGGAGTTGATGGCGGGACAATCGCCGACCACGCTGTCCGATATCTACGCCCTGGCGGTGATGCTGTACCAAGTGGTGCTGGGCGATCTGCGCAAGCC
>CAJCJI010000460.1 GCA_903970595.1 Verrucomicrobiota bacterium
ATGATCATGCCGGCATAGCCGCTGGGCAGCCGCGGCACGCCCTCGAAATTGCGCAGCGTCTGGAACGAGCGCGTCGGGTAGGCATGATGATCGGAATGCCGCTGCAGGTGATACAGGAAAATGTTGGTGGCGGTATGGTTCGAATTCCAGGAATGATGCGGCTGGCAACGCTCGTAGCCGCCGTCGGCCCGGCGCTGGCGGCGCAGGCCGTAGTGCTCCAGGTAGTTGACCACTTCCAGCAGGCTGCCGCCGTAGGCGCCCTGCACCAGCATGAACGGCAGGGCCCACCAGCCGAGCCACACCGTCATCGCCGCGAACAGCAGCGCGGTGACCGCCCAGGCCTGCAGGTTGTCGTTTTCGATCGACCAGGCGCTCTTGCCCTGCTTGTTCAGGCGCTGCTTTTCGATCTCCCAGGCCGACTTGATCGAGCCGTAGACGCAGCGCGGCAGGAATTCGTAGAAGGATTCGCCGAAGCGCGAGGAAGCCGGATCCTCGGGCGTGGCGACGCGCACATGATGGCCGCGGTTGTGCTCGACATAGAAATGTCCGTACATCACCGGCGCCAGGGCGATCTTGGCCAGCCAGCGTTCGAAGGGCGAAGTCTGGTGGCCCAGCTCATGGCCGACATTGATGGCCAGGCCCGAAGTCATGCCCACCGAAACCAGCAGGCCGAGCCACTGGTACCAGTGCAAATCTCCGCGCACCGCCAGGTAAGTGCCGCCCACAAAGCTCAGGTACTGCACCGGGATGGCGGCGTAGACCACGTAGCGGTAGTAGCGCTCCTGCGCCAGCGAGGCCATGACCCCGTCCGGCGGATTGGAGTCGTCCTCCCCGATCCAGCGATCGAGCAGCGGGATCAGGCTGTAGACGATCGCCGGCGTGATCCAGAAGAACAGGGACAGGCCGGTCAACAGGTACAGGCCGTAGCCATACAAAGGCAAGCCCATCACCACGATCCCCAGCAGCCAGAGGTAACGCTTGCTGTCGCTCCAGTCCGGGCTTGAAAGAGTCGCCGTCGTCATTTGAACAAGCTCCCCGTACGTCAAATAAAACGATCGTTCAATAAACTATAGAAAACACCGCACAATGTCAAGATTTTTATTAACTATCTGAACCGTATAGCTTTTTTGAACAGTCCTGGCCATGGATGGCCAGGTGCTTGTCAGGACGACAAACAGCAGCTTAGGCTCGGCTTTTCCCGAGCCTGAGCTGCTCCAGCGCCTGCCGGGCGGAATCGTCCGGATTGATCGGCTCGGACTGGCCGCTGGCCAGGTGCTCGGCGAAGCGGTGCGCGCGAATGCTGAGCTTCAGGCTTTCGTCGAAGCCGGTGAAGGTGACGGAATCCTGGTCCGGATAGAACGAGTTCAGTTTCAGCCAGCGCGTCTGGTTTTGTTCGGCGTCGTAGACCCGGAACCAGCTCTCCGGCGTTAGCAGGCGCCGCAGCACGCCCATCAGAGCGCTTTGCGAGGAATCCGCAGCCGCCGTTTCGGCGGGCTCCTGCGGCGCGCGGTCCTGCGCAGCTTCGGTCTGGACCTTGGCCTGGGATTCGCGCGCCTTGTCCCGTGCCTGCTGGTCCAGATCGGCCATCAGCAGATGTTCTTCGCGCTCGGTGAGGCGCTCGGTCTGCGCCCCCACGCCGGCGCCGGCGGCGGTCTCGGCGCTGTCGAGCAGCTTGTACACTTCCTGCAGGCCGTTGAGCAGCGATTCGATCTTGTCCTCGGCCATGCCGACATCGGCCAGCGCGGTGACGATCTTCGACAGCAGCTGCTCGCGGGTTTCGAGCACCTCGGGGCTGGCCGGGGGGATGAATTCGAGACTCTTGAGCACCCCTTCCATCAGGTTCACGGCATCCTGGTAGGGGGCGCTGCCGCGGCCGTTCTTCAGCAGGCGCACCGCCATCAGCGGGCCGACGCCGCCGCGCAGCAGCGACATCACCGGATCCGGCACGCGGCGCCCGAGGGTCTGCACCTCAAGCTCCTGCGCCACCTGGCGGCGCACGCGCATCAGCGTCGCCTCGCGGCGCGCGCGCGTCTGCTCGCGCATCTGCGTCAGGAAGCCTTCCACCTCTCCTTCGGATACCGGCTGGGCGGCATTCAGGGCGTCCGCCATCAAGGCCGGCCCGGTCTGCATGGCCGAGGCGCTGCGCATGGTTTCGCGCAACTGGCTCTGCGCCGACTCGCTGGTCTGGGACGAGACGGCCAGCTCCACCAGGTCGCTGAGCATCTTGCGCAGCGGGTGGGCCTGGTTGGCGAAGAAACTGGGATCGCTGAGCGCCGTCTTGTAAACCGGGTAGCGCAATTTCTCCAGCGCCGGACGCAGGGGCTCCGGCAGCATCGGCTCGGCCATCAGCTCGTCGAACATCTGGCCGGCCAGGGACAGGCGCTGGGTCGAAGCCTGGACCACCGGCGAAGTGGAGGTGGCGATCAGGGTTTGCAGCAGGCCGGCGAGTTCGGTGCCCACCGGGTTGCCGGCGCGTTGCAGGCTGGCTTGGTCGAGCGAATAACGCCGCAACAGCTCCTGGGCCTGGGCGTAGCCCTGGGGAATTTGTCCCGCCGGCGCGTAGCCCGGAGGGGCATAGTCCTGGGGACCGTAAGCCTGGGGAGCATAGCCCTGGGGGTCGTAAGCCTGGCCCGACGCGTAGCCCTGCGCTCCGGGGGCGCCGCCGGCCGTGTAGCCCTGGGCGGCTGCATCCGTCCCCGCGGCGGGCATTTCCGGCGCCCGCCAGGGTTCGCCCTTGTTTGCCTGCGGCGGCCGCGGCGGCGCGGCGGCGCGGCGCTTGGGACTGATGCCGTGGCGCTCCAGCACCTCCAGGCCGGCGCTGTAGACGCGGGCGAGTTCGCTGATGACCACGCGGTCGAACAGCTTGTAGATCACCAGCTTGACCTGGAATTCCGTGTCGAGCACGGACGTGGCCTTGCCGAAGGCCTCGCAAATGCGCCCCGGACTCAGCGCTAGCGGCGACACCGGCACGCCCAGTTCGCGCGAGGCGAATTCCAGGTGACGCTCCAGTTCCCAGATCGGGGTCTTGTACAGACCCTCGGCCTTGGCCGCCATATTGGTGACGGCGATCTTCTCTTCCAGTTCCTCGGTCGGCTGGATCGACAGGCTCTCGATATCGAATTCGTACTTGGCGTTGCGGGACGAGGCCACCGGCGCGAAGCCGCGGGTCAGGTCGTCGGCGAAGGCGGTCCCGACCTTGCCGCGGTCCAGGCGCAGCACCCGCATGGTGTCGAAATAGCGGCGCCGCTCGTCGTCGCTGGCGCTCTTCTCGCCCATCTCGAACAGCACGTCGTCGGCGCTGTCGAACATGCGCCGGATCAGCTCATCGAGCACACCCAGGGTGGCCTGCCGCAGTTCCGCCACCACCGGATGGCTTGGAAGCGGCGCAGGGGCGGGCTCGCTCCGCTCTTGAGGTGGCGTACCGGAGAACAAGGGATGCACGGTTGCAGTCATATAAAAGAAGGGCTGGCACGGCCGCTGCCGGCCACGCTGATGAAATCCCCCGGCGAGCGCCTTGATTGCGCCCGGCAGGATCTCGTTCTGCAACGCATCTGCGATCTAACCTCGCTTACGCCCCTTACCCCTGACAAGTGCGCTGTTCCCGCCTCGCTTAATGCGCGTTCGCGGACCACCGACAACAACGCCTTTGCAAGGATAATACCTTAGACCCGGCGGATTACAGCCGGAAGTAGGAAAATTGTTTAATGGCTGCGCGCGCTCAGCGGCTCGTCCATCGGACGTAACGGGGTCAGGCGGGCGATAAACGGTCAGCGGATCGAAGCTGCCGGCACCGGCGCAGGGGGCTTGAACACTTATCCGCATATCCGGATAAAAGAATACAATAAGTTCATGTTCGACGCTCCTCCCATGACCCCGCAGGACTCCATCGCCGCCCGGCTCGATGCATTGGCGCGCCAGCGCATCCTGGTGATCGACGGCGCCATGGGCACCATGATCCAGGGCTATCGCCTGGGCGAAGCCGATTACCGCGGCGAGCGCTTCAAGGACTGGGCCCACGACCTCAAGGGCAACAACGACCTGCTGGTACTGACCCAGCCGCAGATCATCCGCGAGATCCACCGCAAGTACCTGGCGGCTGGCGCCGACCTGATCGAGACCAATACCTTCAATTCGCAGAGCATCTCGCTGGCGGATTACCACATGGAGGAACTGGCCTACGAGCTGAACTTCGAGGCGGCGAAACTGGCCCGGCTGGAAACCGACGCGGCCAGCACGCCGGAGCGGCCGCGCTTCGTCGCCGGCGCCCTGGGGCCGACCAACCGCACCGCCAGCATCAGCCCGGACGTCAACGACCCGGGCAAGCGCAACGTCAGCTACGACGGCCTGGTGACGGCTTACTGCGAATCGGTGCGCGGACTGATCGACGGCGGCGCCCATGTGCTGCTGATCGAGACCATCTTCGACACGCTCAACGCCAAGGCGGCGATTTTCGCCGTCGAACAGGTGTTCGAGGAGAAGGGCCTGCGCCTGCCGGTGATCATCAGCGGCACCATCACGGATGCTTCCGGCCGCACCTTGTCCGGCCAGGTGACCGAGGCGTTCTGGAACTCGGTGCGCCATGCCCGCCCCTTCGCCATCGGCTTCAACTGCGCGCTGGGCGGCAAGGAAATGCGGCCCTACGTCGCCGAACTGTCCAAGCTCGCCGACTGCTACATCTCCTGCTACCCCAACGCCGGCCTGCCCAACGCCTTCGGCGAGTACGACGAGCGGCCGCAGGACACCGCCGCCATCATCGCCGAGTTCGCCGACGCGGGGCTGGTCAATATCGTCGGCGGCTGCTGCGGCACCACCCCCGGCCACATCGGCTCCATCGACGAACATGTGCGCGGCAAGCAGCCGCGCCAGCCGGCCGCGCCGCCCCCCGCCTGCCGCCTAGCCGGGCTGGAGCCGCTGAACATCGGCGACGACACCTTGTTCGTCAACGTCGGCGAGCGCACCAACGTCACCGGCTCGGCCAAGTTCAAGGACCTGATCAAGGCCGGCGATTTCTCCGCCGCACTGGCGGTGGCGCGGCAGCAGGTGGAAGCCGGGGCGCAGGTGATCGACGTCAACATGGACGAGGGCATGCTCGACGGCAAGGCCGCGATGGTGCGCTTCCTCAACCTGATCGCCTCCGAGCCGGACATTTCGCGCGTGCCGGTGATGATCGACTCCTCCAAGTGGGAGGTGATCGAGGCCGGCCTGAAATGCGTGCAGGGCAAGCCCATCGTCAACTCCATCTCGATGAAGGAGGGCGTGGAAAAGTTCGTCGAGCAGGCCAGGCTGTGCCGGCGCTACGGCGCGGCGGTGGTGGTGATGGCCTTCGACGAGCAGGGCCAGGCCGACTCGCTGGAGCGGCGCAAGACCATCTGCCGGCGGGCCTACGACATCCTCACCCGGGAAGTCGGCTTCCCGGCCGAGGACATCATCTTCGACCCGAACATCTTCGCCGTGGCCACCGGCATCGCCGAGCACAACCGCTACGGCCTGGACTTCATCGAGGCCACCGCCTGGATCAAGCAGAACCTGCCGGGCGCGCTGATCTCCGGCGGCGTGTCCAACGTCTCCTTCTCGTTCCGCGGCAACAACGCGGTGCGCGAGGCGATCCACGCCGTGTTCCTGTACCACGCCATCAAGGCCGGGATGGACATGGGCATCGTCAATGCCGGCCAGCTCGCGCTCTACGCCGAACTCGACCCGGCGCTGCGCGATGGCATCGAGGACGTGATCCTGTATCGCCGCGAAGACGCCACCGAGCGCCTGCTGGAACTGGCCGAACGCTTCAAGGGCGGCGGCGCCGAGAAAAAGCAGGGCGACGAGCTGGCCTGGCGCGAACTGCCGGTGCGCGAGCGCATCAAGCATGCCCTGGTCAAGGGCATCGACGCTTTCGTCGACGCCGACACCGAGGAGCTGCGCGCCGAGATCGCCGCCGCCAAGGGCCGCCCGATCGAGGTGATCGAAGGACCGCTGATGGACGGCATGAACGTGGTCGGCGACCTGTTCGGCGCCGGCAAGATGTTCCTGCCCCAGGTGGTGAAGTCGGCGCGCGTGATGAAGAAGGCGGTGGCCTACCTGATCCCCTTCATCGAGGCCGA
>CAJCJI010000461.1 GCA_903970595.1 Verrucomicrobiota bacterium
TGGTGCAGCTGCAGACCATGCGCATGTATTCCCTGGGCATCAGCTTCAACCTGCCGACCTGGGGTTTCGCCAAGGAAAAAGCCGGCCTCGACCAGGCCAAGGCCCAGCTTGAGGCGGCCAAGGACAGCCAGCAGGCCAATCTGCAGCAGGTCGATCTGGGCGTGGCCAACGCCTACCACAGCCTGGAAACCGCCCTGAAGCAATTCGATTTCACCCACGAGCGCCTGCTGCCGCAGGCGCAGATGGCTTTCCGCCTGGCGCTGACCGCCTACGGCAGCAACGGCGGCACCGCGTTCTCCGACCTGCTTACTGCGCAGAGCGGACTGCGCGCCACCGAGCTAGCCCTGATCCAGGCGCAGAACGCCGCGGTGCAGGCCTATGTCTCACTTGCTGCCGCCATCGGCAAAGACCCCGACAGTCCATAACATGAAAAACCGGCCTTCCATCTGGATCCTGCTGTTGGTGCCGCTCGCATTGCTGGGCGGCTATTACGCCGGACGCCAGGCGCCAGGCGTCGCGGGCGCGTCGGCAGCCGGCGGGCCGGACCCGGCGGCAAAAAAAGCCGCCGCTGCGGAACCGGCCAAAACCGAACAGGGCTTCAACCCTGACTTCGTCAAGCTGTCGCAGCCCGAGCAGCAGACGGTCGCGGACGAAATCCCGATCACCGGCAAGCTGTCGCTGGACAAGCAACAGGTGCGCATCGCCTCGGCCCGCGTCGCCGGACGGCTGGGCCGGATCTTCGTGTTCGAAGGCCAGTCGGTGCAGCAGGGTGAAGCGTTGGCGGAAATCTACAGCCCCGACTACATCTCCGCCGAGCACGAATTCCTGCTGGCACGGGGTTTCCGCAACACCCTGTCCCGAGACAGCAGCGACGCCGAGCTGCGCGGCGACGCCGAAGCCACCGTCCAATCCGCCGCCAACAAACTCAAAGTGCTGGGCGCCACCCCGGAAGACATCGCCCAGCTGGCCAAAACCGGCCAGGCCGACGAATACCTCAAAGTGCGCGCCCCGATCAGCGGCGTCGTCACCCAGCGCAACGTCGACCCGGGCGGTTATCTCAACGTCGGCGACCCGCTGATGACCCTGGCCAATCTCGACACCCTGTGGCTGTTCGCCAACACCTACGATAGCGACTACCCCGCGCTCAAACTGGGCCAGCAGCTGAGCTTCCAGTCCAGCTCCCTGCCGGGCCAGACCTTCAGCGGCCAGATCGCCTTCATCGCCCCCAGCATCGACCCGGCCACCCACACCCTGCCGATCCGCTGCAACGTCCCCAATCCGCAATTCCTGCTGCGCCCGGAAATGTTCGTCAAAGGCGCGCTGGAAGTCGGCCAGCGCAGCGCCTGGGTGGTGCCCAAAAGCGCCGTCATCCACATCCGCGACACCGACTACGTCATCGTCAAAGGCAGCGACGGCAAGTTCAAGCGCCTGGCCGTGCAAGGCCATCCGCTGGGCGCCGACCAGTACGCCATCACCGCCGGCCTGGACCAGGCCACCCCGGTCATCAGCGACGGCGGCCTGCTGATCAACGAGCTGGTCAACGAGAGTTGATGCCGATATGGCCGGCTTCACCTTCACCGAGCGGTTCATCGACAGCTCCATCAACAGCCGCATCATGGTGTTCCTGGTGTGCGCGCTGCTGCTGGCGCTGGGCGGCTACTCCTTCAAACAGCTGCCGATCGAGGCCTATCCCAATATCGCACCGCTGAATGTGCAGATCATCACCCAGTGGGCCGGCCGCAGCACCCTGGAAGTGGAGCGCCAGCTCACCGTGCCGATCGAAACCGCCGTGGCCGGCATCCCGGATGTGGCCTCGGTGCGCTCGGTGTCGCTGTTCGGGCTGTCGGTGGTCACCATCCAGTTCCGCGACAGCGCCGACGACTTCAAATCGCGCCAGAACACCCAGCTGTTCCTGAGCCAGGCCAACCTGCCCACCGGCGTGCAGCCTTCCTTGAGCCCGGACGCCGACGCCACCGGCGAGATCATGCGCTACCGCTTCGAAAGCGATAACCCGGCGATCGACATCATCGACCTGAAAAGCCTGCAGGACTGGGAGGTCTACAAAGACCTCAAGGGCGTCCCGGGCGTGGCCGACGTCAACGGCTTCGGCGGCATGGTCAAGCAGTACCAGGTGCTGCCCGATCCGAAGAAGCTGCTGCTGTACAACGTCACCCTGACCCAGGTGGCGCAGGCGCTGGCCAACGGCAACGCCAACGTCGGCGGCGGCATCATGCCCAGCGGCGAGCAGCAATACGTGGTGCGCGGCGTCGGCCTGGTGCACAGCCTCGACGATATCCGCAATATCGTGGTGGCCAATGGGGTCAACACCGGCGCTGTCACCGGCGGCGCCGGCGCCATCGGCAGCAGCGTGGGCCTGAATGCGCCGGTGCGCATCCGCGACGTCGCCACGGTGCAGTTCGGCAACGCCGAGCGCCTCGGCCAGGTGCAGTTCAACCGGCACGACGAAACCGTCGAGGGCATCGTGGTGCTGCGCCGCGGCCAGAACGCCAGCGAAGTGCTGGCGCGGGTGCGCGACAAGGTCAACGACATCAACAGCAGCGGCCGCCTGCCGCCGGGGGTGCGGCTGGCGCCG
>CAJCJI010000462.1 GCA_903970595.1 Verrucomicrobiota bacterium
CTGAGCTTCAACATCGTCGGCCGCGAGCCGCAGCTGGTGCTGGAGCGCGCCGATCTCAAGGTCCAGTACGACTTGGCCAAGAGCGACGCCGACAAGCTGCTCAAGCTGCCGGAGCCGCCGCCGAAGACCGAGGAGAAGGTGCCGGCGCCGGCATCGGACAAGAAAGCCGAAACGCTCCCGGCGCCCGCCGCAAAGTAGGGCGGCCCATGGCCGCCGAGGCCGTGCAATCAGGATCACGCGATCGGCGGCCACGGGCCGCCCTACGGAGTAGCCTTTAACGGCCACGCCGTAGATAGCAGGCGCTCTCCGTCCAGATCGGCGAAACTTCCCGCCATGCCCGAGCTCCCCGAAGTCGAAACGATCCGCCGCGGCGTCGAGCCGCATGTGGTCGGCCGCACTATCCGCGAAGTCGTGGT
Organism: Verrucomicrobiota bacterium; assembly: GCA_903970595.1. GTDB lineage: Bacteria > Pseudomonadota > Gammaproteobacteria > Nevskiales > Nevskiaceae > Nevskia. Next base: position 417 of record CAJCJI010000462.1, read on the forward strand.
GCGCGACTCGCGCCTGCGCTGGCCGATCCCCGCTGAATTCGCCGCCTTCGCCCGCGGCAAGAAAATCCGCGGCGTCACCCGGCGCGGCAAGTACCTGATCTTCGATCTCGGCGGCGACCGCCTGATCGTCCACCTGGGCATGACCGGGCGGCTGCTGCTGCTCGATCCCGCGGAACCCTTGAAGAAGCACGATCACGTCGACCTGCTGCTCTCCGGCAAAGTCCTGCTGCGCTTCCACGACCCGCGCCGCTTCGGCGCCGTGCTGCCCTGGCCCGCAGCCGAAACGCATCACGAGCTGCTGGCGGAAATGGGACCGGAACCGTTCTCGGACGAATTCTCCGGCGATTACCTGTTCGAGCGCTCACGCGGTCGCAGCGCCGCCGTCAAGCTGTTCATCATGGATGGGCGCATCGTCGTCGGTGTCGGCAATATCTACGCCTCCGAAGCGCTGTTCCACGCCGGCATCCGGCCCAGGACCCCCGCCGGCAAGGTGACGCGCGCGCAGTACGCCCGGCTGGCGCAAGCCATCCTGGATGTGCTGCGCGTTGCCATCGAACACGGCGGCACCACGCTGCGGGATTTTCGCGGCAGCGATGGTTCCAATGGGTACTTCAAGCAGGAATTGCGGGTGTATGACCGGGAGGGAATGGCGTGCTACGTCTGCGGGACGCCGGTGAAGCGGCTGGTGCTGGGGCAGAGGTCGAGTTTTTATTGTCCGGTGTGTCAGCGCTGACGGTGGTTGTTTTCACTCACGCGCGCTTTTCCCCCTCTATCTTTGGGGCGCGTCCCCGCGGCTTTACGGGGAGAGAGGGCTGGGGCGAGGGGTAGCGCAGATTCCGGCTGCGCCGTGCTTGCTGAAGTATGTCGGATTGATACTTTAGCGTACGCGCTTGCGCGCGACCATTGGCCCTCCCGCTCGGGTGCCAATGGTCGCGCGCAAGCGCGTGTGCAAAAGTATGAGGGCGGCGAGGCCGGATTCTTCGCTGCGCTTAGAGCCCCCCCGACCCGATCGGGGGATGACCGCGGAAAAAGCGAAAAGCTGGATTCCCGCGTTTGCGGGAATGACGAAGGTTGAGGGCGCGGCAGTTAAGAAGGTTGAGAGGGCCGCGCCCGGAGCAAACAGCGCGGCCCCTCACCCCAGCCCTTGCATCCGGCAGCCCGCTTGCTGCGGGCTCCCCACTACGTGGGGAGAGGGAGACCAGCCACAGCTTAAGGAACGAAACCCCCGCTCAACACAAGGAATTAATCGCCCTCATCACATCCGACCGCGAAATCTGCCCGATCAGCTTGTCGTCCTCGATCACCGGATACCGCCGATACGGCGTATTGACGAACATGGTCGCCAACTGCAAAAGATTCATCTCCGGGTCCACCGTGACGACCTTGGTGCTCATGAACTGCCCGACCGGCCCGGCGATGCAGCTATCCTGCGAGGCCACCAGGGCCACGCTCAGGCAGTCGCGTTCCGAGAACATGCCGACCAGCTTGCCCTCCTTGTTCAGCACCGGCGCGCCGGCGATGCCGTGCTGGACCAGGATGTTCACGGCGCGCATCACCTCCATCTCGGGCGTAAAGGTGATGAGCTTGGTGCTCATGTAGTCCCTTACTTTTACCGAATCCAGCGTGGCCATGGCGTTCCCCTCCGAAAGTTCGCGCAGACGACATTACCGGCCCCGGGCGCCGGACACAACCCTCAGGCGGGGCTGGTGCCGGTGCCGGTGCGTTTGACGGCCGCGGTTTACCGGCGCGGCAGGACGGTATGCAGCGACGCACCCTGCTGGCGCAGCCAGGCGCGCCAGACGCTGCTGTCGGGCATCTGCCGCACCACCAGGCTCCAGAACTGGCGCGAATGGTCCAGGCGGATGCGGTGACACAGTTCGTGCACCACCACGTAGCGGAATACCTCGGGCGGGGCCATGACCAGGCGCCAGTTGAGGCTGATGTCGCCCTTGGGCGTGCAACTGCCCCATAGCGATTTCTGGTCGGCGATGCGCAGGCCGCGGTAGTCCACCCCCAGGCGCGCCGCTTCCTGGTCGAGCAGGCGCCGCGCCTGCTGCCGCGCCAGTTCCACCAGGGCCGCGCGCAGGGCCTTGCCCAACGCGGCCGGGTGGCTGCGCGAGATCTGCGAGCAGAACATGGTGATGGCCGGCGTGCCGCTGTCCCCGAAGCGCACCCGCGGCCGCGCCAGGCGCGCGGAGACGAGTTCGATCGGCGTTTCCGAGCCGTGCAAAGGAATGCTGTCGCTGCCGTCCCAGCGCAGCGGCGGGCGCCGCGGTTCGGCGGCGGTGCGCAGGTGCAGCTCGGCGATCTTGCGGCGAATCCATTCGTCGCGGCTGCGCAGGAACTCGTAAGCGTCCCGCTTCGGCACGAAGCGCGGAATCACCAGGCGTACTTCGCCGTTCGGGCGCACTTCGATGCGGATGCTGCGCGCCTGCTTGCTGACGCGCTCCACCACCTGCAGCGGCGTCTGCGGTCCCTGCAGCGGGATGGCGTTCATTGCGGCGCCCTTGGCATCCACAGCACGATGGGCGCGGCCAGGAGCGACTCGGAAAGTTTCAGGCGATGATTCATCAAGCGGTGTGATCGGGACTTCCGGTGTAGGCCATTATCCGTCTTCCGGCGCATGGGTGCGCCGACGGCGAATCGGCGGCTTATTGTGTAACAGAAGTCATGCCATGTGCACTGCATTGAAGACCTTGCGCGGCATGCTTTAGGGCCTGTTAACACTACTTTGATCGCAGCGATCAAAGTAGTGTTAACAGGCCCTAATTCTCGCGGTAACCCATGCGCTCGAGCAAGCCGTCGAGTTCGTCGAGGCTGTGAAACTTCAGGCGCAGTTCGCCCGCGCCCTTGGCGCCGGGTTTGAAGCTGGCGGGATAACCCAGGTGCTCCGACAGCTTTTGTGCCAGACGCTCCCAGTCGTTGCCGCTGCGCTGCCGGCGCGGCGCGCGCCTGGCGGCGAGGCGCTGTTCGAAGGCGCGCACCGACAGGCGCTCGCGCCGGATCGCATCGGCCCAGGGCGTCTGCCGGTCCACCGGCAGGCCCGC
>CAJCJI010000463.1 GCA_903970595.1 Verrucomicrobiota bacterium
CATGCCGCGCTGGTCCGCGCGGCGCCGGGGCGATCCGCAGCCGTGCCGCCGGCGACGCATGGCAGCCGCAGCGCAGCAAAGACCAGGACGCCGGCTCATGGCGCCGGCGCGGAAAAAGCGGTCCCAGCCGAGGCCCGCACGTCGCCGCCATCGAAGGAGTGACGGGCTTGGGTTCATTCGCTAAGATAGATTTATCGTGGCTGTTCAGCAGGGGAGCGCTGTGAAACTGGTCACCGCGATCATCAAGCCGTTCAAGCTCGACGACGTCCGGGCGGCGCTCACCGCTGTCGGCGTGCCGCATATGACGGTGACCGAGGTTCAAGGCTACGGCCGTCAGAAAGGGCGTTCTTCCCTGTACCGCGGCGCCGAATACGCCGTCGAATTCCTGCCCAAGCTCAAGCTCGAACTGGCGCTGCGCGACGAGGTGCTCGAGCAGGTGCTTGACGCCATTCTGGACTCGGCGCATACCGGCGATGTCGGTGATGGCAAGGTTTTCGTGGTGGACCTGGAACAGGCGATCCGCATCCGCACCCGTGAAACGGAGACCGATGCGCTGCGCTGATCCGCGTGCTACGGCTCTATCAGCTTGCCGGCAACTGCCTTGACCACCGCCTGGATGCGGGTCGACACGCCGAGCTTGGCGCGGGCGTTGTCGATGTGAAAATCGACGGTGCGCTTGCTCAAACCCAGGATCAGGGCGATTTCATCGGAAGTCTTGCCGCGCGCCGCCCAGGTCAGCGACTCGACTTCGCGTTCGCTCAGGCTGATCTGCTGCGGCCAGATCTGGTTGCGCGCCACGCGGGCCAGGCGCGCGGCGATGATGGCGGCGAGCAGGTCGAAGTCGATGGGTTTGGTGACGTAGTCGTCGGCGCCCAGCTGGCGTCCCTTGAGCTGCATGTCGCGATCGGTCAGCGCGGTCAGGAACACGAACGGCACGTTGTGGAAGCGCGGCGCCATGTCCGTCAGGCGCTCCAGCACCTCGAAACCGGACATCACCGGCATGCTGATATCGCACAGCACCAGGTCGGGGTGGCCGCCCAGGATCGCCGCCAGTCCGGCGTGTCCATCATGGGCCGACAGCACCTCGTAGCCGCGCTCAGCCAGGTCCTCGCCGATCAAGGCGGCGGTTTCAAGATCGTCTTCGATACACAGGATCTTCTTGCGATCTTCCGGCATGGCGCCACGACCTGCTGCACGGGGATGGTACCGGTGGGATTGAACTCATGCGCCGGCCGGCGCACGCGATGCGGGGCTCAAGTGTAGGGCAGCATGGGCTTGGGCAGTAGCTGTGATTAGTCACAGCGCGGGCGGCGCCCCGCGGAGGTATCCTTGCCGGTCTATACGCGCCGCAGTTTTCCTACCGCGACCATGACCCAACGGCATTCCATCCGCACCCGCCTGTCTTGGGCCTTCGCCTTGTTCCGCCTGCTGGTGCTGGCCCTGGGCCTGTTCAGCATCTGGCGGCTGGCCGACGTCAATGCCGCCTCGGCCGAAATCCGCGACCGCTGGCTGCAAAGCACGCGGCTGCTGGGCGATCTGAACAACTTCACCTCCGACTATCGCGCCGCCGAAGCCAGCCACCTGCTGTCGCAGAGTTCGATCGACATGGCGGCGAGCGAGCAGGACCTGGCCGGGCTGGAGCGTTCCATCGACAAGGCCCAGCGCAGCTACCAGCAGTTGCCGCACGATCCCACCGAAAGCCGCCTGTGGATGGAGTTTTCGCGCAACTGGGACGCTTATCGCAAGGTCGCCGCGCAGGTGATCGCCATGTCGGCCGAAAACCGCAAGGCGGCGGGCGAGGCCTTGTACCTCACCACTTCCCGCACCGCTTACGCGGCGGCCAGCGATACCCTGGGCCTGCTTACCGACCGCACCGTGAGCAGCGCCAAGGAAGCCAGCGACCGCGCCGACAGCATCTTCAAGCAGGCGCGCGTGCTGATTGTCATTGCCCTGCTGGCAGCCGGCTTCCTGACGTTCTTCGTGATGCGGCACATCACGCGCACCATCTCGGAGCCGATGCTGGATCTGGCGGCGCGCATGCGTTCGCTGGCGGGGAACCGCACCGATGTCGAGGTCCAGGGCATCGAGCGCAACGACGAAATCGGCGAGATGGCGCGCGCGGTGGTGGTGTTCCGCAACAATGCCATCGAACTGGCGCACAGCCAGCGCGGGCTGGAACAGCAGGCCTCGATGCTGGCCGAGAAGCTGGAGCACGAGCAGCGCCTGACCAATATGCAGCGCAACTTCGTGTCCATGGCCTCGCACGAGTTCCGCACGCCGCTGACCGTGATCGATGGCCAGGCGCAGCGCCTGGTCAAGCTCAGGGAGCGGATTTCCGGCGAGGAACTGGCGGAGCGCGCCGGCAAGCTGCGCGCCGCCGTGCTGCGCATGACCAACCTGATCGACAGCCTGCTCAACTCCTCCCAGCTGTTCGACGGCAAGGGCGGACTCTACTACCACCCCGCCCCGATCGATCTGGCCGCCTTGTTGGGCGAGCTGTGCCAGATGTACCGGGAGATCACGCCGGGCGCCCAGATCATCCAGAACCTGCGCCAGGTGCCCCCCACCGTGCTGGGCGACCCCAAGCTGCTGTACCAGGCCTTCAGCAACCTGCTCTCCAATGCCATCAAATACTCGCCCGGCGGCAGCCCGATCCAGGTCCGGGCCGAGCTGAGCGGGGGACAGTTGCTGATCTCGGTGCAGGATCAGGGCATCGGCATCCCGGCACAGGACCTGGAGCGGATGTTCGAGCGCTACCACCGCGGCAGCAATGTGAAGGGCATCGTCGGCACCGGCATCGGGCTGTATCTGGTCAAGACGGTGGTGAGCCTGCACGGCGGAGAGATCGCCGTGGAAAGCAGGGAAGGGCAGGGCTCGCGCTTTTCGGTGCGCATGCCGGTCGGGGTTTAGGGATGTCTTCGTCTGGATCGGGGTCGGAAACGGGGAAGGCGAGCCCAGCCCGCTGCGCTTCCACCCGTGTAAGCTCGAAGAAAGCTTCGGCGCATACGCTGCGGCTCCCGGCTGTAGCGCGCCCGATCCTGTTGCCAATGCCATGCGCCCGGCGTTTAACTTCTCCGTCGCTGCAGCCATAAGCCCCGTGCGCGCGCCTAAAAGCATAGGCAGCTTTGCGTCAATGCGGCCCATCGCCAGGAATTCCAGCGCAGATGCAGTGCAGGCATCCCTGCGGCAGCGGGGTCCTTATCCAATTCGCCCCAAGTTGGTGCAGAGCCTGCTCTCGAGCGGTCCTGGCAGCGCTTGAGACCGATTCCCGTGCCCCAGGAATTGCGCCAGTCCATGCCTCCAGAACCGCTGGTCCAAGGCATGATTCCAGCATTCCTATGCTCTTCAGGCCTCGATTGGCACGATAAATGGATATGCCCTGCGATCGCAGCTCATAAAGAAATAAAAAATAGTCGTATAGACGTAAATGATAGTCATATCGTCATAAATAGAATTCCGCATGAGGCGATTTGAAAGGGGCATGCAAGCTTGATGAAACAATACTGCTGCGAGGCGGCGCCTCCGTCGCGCCCCGGCCGGCGCGTGCTGGCGCTGGTGCTGTCCCTACTCAGCGGTGCGGCGGCGAGCTTTGCGTTCCATCCGGCCCTGGCGGATGCAGGTGCGGAGGCCGCGGCCCGCAGCTGGACGATGGATCAACTGGTCGAGGAGCTCAAGCGCAGCAATCCGCAGCTGGAGCAGGCGCACCAGGCCTATCTCGCGGCGCAGCTGCAGGCGCCGCAGGTGGATGTGCTGCCGGCGCCGCAATTCAACCTGCTGGAGCAGGCCAATACCGGCGGCCCTTTCGACTTCAACCGCAATTCCGGGTTCTACGCCTATCCGACCTTCACCCAGCCCTTCCTGTGGCCGGGCAAGCAGCATCTGGCCGGCGAAATCGCCAAGGCCCAGGCCGAGGTGGTGGGGCGGCAGTACGACAGCTTGCTGATCCAGCTGGTGGCGCAGCTCAAGCTTGCGGTGTACCAGTTGAAGGCCTTGCAGGACCAGCTGTATTTCATGGACCAGGATTTGCAGCGCCTGGAGCAGGTCAAGGAGATCGCCAAGATCCGCTACGCCAACAATGCGGCGGCCTACGTCGACTTCCTCAACGCCCAGGTCGCCGCCAGCAGCCTGGAGAACGACCGCTTTGCCCTGACCAGGCAGATCCAGACGCAGCTCGAGCAGGTCAACAATCTGCTGGGCCGCGGTTCGCAGTCGCCGCTCGAGATCGCGGCGACGGACAATACCGCCCCTGCGCCGCCGGCGATGACGCTGCCGCAGCTGATCGAGCTGGCGCAGAAGACCAATCCGCAGATCGCCGGCGGCGAATCGCAGGTGCTGGCCGCGGACAAGAGCGTGGATCTGGCGCGCAAGGCCTTCTGGCCGGATTTCTCGATCAGCGTGGGCGCCTATACCGATCCGGCCCTGATTTATCCGGAGAGAACGCGGATGTATTCGGTCGGGGTGGCCTTAAGCCTGCCCACCTGGGGTTTTCGCAAGGAAAAGGCCGGCCTGGACCAGGCGCGCGCCCAGCTGGACGAAGCCAAGGCCGGACAGACCTCCAACCTGCAGCAGGTGGACCTGAATGTCGCCGCCGCCTACCACGCCTTGGAAACCGCGCTGCGGCAGGTCAAGTTCACCCGCGAGCGCCTGCTGCCGGAGGCGCAGATGGCCTACCGCCTGGCGCTCACCGGTTATGGCAGCAATGGCTCCACCGCGTTTTCGGATCTGCTCACCGCGCAGAGCAGCCTGCATGACACCGAGCTGGCCCTGATCCAGGCGCAAAACACCGCCGTGCAGGCTTACATCAGTCTCGCCGCGGCGATCGGCAAGGATCCCGCGGCCGCGCAATGAACAGGAGAATTCTCATGGCCAAGCCGAAACCTCATCCCGGCATGATCGCGTTGGCGGCGGTACTGGCCGCATCGCTGGGTTTCTTCGCGCTGCGCCAGCCCCTTGCCGCGGCCGAGCCGCCGGCGGCGGCCAGCGGCGGCACCGAGGGCGGCTTCAATCCCGACTTCGTGAAAATGGCGCCGCCGACGCAGCAGACGGTGCCCGACATCATCCCCATCACCGGCAAGCTGTCGCTGGACAAGCAGCAGGTGCGCATCGCCTCGGCGCGCGTGGCCGGGCGCCTCGGGCGCATCTTCGTGTTCGAGGGGCAGTCGGTGAAGCAGGGCGAGGCGCTGGCGGAAATCTACAGCCCGGACTACATCTCCGCCGAGCGCGAATTCATCCTGGCCAAGGGTTTCCGCGAAACCCTGGAGAAGGGGCCGGCCGACGCCGAACTGCGCGACGACGCGGAAGCCACCTACCAGTCGGCCGCCAACAAGCTCAAGGTACTGGGCGCCGCGCCGGAGGACACCGCGCGACTGGCCAAGACCGGCCAGGTCGATGAATACCTCAAGGTACGGGCGCCGATCTCCGGCGTCGTCACCCAGCGCAACGTCGACCCGGGCGGCTACCTCAACGTCGGCGACACGCTGATGACGCTGGCCAACCTGGATACGCTGTGGCTGTTCGCCAACACCTACGACAGCGATTATCCGGCGCTGAAGCTGGGACAGGAATTGACGTTCCAGTCCAGTTCCCTGCCGGGGCAGACCTTCACCGGGCAGGTCGCCTTTATCGCGCCGAGCATCGATCCGGCCACGCACACGCTGCCGATCCGCTGCAACGTGCCCAACCCGCAATTCCTGCTGCGCCCCGAGATGTTCGTCAAGGGCCAGCTCAAGGTGGGTGAGCGCAGCGCCTGGATCGTGCCCAAGAGCGCCATCATTCACATCCGCGACACCGACTACGTGATCGTCAAGGGCGAAGGCGGGCATTACAAGCGCCTGGCCGTACAGGGGCATCCCTTCGGCGCGGACCAGTACGCCATCACCGGCGGCATGGACCAGCCCGTGCCGGTCATCACCGAAGGCGGCCTGCTGTTGAACGAAGTGGTCAACGAGGGCTGATGCCGCTATGGCCGGCTTTACTTTCACCGAGCGGTTCATCGACAGCTCCATCAACAGCCGCATCATGGTGTTCCTGGTGTGCGCGATGCTGCTGGCGCTGGGCGGCTACTCCTTCAAGCAGCTGCCGATCGAGGCCTATCCCAACATCGCGCCGCTCAACGTGCAGATCATCACGCAGTGGGCCGGGCGCAGCACCCTGGAGGTGGAGCGCCAGCTCACCGTGCCGATCGAGACCGCGGTGGCCGGCATTCCGGATGTCTCCTCGGTGCGCTCGGTGTCGCTGTTCGGCCTGTCGGTGGTCACCATCCAGTTCCGCGACGGCGCCGACGACTTCAAGTCGCGCCAGAACACCCAGCTGTTCCTGGGCCAGGCCAATCTGCCCACCGGGGTACAGCCCAGCCTGAGCCCGGATTCGGACGCCACCGGCGAGATCATGCGCTATCGCTTTGAGAGCGAGAACCCGGCGATCGACATCATCGACCTGAAGAGCCTGCAGGACTGGGAGGTGTTCAAGGATCTCAAGGGCGTGCCCGGCGTGGCCGACGTCAACGGCTTCGGCGGCATGGTCAAGCAGTACCAGGTGCTGCCCGATCCGAAGAAGCTGATCCTGTACAACGTCACGCTCAACCAGGTGGCTCAGGCGCTGTCCAACGGCAACGCCAATGTCGGCGGCGGCATCATGCCCAGCGGCGAGCAGCAATATGTGGTGCGCGGCGTCGGGCTGGTGCACACGCTCGAGGACATCCGCAACATCGTGGTGGCGAACGGTATCGGCGCCGGAGCCACCGGCAGCACCATCGGGCTCAATGCCCCGGTGCGCATCCGCGACATCGCCACGGTGCAATTCGGCAACGCCGAGCGCCTGGGCCAGGTGCAGTTCAACCAGCACGACGAAACGGTGGAAGGCATCGTCGTGCTGCGCCGTGGCCAGAACGCGACCGAGGTGCTGGCGCGGGTGCGCGACAAGGTCAACGACATCAACAGCAGCGGCCGCCTGCCCGCAGGGGTCAAGCTGGCGCCGTTCTACGACCGGCAGGAACTGCTCGACCTTACCGTGCACACAGTCACCCATACCCTGCTGGTGGGCATCACCCTGGTGGTAGCGGTGCTGTTCATCTTCCTCGGCAATTTCTGGGTGGCGCTGATCGTGGCGGCGATCATCCCGCTGGGCCTGTGCGTGTCGTTCACCGGCATGAGTTGGTGCGGCGTGCCCGCCAACCTGATTTCGCTCGGCGCCATCGATTTCGGCCTGATCGTCAATGCGGCGGTGATCGTCACCGAAAACATCATGCAGTACCTCGAGCGCAAGGACATGCAGGTGCGCATCGTGTTCCGCGCCGCCACCGCCGAAGTGGCGCGCGCCATGATCTTTTCCACCGCCATCATCATCGTCGCCTATGCGCCGCTGTTCATGATGGGCGGGGTGGAGGGCAAGATCTTCGAGCCGATGGCCTTCACCATGGGCCTGGCCCTGCTGGCGTCGATCATCCTCAGCATCACCTTCGTGCCCGGCGCCGCAACCAGCCTGTTCGGCCGCAAGAAAGAGGTCAACGTCCATTCGCCGAAGTTCATCGATTGGCTGCAGAACCGCTACCGCGCCCTGCTGACGGTGCTGATCCGTTTTCCGATCAGCCTGGGCCTGGCCTCGCTGGTGGTGCTGCTGTTGTCGTTCTGGCTGGCCTCCAGCCTGGGCACCAGCTTCCTGCCGACGCTGGAGGAAAACAACCTGTGGATCCGCGTGACCCTGCCCAATACCGTGGGACTGGAATATTCCGGGGAGCTGGCGACCCGCATCCGCCAGGAACTGCTCAAGCAGCCGGAAATCCGCGACGTGGCAGTGCAGATCGGCCGGCCGGATGACGGCACCGACTCCACCGGCGTGTTCAACCAGGAGTTCGGCGGCTATTTCAAGACGCCCAGGGAACTGGGACACGCGGTCGATCGCCAGGCGGTGATCGCCAAGCTGCAGAAATTCTTCGACACCATACCGGGCATCGACGTCAATTTCTCCCAGTACATCCAGGACAACGTCGACGAAGCCCTGTCCGGCGTCAAGGGCGAGAATTCGGTCAAGCTGTTCGGCAACGACCTGCAGGTGCTGGAGGCGCGCGCGGGCGACATCCAGCATGTACTGGAGCAGATTCCCGGCATTGCCGATGTCGGCATCTTCAAGGAACTTGGGCAGCCGACCCTGAACGTGAGCATCGACCGGGTGGCGGCGCAGCGCTTCGGGCTCAACGTCGCCGACGTGGAAAACGTGGTGCTCAACTCGGTCGGCGGCAATGCGCAAAGCCAGGTGCTGGAAGGCGAGCGTGTATTCGACCTGTTCATGCGCATTCCGGCGGCCTCACGCGAAAACCTGGACGATATCCGCCGACTGCTGGTCGATACGGCCGACGGCAGCCGCGTTCCGCTCAGCCAGGTCGCCGAGGTCAAGCTGGCCAACGGGCCCTTCTTCGTCTATCGCGAGTCCTCCCGCCGCTACATCGCTGTGAAGTTCGGCGTGCGCGGCCGCGACCTGGGCAGCGCCGTGGCCGAGGCCAAGGAGCGCATCGCCCGGGACGTCAAGCTGGACCGCGGTTATACCATTCACTGGGACGGCCAGTTCAACGAAATGAAGGTCGCCCAGCAGAAGCTGGCGATCATCATCCCGATGGCGCTGGTGGCGATTTTCGTGCTGCTGTGCCTGGCTTTCCGCGGCGTCAAGGATGCCAGCCTGGTGCTGGTCAACGTGCCTTATGCCGCCATCGGCGGGATCGTGACGCTGTACCTGGCGCACGAGGACCTGAGCATTTCCGCCGGCATCGGCTTCCTGTCCCTGTTCGGCATCGCCATCCAGAACCTGGTGATTCTGATCACCAGCATCCGCGAACTCGCCAACGAGGGGCACACCAGCCTGCACGATGCGGTGATCGAAGGCTCCACCCGCCGCTTCCGCTCGGTGCTGATGACGGCGCTGCTGGCGGCCCTGGGCCTGGCGCCTGCGGCGTTCTCGCACGCCATCGGTTCGCAGGCGCAGAGACCGCTGGCGCTGGTGATCTTCGGCGGCATGCTGTCCACCACGCTGCTGACCTTGCTGCTGCTGCCGGTGGCGTTTGCCAAGGTCAATTCGCGGGAAACCAGGGCGCAAGAATAGATAAATTGTTAGTGTCCCGAGTTAGAAGTTCATTGAGTAACTCCGTTCGCCCCGAGTAGCCCGCACAGCGGGCGTATCGAGGGGCCGGCCGCGCTGCGGTCAACCGCTCGATCCGCAATGCAGTGCTCGCCACCGTGGTGCCGAACCGCGGCGACGTCGCCGCATTCATCGCCGGCGAGGTCTCGCGCTGGGACAGCCGCACCCTGGTGGAACGCGCCGAGAATCAGCTGGGCAAGGACCTGCAGTTCATCCGCATCAACGGCACCGTCGTCGGCGGGCTGGTGGGCTTGATCATCTTCGTAGTGCAGCGGATTCTGGCTCTGCCATAGATCCGATTAGTACCCAATCGACAGAGCTGCAGGCCAAAATGGACGGCTCAACGTCGCTCACCCCGGCGGCCACTTCAGCGGCCGCCCCGCCAGCACATGCACGTGGATGTGAAACACGCTCTGGCCCGCGCCGGCGCCGTTGTTCACCACCAGCCGGAAGGCCTCGCCGAAGCCGGCGTCGGCCGCCACCTTGTTCGCCACCAGCAGCAGGTGGCCGAGAAGGGCCTGATCCTCGGGGGCGGCGTCGACCAGGCGGGCGATGGGCTTGCGCGGGATCACCAGCAGGTGCAGGGGCGCGCCCGGGTTGATGTCCTTGATCGCCACGCATAGTTCGTCTTCGTAGACGAAGCTGCCGGGGATTTCGCGGTCGATGATTTTCTCGAACAGGGTCTTGGCCATGGCGCTGGGGTCAACCGGTTTTGGGGTGCGGTAAGGCCAGTTTAAGCGAAGCACAGGCCCTAATTGTTAACATGGCGGTCCCGCAGCCTGCCGCCAGACCTTGAACGCCGCCACATCCGCAGCCTACCGACCCGCCGCCGTCTACCGCCGCTTGCTGCGCTATGCGGCCCCGCACTGGAAAGTCCTGCTGCTCGCTTTGTTGAGCCTGGCGGTGTTCGGCGGTTCCGACGCGGTGATGGTGTACCTGGTCAAGGGGCTGACCAACACCTTCACCTCGCACGATCCGGTGGTGATCCGCTGGATGCCCTGGGCGATCCTGGGGCTGTTCCTGGTGCGGGGCCTGTCCAACTTCACCTCGTCCTATGCCATGGCCGCGGTCGGGCAGGGGGTGGTGGCCCGCATGCGCCAGCAGCTGTTCCGGCACATGCTGCTGGTGCCGGTGAGCTATCACGACCGCACGCGCACCGCCGACCTGCAGGCCAAGCTGACCTACCACGCCAGCCAGATCGCCGATTCGGCCTCCAGCGTGCTCGCCTCCATCATCCAGGGCGGCATTTCCGCCGTGGTGCTGCTCGGCTCGATGTTCTACTACAGCTGGCGCCTGACCTTGTTCGCCCTGTTGATCGGTCCGCCGGTGGCCCTGTCCATGAACTGGGTCAACCGCCGCTTCCGCACGGTGTCGGAGCGCATCCAGAACTCGATGGGCGGCATGAGCCACGCCGCCGACGAGGCCATCACCGGGCGGCGCGTGGTCAAGCTGTATGGCGGCGAGAAATTCGTGCTGGGAAACTTCCGCCGCATCAACGACTACCTGCGCCGGCAGAGCCTGAAGATGACGGCCGCCGGCGCCGTCAGCACCAGCTCGCTGGAGATGATCGCGGGCTTTGGCGTGGCGGCGCTGGTGGCGCTGGCGACCAGTCCGCATATGCTCCAGGCGATGACGCCCGGCGACTTCGTCGCCTTCCTGGTGGCGATGCTGGCGCTGCGCCAGCCGATCAGTTCCATGACCGGCCTGAGCGAGCGCATCCAGCGCGGCGTGGTGGCGGGCGCCGACCTGTTCGCCTTTCTCGATACCGCGGTCGAGCAGAACAGCGGCAGCCTTGCCCTGCCGCGCGCGCAGGGCGCCATCCGCTTCGAGGACGTGCGCTTCAGCTACAGCGAGGACAAGGCCGACGCCCTGGCCGGCGTCAGCCTCGACATTCCGGCCGGCAGGACGGTGGCCTTCGTCGGCCAGTCCGGCGGCGGCAAGTCGACCCTGCTGTCGCTGATCCCGCGTTTTTACGATCCCAGCGGCGGGCGCATCCTGCTCGACGGCGTGGACCTGCGCGAATACCTGCTCGACGACCTGCGCCGGCAGATCGCCCTGGTCGACCAGAACGTGGTGCTGTTCAACGCCAGCATCGCCGAAAACATCGCCTACGGCGAAGCCGGCGCGGCGCACGCGCGCATCGAGGAAGCGGCCCGCCGCGCCTGCGCCTGGGACTTCATCCAGGAGCTGCCGCAGGGCCTGGACACGCCGCTGGGCCAGGACGGCGGCGGCCTCTCCGGCGGCCAGCGGCAGCGCATCGCCATCGCCCGGGCGCTATACAAGGATGCGCCGATCCTGATCCTGGACGAGGCCACCTCGGCCCTGGATACCGAGTCGGAACGCTACATCCAGCAGGGGCTGGAAGAACTGATGCGCGGCCGCACCACCCTGGTCATCGCCCACCGCCTGTCCACGGTGCAGAACGCGGACCTGATCGTGGTGATCCAGGAAGGCCGCGTGATGGAGCAGGGCAGTCACGCGCAGCTGCTGGCGCGCAGCGGCGTCTATGCCTCGCTGTACCGCCTGCAGTTCCGCGACGGCGCGGAAGCCGTCCCGGCTTGAGCCGCCGGCCGTGAACGCGATCATCGAACGCCTCTGGTATCGACCCGCGCCGCCGCCCGGCTGGCTGCGGCCCTTGTCCGCGCTGTACGGTGCGGTCTCGTCCAGGGTGGCGCGCAACGCCAGGCAGGCGGCGGTGCAGCTGCCGGTGCCGGTCATCGTGGTGGGCAATATCACCGTGGGTGGAACCGGCAAGACGCCGTTCGTGCTGTGGCTGGTGGAGCGGCTGCGCGCGCAGGGCTGGCGCCCGGGCGTGATCAGCCGGGGCTACGGCGGCTGCGCCCCGGAATATCCGCTGCGCGTCACCGCCGCCACCGATCCGGCCTGGGCCGGCGACGAGCCGGCCCTGATCGCGCGGCGGCTGGGCCTGCCGGTCGCGGTGGCGCCTGACCGCGTGGCGGCGGCGCGCCTGCTGATCGAGGCCGGGGAGGTGAATATCCTGGTGACCGACGATGGCCTGCAGCATTACCGCCTGGCGCGCGATCTGGAGATCTGCGTGGTCGACGGCAGCCGCGGCCTCGGCAACGGCGCTCTGCTCCCCGGCGGCCCGCTGCGCGAGCCGCCTGCGCGCCTGCGCGAGGTGGACCTGGTGGTGGTCAACGGCGGTGGCTGGCAGCCCCCGGGCCAGGCTGCGCTCGACATGCGCCTGTGCACCACCGAAGCGATCCAGCTCGGCGGCAGCGAGCGCCGGCCGCTGGCCGCTTTTGCCGGTGCCAAGGTCCACGCCGTCGCCGGCATCGGCAATCCGCAACGCTTCTTCGCCTCGCTGCGCGGCGCCGGCCTCGAAGTGATCCCGCACCCCTTCCCGGACCACCATCGCTACAAGGCCATCGACCTGACCTTCGACGGGCCGCAGCCGGTGCTGATGACCGAAAAGGATGCGGTCAAGTGCGGTGACCTGGCCCTGCCGCATCACTGGGTGGTACCGGCACAAGCCCAGATCGCCGCGCAGGGAGCGGCGCTTGTGCAACAATTGCTCGACCGGCTGCCGCCGGCATCGGATTAATCCAAAAGCCATCATTCATGGACAAGCGTCTCCTCGACATCCTGGTGTGCCCGGTCTCCAAAGCGCCGCTGGAATGGCGCGCCGACCGCCAGGAGCTGTGGTGCAAGGCTTCGCGCCTGGCCTACCCGGTGCGCGACGGCATACCGGTGATGCTGGAAGAAGAAGCCCGGCCGCTGAGCGACGAAGAACTCGGCCGATAGCGGCTCATACCAGCCTGTGACTCCCTTCAAAGTCGTCATCCCGGCCCGGCTCGGCTCCACCCGCCTGCCGCGCAAGGTGCTGCGCCCCCTGGCCGGCAAGCCCCTGCTGCAATGGGTGTGGGAAGCGGCGCGCGCCTCGGCCGCGGAGCAGGTGATCGTCGCCGCCGACGATGCCCAGGTGCTGGAGGCCTGCGCCGCCTTCGGCGCCGACGCGCGGCTCACCGCCGCCACCCACCAGTCCGGCACCGACCGCATCAACGAGATCGCCCAGGCCGCCGGCTGGAGCGACGACACGCTGCTGGTGAACCTGCAAGGCGACGAACCCCTGATGCCGCCGGCCTTGATTCTTCAGGCGGCGCAACTGCTTGCCGGGGATCCCGCGGCCGATATCGCCACCCTGTGCCATCCGCTATATGCGCGAGAGGACTGGCTCAATCCCAATGTGGTCAAGCTGGTGATGGATGCACAGGGTTATGCCCTGTATTTTTCGCGTGCTCCGGTACCCTGGAGACGTGAGCCGGCGGCTGTGCCGCCGACCGGTGCCCCTCTCCCCCCCGGGGGAGAGGGGGGGACCAGCCGCGGAGCGGCTGGTGGGGGGAGGGCAAGCGGCTCGAATACCATCGAAGAGCATTTTCCTCAAGACCTGGCGATGCGCCACATCGGCCTCTACGCCTACCGGGTTGGTGCCCTGCGCCGCTTCAGCGCGCTGCCGCCAGCGCCGCTTGAGCGCTGCGAGATGCTGGAGCAATTGCGCGCGCTCAGTCACGGCTTGCGCATCAAGGTCGGCATCTCGCAGGCCGCGCCGCCGCGCGGAGTGGACACCGAGGAAGATCTCGCCGCGGTCGCCGCCTCGCTCGCTTCACGCTGAACCAATCGATCCTTCAGTCATGAGCACTCCTTCCGCGCCGCAGCCGGCGCCGCTGACACCCTGGCGGCGTTTCCTGGTGTGGCTGAACATGCTGTTTGTCGATCACTCCATCTTCCGCTTCTTCTTCAATACCCGGCACGCCATCGCGGGCGATTGCTACCGCTCCAGCCACCCGATGCCCTATCAATTGCGGGCGGCCAAGCGGGCAGGGGTGCGCGCCGTGCTGAGCCTGCGCGGCGATGAACTGCACATCGGTTCCAACGTGCTGGAGATCGAAACCTGCCGCGAGCTCGGCCTGGTGCTGGTCCACCAGCCCATCGGCTCGCGCGATCCGCCCGAGCGGCATCAGATCCTGCGCATCAAGGAATTGTTCGACACCCTGCCGCGGCCCCTGCTGCTGCATTGCAAGTCCGGCGCCGACCGCGCCGGACTGGTCAGCGCGATCTACCTGCTGGTGGAGAAGCAGCAGCCGCTGGACGTGGCTATGCGCGAGTTGAGCTTGTGGCGACACGGTCATGTGCACCAGGCCAGTACCGGCGTGCTCGATCATTTCCTGGAATGCTACGGCGAGCACCACCGCCTGCACGGCACCGGATTCATGGACTGGGTCGAGCACCACTACGACCGCGAAACGGTGCGCGCTTCGTTCCATGCCAGCTGGTGGGCCAACAAGCTGGTGGACAGCCTGCTGCGGCGCGAATAGCGCTGCGCTTGATAGCAACAGCGGAGGAGCGGCCTCGGCTCGTGGGTCGGCCTTCAGGCCGACTGCGCCCCGTCACCCGGAAGGGTTGCCTGCGATCCAGCGCCGCCCTGCCGGCATTTCAAAATGCCACAAAAAAGCCCCGCGGAGGCTTGCGCCGCCGCGGGGCCGGTCACTCGGGATCGACCGCTCAGGACTGGCCGTCCGCGTGCGCGTTGTGCTGCGGTTCCGGCTCCGCGGCCGGCGCCTCGGGCTGGTGCTCGACGCGCGGTTCCACGGTGGGAGCGGGCTGGTGGGCGGGCTCCGGCGCGGCCTGGGCGGCGGCGGGCTCGCTGTGCACGGCGGTTTCCGCGTGCGGGA
>CAJCJI010000464.1 GCA_903970595.1 Verrucomicrobiota bacterium
CTGGTGGCCTTGATTGAGGCGGGCGCTGGGGTAGGCGATGCCTTCCATGAAGTTTTCGCCGGCCGGGTGGCGCAGTTCGCTGATCTTGCCCACCGGGTAGCCCGGCGGGAATACGCCGCCCAGGCCGGAGGACACCAGCAGGTCCCCCACCTTGATGTCGGCGTTGCCGGGAAGAAAGGGCAGCGTCAGGGTCTGGCCGTCGCCGCGGCCGCGGGCGATGGTCTGCAGCCCGGTGCGGTTGATCTCCACCGGCACGCTGCCGTCCAGGCCGGTGATCAGCAGGGCCACGCTGCTGCCCGGATCGACTTCGGTCACCTGGCCCATGATGCCGTTGGCGTCCACCACGGCCTGGCCCTGGTAGACGCCGTCGCGCTCGCCCTTGTTGAGCACCACCTGGCGGTAGGCGTCGGTGTTCACCCGCAGGATTTCGGCGATCAGCACGCGGGTCTGCAGCGAAGCGGCGGAGGACAGCAGTTCACGGATGCGCGCGTTCTCGGCCTCCAGGGCCTCCATGCGCAGCATCCGCGCTTCCAGTTCGAGCTGTTTCTGCCGCAGGGCCTGGTTGTCGGCCAGCAGGTCCTCCCGGCCGCGGAAATGGTCGCCCAGGTCGAGCACCCCGCGCGGCAGCGCGGCGGCCCATAGCAGCGGCTGCAGGGCGCGGGCGGTCCAGGCCCGCACCGGCTGCAGGCGCGTATCGCCATGATGGTCCCGGATCATCATGGCAATGGACAAGGCGGCGAAGAGCAGGAATTTGAGCCCCAGGCTGGGGCCGCGGGGAAACAGCGTCTTGCGGGCGGAATCGCTAAGCGTATTCAAAGCGGTGGTTGGCTTTCAGTCTCGTCGCGCCGCGGCCGGCGCCTTGGATTTTGCCTTGACCGCGGCCGGCTGGCTACCGGAACACATCGTCCTCTTTGGACGCCGCCGGCCCCTTCGCTTGTTCCGGCCGCCTGGCTCAATCCATCAGGTAAATGTCGCCCTGGCGATCGAGCATGTCGAGCAGCATGCCGCCGCCCCGCGCCACGCAGGTGAGCGGGTCGTCGGCGATGATCACCGGCAGGCCGGTTTCCTCGGACACCAACTTGTCCAGGTCGCGCAGCAGGGCGCCGCCGCCGGTCAGCACGATGCCGCGCTCGGCCACGTCCGAGCCCAGTTCCGGCGGGGGGCGCTCCAGCGCCTGCTTCACCGCCTTGACGATGCCGGCCAACGGCTCCTGCAGGGCGTCGAGGATCTCGTTGGAGTTCATGGTGAAGTTGCGCGGCACGCCGGCGGCAAGATGGCGGCCGACGACGTCGATTTCCTGCACTTCCGGCCCCGGGAAGGCGGTGCCGATCTCCTGCTTGATGCGCTCGGCGGTGGCCTCGCCGATCAGCATGTTGTACTGGCGGCGGACGTAGCTGACGATGGCCTCGTCGAACTTGTCGCCGCCGATGCGCACGCTCTCGGCGTAGACGATGCCGTTGAGCGAGATCACCGCCACTTCGGAGGTGCCGCCGCCGATGTCCACCACCATCGAGCCGCGCGCCTCGGAGATCGGGATGCCGGCGCCCAGGGCCGCGGCGATGGGTTCCTCGATCACGAACACCTTGCGCGCCCCGGCGTTTTCCACCGATTCGCGGATGGCGCGGCGCTCCACCTGGGTGGAGCCGTAGGGCACGCACACCACCACGCGGGTCATCGGCCGCATCACGCGGCCCTTCTGCACCTTGCGGATGAAGTGCTGCAGCATCTTTTCCGTCACGGTGTAGTCGGCGATGACCCCGTCGCGCAGCGGGCGGATGGTGGTGATGTTGGTGGGGGTGCGGCCGAGCATGCGCTTGGCATCCAGGCCCACCGCCTCGATTTTCTTGCTGCCGCGGGAATCCAGGCGGATGGCGACCACCGAGGGCTCGTTCAGGACGATGCCCTCGTCACGCACATAGATGAGCGTGTTGGCGGTGCCGAGGTCGATGGAGAGGTCGTTTACGAAGAGGCGGCGGACGGCGTCGAACATCGTGTTGTGGAAATCCGGATTTGATGAAAAAACTTATGGAGAATGAGGCGTTGCGGGGATTTTGGCGTTGCAAGCCCCGCCGCGCGGCGAGCCCTGGCGCGCTGCTACAGGCCTGAGAAGTACGTAAATCGTTTATCATTTCATAATAGCGCATTTTTCCAAACGAAAGTCTGCCGCCGGGCCGGTTTTGCCGCGTGCCTGGTGCCGCGGTCCCGACCCCCGATCCGTACGCATGATCCGCCCGAAGCCGCCGAGTCCGATATGAGCCTGAGCCCGGAACAAGTCAAGCAGGTCGCGCACCTCGCGCGCCTGTCCCTGCCGCCCGAGAAAGTCGGGCCTTACGCAACCCAACTGTCGAACATCCTGCAGATGGTGGACCAGTTGTCCGGCGCCAGTACCGACCAGGTGCCGCCGATGGCGCATCCGCTGGAGATGGTGCAGCGCCTGCGCGCGGACGCGGTCAGCGAGGAGAACCGGCGCGAGGCCTTCCAGGCCATCGCCCCGGCCGTGGAGAACGGTGTTTACCTGGTGCCCAGAGTCATTGAATGATGTGAGGCGAGAGGTGGGAGGCGGTAGGCGCAAAAGCGGTTGCGCCTCTCGCCTCTCCCCTCCCGCCTCTCGGATAAAAGAACCATGCATACACTCTCCCTGAAAGAACTCTCAGACGGCCTGAAAGCCAGGCGCTTCAGCAGCCGCGAACTGACCCGGCACTACCTGGACCGCATCGGCGCGCATGACCGGGCGCTGAACAGCTACATCACCGTCACCGCCGAACGCGCGCTGGCGCAGGCCGACGCGGCCGACGCCCGCCTGGCCGCTGGCGAGGCCGGCGCGCTGACCGGCATTCCACTGGCGCAGAAGGACATCTTCTGCACCGCGGGGGTGAGAACCTCCTGCGGCTCGAAAATGCTGGACAAGTTCGTCGCCCCGTACGACGCCACCATCGTGCGCAAGCTCGACGGCGCCGGCATGGTCATGCTGGGCAAGGCCAACATGGACGAATTCGCCATGGGCTCGTCCAACGAGACCTCGTTCTACGGCCCGGTGAAGAATCCCTGGGACCTGGAGCGGGTGCCGGGCGGCTCTTCCGGCGGCTCGGTGGCCGCGGTCGCGGCCGGGCTGGCGCCGGTGGCCACCGCCACCGACACCGGCGGCTCGATCCGCCAGCCGGCGGCGCTGACCAATCTCACCGGCATCAAGCCCACCTACGGCCGGGTGTCGCGCTACGGCATGATCGCCTTCGCCTCCAGCCTGGACCAGGCCGGGGTGGTGGCGCGCAGCGCGCAAGACGCGGCCCTGGTGCTGCAGGCCATGTCCGGCTTCGATCCGCTGGATTCGACCAGCGTCGAGCGGCCGGTGGACGACTATTCCGGCGCCTTGGGCAAGTCCCTCAAGGGCCTGCGCATCGGACTGCCGAAGGAATATTTCGCCGAAGGCCTCGACCCCGGCGCCCGCGCCTGCATCGAGGCGGCGGTCAAGGTGTACGAAGGCCTCGGCGCCAGCGTGCGCGAGGTGTCGCTGCCCAACGCGCCGCTGTCGGTGCCGACCTACTACGTGGTGGCCCCGGCGGAAGCCTCCAGCAACCTGGCGCGCTTCGACGGCGTGCGCTACGGCCACCGCGCCGAGGGGGTGCATACCCTGGAAGAGCTGTACAAGCGCAGCCGCGGCGAAGGCTTCGGCGCCGAGGTGCAGCGCCGCATCATGATCGGCACCTATGTGCTGAGCCACGGCTACTACGACGCCTATTACCTCAAGGCGCAGAAAGTGCGCCGGCTGATCTACGACGACTTCCGCCGCGCCTTTGGCGAGGTGGACCTGGTGCTGGGCCCCACCGCGCAGAGCGTGGCCTTCAAGCTCGGCGACAAGACCGACGACCCGGTGGCGATGTACCTCAACGACATCTACACCATCGCCGCCAACCTGGCCGGCATCCCCGCCATGAGCCTGCCCTGCGGCTTCCACCAGGGCCTGCCGGTGGGCATGCAGCTGATGGGCAATTTCTTCGACGAGGCGCGCATGCTCAATGCCGCGCACCAGTACCAGCAGGCTACGGATTTCCACAGGCAGTGGCCGAAGGGGTTCGAATGAACGGTGTCTCGCGCAAAGACGCAAAGCCGCAAATAAATGCCAAAGCAAAAAAAGCTTTTCCGCGGCTTTGCGGCTTTGCGCGAAAAACGCTTTTTGATTGGATGACACGATGACGGACTGGGAAGCAGTTATCGGGCTGGAAGTGCACTGCCAGCTCCTGACCAAATCGAAAATCTTCTCCGGCGCGGCCACCGCCTACGGCGCCGAGCCGAACACCCAGGCCGACGGCGTGACCCTGGGCTTTCCCGGCGTGCTGCCGGTGCTCAACGGCGAAGCTCTGCGCATGGCGGTGACCTTCGGCCTGGCGGTCGGCGCGCAGGTGGCTGAGCGCTGCGTGTTCGCGCGCAAGCACTATTTCTACCCGGACCTGCCCAAGGGCTACCAGATCTCGCAGTACGAGCTGCCGATCGTGGCCAAGGGCACGCTCGATATCGAGCTGGACGACGGTCACGGCGGAGTCACCCACAAGACCATCGGCATCACCCGCGCCCACATGGAAGAGGACGCCGGCAAGTCCCTGCACGAGAATTACTCGGGAGCCACCGGCATCGACCTCAACCGCGCCGGCACGCCGCTGATCGAGATCGTGTCCGAGCCGGACATCCGCTCGGCGGCCGAGGCGGTGGCCTATCTCAAGAAGCTGCACCAGCTGGTAGTCTACCTGGGCATCTGCGACGGCAACATGCAAGAGGGTAGCTTCCGCTGCGACGCCAACGTCTCCGTGCGCCGCAAGGGCGAGGCAAAGTTCGGCACCCGCACCGAGACCAAGAACGTCAACTCCTTCCGCTTCGTCGAGAAAGCGATCGAGTATGAGATCGAGCGCCAGATCGAGGTGATCGAAGGCGGCGGCAGGATCATCCAGGAAACGCGCCTGTTCAACCCGGACACGGGCGAGACCAAGTCGATGCGCGTCAAGGAAGACGCCAACGACTACCGTTATTTCCCCGATCCGGACCTGCTGCCGGTGGTGTGCAGCGCAGATTATATTGAGCGCATCCGGGAGCTCCTGCCGGAGCTTCCGGATACTAAAAAGGTCCGGTTTCAGAAGAATTATGGGCTTGCCGCGTACGACGCGGGCGTGCTGACCGGCTCGCGTGAGTTGGCAGACTATTACGAGGAGGTTGTCAAGCTGTCCGGCGCCGACGCAAAGCTCTGTGCCAACTGGGTCATCACTGATCTTCTCGGTGCGCTAAACAAGCTCGGCAAGGAAAAATACGTCGATTCGGGCTTTGTTACCATTCCGGCGAGCATGCTCGCCGGATTGCTGAAGCGCATCGCCGACAAGACCATTTCCGGCAAGATCGCCAAGGAAGTGTTCGAGGCGATGATCGCCGGCGAAGGCGATGCCGACGCCATCATCAAGGCCAAGGGTTTGGTGCAGATCACCGACGAGTCCGCCATCATCTCCGCCATCGACAAGGTCATGGCGGCCAGCCCCGGCCAGCTCGCCGAGTACCGCTCCGGCAAGGACAAGCTGTTCGGTTTCTTCGTCGGCCAGGTGATGAAGGCCACGCAAGGCAAGGCCAATCCGGACGCGGTGAACCGGCTGCTCAAGGAAAAGCTGGCTGGATAGGTCCGTTATGAACCGCCTGACCGGCTTCGCCTTCGAGAACCAGGTGGCGCACGGCGCCTTCGTCGAGCTGTCCGAAGGCGTGGCCCAGATGCTCGGGCACCGCGCCTACAGCGCCGACGTGCGCGCGCTGATCGGCGAGGCGATGGCGGCGATGCCGCTGCTCGCCACCCACCTGGGCTTCGAGGGGCGCATCAACCTGCAGTTCCAGGGCGAAGACGCGATGAAGCTGCTGGTCGCGCAGGTCGACCACCAGCTGGAGGTGCGCGCCATGGCCAAGGCGCCGGAGCAGCTGCAAGGCAGCTTCACCGGCCTGCTGCACGGCGGCGTGCTGGCGCTGATGCTGGAGCCCAGGGCCGAGAACCGGCAGTCCAGCCAGGCCCTGGTGCCGATCGAGGGTACGTCCCTGGCGCAGGCGCTGGAGGCTTACTTCGAGCAGTCGGAACAATTGCCGACGCTGATCCGCCTGGCCGCCGACGGCGAGCGCCTGCGCGGTTTCATGCTGCAGCGCATGCCGCCGGAGGATGCCCGGGCCGGCGAACAGGACTGGGAGCATGTGTCGATCCTCGCGGCCACCCTGAAGCCGGAGGAGCTGCTGCAGGCCGATCCCGCCACCCTGCTGGGCCGCCTGTTCGCCGCCGAGCCGCTGCGCCTGTTCGAGCCGCGTCCGGTGATGGTGGCCTGCCGCTGCTCGCGTCCCGGCATCGCCCGCCTGCTGCTGTCGCTGGGGCGGGACGAGTGCGACTCGATCATCGCCGAGCAGGGACGCATCGCCGTCACTTGCGAGTTCTGCGGCAAGGAGTACGTGTTCAACGCTGGCGAGGCGGCGGAGTTGTTTGCGGCTGCTGGCAGCGTTCCCTCGAACACCCGTCATTAATGTCTATCCTGGACAAGACCGGCACATCCATGTGCCGGACTGTTCAAATAAGCTCTAAACCATGATCGTTCCGCGCTACCGCATCGCCGCTTCCGCCATCCCCGGTGCCGGGCAAGGCTTGTTCCTGGACGAGCCGGTGGCGCGCGGCCGGGTGATCATCGCTCCGGACAAGGTGCACACCTTGCTGCCGGAGCATGCGCTGCGCCAGCATCCGCCGGGTTCGATCGAGGTGGAATCCAGTGTGCGCTGGTTCGAGGACTGGTTCTCGCTGACGCCGGAGTGGAGCGACGAGTGCTACGTCAACCATTGCTTCACGCCCACCGGCCTGTGGCACCTGGGCTTTATCTTCGCCGACCGCGACCTGGAGCCGGATACCGAGCTGACCATCGACTATCGCCTGGTCATCGGCAGCGGCGAGGAAATGCCGTTCCGCGACGCGGCCAGCGGCTTGCCCATCGTCGGCCTGCCGTGGCGAGACAATCTGCGCCAGAGCGCGCAGCGCCTGCTCGAGCTATTTTAGCTCGTAGCTCGTAGGTTGGGGTGAGCGCAGCGAACCCCAACGCTGCGTCACCGTTGGCGCAGATGTTCGGGTTCCCCGTCCGGGTCACCCCAACTTACAAAGCTTTAGAAGGCACCCAAGCTGCACCGCTGCTTCACTGCGGCTGCCCGCGCAGCAGATTGATCTGGTCTTCGGCAACATGGGCTTCGGCCAGCGCCCGCGCGGTCTGCACCTTGTGGTCGGCCAGGTAGACCAGGTGGGCGGACTCGGCGGCATCTTTCTGCGGGACCTCGGCGGCG
This sequence comes from Verrucomicrobiota bacterium, assembly GCA_903970595.1. GTDB lineage: Bacteria > Pseudomonadota > Gammaproteobacteria > Nevskiales > Nevskiaceae > Nevskia. The sequence continues at coordinate 7,324 of CAJCJI010000464.1, forward strand.
GCCACCGCGTCCTGCGCCTCCTTCAGCGCCTGCGGCGCGCGGCTGGCCAGTTGCGGGTCGGCTTCGAGCTGGCTCAGCTCGGCCTGAACCCGGTCCGCGGCGGGGTCCTTGACGCTGCCGAACCCGAACCCGCAGGCGCTGGCCAGGGCCGAGACGGCAAGCGCGCCTGACCGCAGCAAATCACGCGATTGACGGTTCATATTTCAATTCCCGTTGGCTGGTGGCGGAACAGCGGGCGTCTGCTGCATTTGCCGCAGCACGCTCTGCATGCGGGTATTCAGCGCCTTGGCCTTGGCCAATTCGGCATCGGCGGCGGCCTCCTCGGCCAGCCGGCGCGCCTTGACCGCGTTCGGGTCCTTGGGGTCCGCCGCGGACTGCCGCGCCAGGGCGCGCGCCTCCTTGAGCTTTTCGTGCGCGGCGTGCATTTCATCCGGCGCATAGTCGGCGGCCCGCGCATCTTCGGCGCTGGCGACGGCCTGGCCGGCTTCGGCGACCGAATGGTCCGGTGCCGGCGGGGCACCGGCGCAGCCGCAGAGGGCCAGCACGCTCATGGCGGCGAGCCGCCGTACGATTTGCCGAGAGTTCATCCCTGCCACCTCCCCGAATATGCGCGGCATGCCCTGAGCAAGCCGCTGTTGTAGGCCTAGGGCCTGTTAACGCTACTTTGATCGCAGCGATCAAAGTAGCGTTAACAGGCCCTAGCAGAACGCCCCCGGTGCGTTAAAGTCAAGTCGCGGATGCACACGGGGACACATCCGAGGCACATCCGAGGCACATCCGAATGGGCCCCGCGGCCGTATTTGGACCGGTCGACCCACAAATCTATCCCTGGTGGTGATGCAATGGCATATCAACGCCCGCCGCGGCCCGACCATGGCCCTGCTTGAGGCCGCGCCGATCGGCTGGCTGGCCCTGGCGTCGCTGTTCGCGCTGGTCTGGCTGGTGCAGCTGCGTACCCGCAACGCCGGCCTGATCGACGCCGTGTGGTCCTGGACCCTGGGCCTGCTGGCCGTGTGGTACGCCGGCTGCGGCACGGCGCCGCCGTCGCTGCGCCTGCTGCTGGCCGTGCTCGGCGGGCTATGGGGCCTGCGGCTGGGCACCCACCTGCTGTTGCGCAACCACGGCAAGCCGGAGGACGGCCGCTACCGGCGCTTCCGCGAGCAATGGGGCGCGCAGGCCGGGCGCAACATGTTCTGGTTCTTCCAGTTCCAGTCGGTGTTTTCGATGCTGCTGTCGATCAGCTTCGCGGTGGTGGCCTGGAGCCCGCGCGAGCCCGGCAGCCTGTGCCTCGCCGCGGCCGTGGCGCTGTGGCTGTTGTCGGTGACCGGCGAGGGCGTGGCCGACTGGCAGCTGGCCCGCTTCAAACGCGACCCGGCCAGCGCGGGGCAGGTCTGCCGGCGCGGCCTGTGGCGCTACTCGCGCCATCCCAATTATTTCTTCGAGTGCCTGCACTGGCTGGCTTACCCGCTGCTGGCCGCGGGCAGCCCCTGGTGGTGGCTGGCCCTCGGCTCGCCGCTGGTGATGGCCTGGCTGCTGCTCAAGCTCTCCGGCGTGCCGCTGACCGAGGCGCAGAGCGCGCTGAGCCGGCCGGGCTACGCCGGGTACATCCGCACCACCAGCATGCTGATCCCCTGGCCGCCGAAGAAAAACTGATCCAACCACGGCAGGACCCAAGCGCTACATGAACCTTATCGATCTGTGCGAACGCGGCCTCATCCCCGACAGCCTGACGCGCGCCGGCATGCGCAGCCTGATGAAGCAGCGTTTGCGGGATGAAGGCAACTGGGACGGCGAGCTGCGCGCTGGCCGCTTCAGCCGCTTTCTCGACGAACTGCGCGCCAGCCCCATCGCGGTCGAAACCGGCGCCGCCAACCAGCAGCACTACGAGGTGCCGGCGGAGTTCTTCCATCTCCACCTGGGACCCTTGCTGAAATATTCCTGTTGTCTTTATCCCAGCGGCGGGGAAACGCTGG
>CAJCJI010000465.1 GCA_903970595.1 Verrucomicrobiota bacterium
CGGAGGTGCCCGACGATCCCTGGTTCGTGCACGAACTGCTCGCCAATTTTCCCGCGGCACTGGTGGAGCGTTACCGCGACGCCCTGGCCGGCCATCGCCTCAAGCGCGAAATCGTCGCCACTGTGCTGTGCAACGCACTGGTCAACCGCATGGGGCCCGGCTTCGCCCAGCTCTGGGCCGATGACCACGGGCTCACGCGTGCCGAAGTGGTCAAGGCCTATGCCACCGCCCACCGCATTTACGACGGCGACAGTTACTGGACCGCCATCGAAGCCCTCGACAACCGGCTGTCCGCAGCCGTGCAGTACCGGCTGATGAACCAGGCCGTGGGCCTGCTCAAGCACGCCACCGGCTGGCTCAGCAGCTCGCGCTTCGTGCACTTGCCGGTGCAGCTGGCGGTGCAACGCTTCGCCCCGCCGCTGGCCGAGCTGGAGCGCCTGCTGCCCGAGGTGCTGCCGCCGTCCTACCGCGAGGACTGGGACCACACCGTGACCCACCTCAACCAGGAAGGCGTGCCCGAAGACCTGGCCCTGCGCCTGGCCAACACCCGCGCCCTGGGCGCCGCCCTGGACATCGCCGAACTGGCCGAAGCCGCCAAGGTCGGCCTGGCCGAAGCCGCCACGGTCTATTACCTGTGCGGCGAGCGCTTCCGCATGCTGTGGCTCTATGCCGCCATCAACGAAATGTCCACCGTGGGCAAGTGGCAGTCCCTGGCCCGGGTCAACCTGCGGGACGATGCGTATCGCATCCACCGCCAGCTGGCGCTGCGGGTGCTGAGCCACCCGGGCGATAACGCGCAGGCGCGGTTCGAGGGATGGATCGCCGCCAACGAGCGGCACGTCAAGTTCTCTTCGGAGCGTCTGGCGGAGCTGCAGGGCACGGGGGCGAAGGAGTTCACCACCCTGGCGGTGGCGGTGCGGGAGATCCGGAAGTTGCGGAGGCTGTAGTGGAGTGATGTCCTCTCACTCTTGGGGCCTATGTCGGGTATCGCACCGACCATAGCCTCGCGGCTTGGCAAGCTGGCTTTGGATCGGGGATGCCGGCGCGGCCCGGTTTGCCGGTTGCGCATGACCGGATCAGGCACAAGGGATGTGCGGGCCGGCTTCCGGAAACGCGGATCAAGGGGGATGCTTGAAAGACCTGTTGCAATACGACTGGACTTGCCTGGCCATGGTCGAGCGGGGCGAGAGTCCTGCCTCCTCTTCCACTGCGGCTTCCCGCGTCCGGCTTGAGGCCATGAATTTCATTGTGAAACGGCCGCAGAATAAACTGGCCATCACCGGCCTGGGCCGGGACGCGCTGATGCGTCAGCGCTATGGCCTTGGCTTGCCTGCGGAGCCGAGGGCGAAGCGGGCGGCCGGCGTGCAGGCCTAGCGGCACCCTGCCGCGCTCAGCGCTTCCACGCCTGCGCATCTGCGCCCGCGCCCGCCGCCGCATCGCCAGCCTCTCGTCCGGCGGCCTCTGCCCGCCTGCCGACCACCACGTGATGGACCACCGCATCCCAGGCGTTGTGGATGCCGACGAAGAGCAGCAGCAGCGTCGCGCCGCCGACGCCGAACAGGGCTTGCTGAACATGGGCGGATGACGCGGACATTGCGGCGGCAAGCGCCGCATAGCAGGCCAGCGGCAGGGCGGCATGGAAGGTCCAGTCCTCCAGGTCCGGACGATACGCCAGCGTCCGGCGCATGCGCCGCGCGACCACCAGGGTGTAGACCATTCCCGCCACACCCAAGGCACTCCAGAAGCGGGTGAGGCAGGCGAGGTTCGGCCAGGGGACGTGCGCTCCTGCGGACAGCAGCAGGCTTGCGCCGAAGTGCACGATGGTCGGCGTCGAATACGCGGCGCTGCCTTCCCTGGCATAGCGCGGCGGATTGGCCGCGACGAGGGTCATCACCACGAATTGCAGGCCGATCAGGGTCCCCGCGGCCGAGCCGACGATGGCGTAGAAACTGCTCCAGTCCGATAGTGCGGTCATGCGGCTTCCCCGATCCGGTGGTCCGCTTGCCCTTGGGTAATAGGGGCGCAGGACCGTGGCCGATTCTACTTTGCTGCGCGGCCGGGAACGATGATGACGGTTGCGCCTGGTTTGGGTGGATACGCAGACATTGAAAACCTTCGAGTTGAGTCGACGGAGGGATTGACGCGAAACTAGGCTCGGGCCTGCGCCGCGCGAATCCGCGGCGGAGACGATCGTTGGAAGCCGTGCGCGGTCAGGGAGATGCGAGCAATGTCGATTACGCCGGATGCAGTGCGCGAAGTGATTCACAAGTACGTCGAAGCCTGGACCAAGGGCGACAAGCAGCTCCTGCTTTCGATCTTCGCCGAGGATGCGGTCTGGTGCGATCCGGTGGGCACACCGGCTTTTGTCGGGCACCAGGGTATCGCTGCCTTCTGGGACTTTGCGCATCAGGACCCTGCGCGCGAACTGAGGCCCCAGGTCAATCGCATCGTTGTTTGCGCCAACGAGGGAATCCTGGACTTTACGATGAAGGTCCGCATCCCGCATCTGAACCAGGGCCTGGATCTGCGGGTGGTCGATCGCTTCGTGCTGAACGATGCGGGGAAGATCCAGAACGCGAATGCCTATTGGGACGAATCCAGCGCATCGGCTCCGGAGGGCATGGACTTCTTCGTGCCGAATATCGACGAGGCCTACCAGTAGGCTGCTTGCGCCGCTAGTAAATGAAGGAGGACACGATGCCCATGACATTGCCAAGGTCAAGACGGGTCGCGACCGTCGCGATTGCCGCGGGCCTGGCTGGAGCGTTCGACAGAACTCGGAGAGCGAGTCCGCCCCCCGCCTGTCGCGGTAAACGGCGGGTCACGGACCCGCCCTACAGATGCTAGCTTGCACCGTGCTGGGCACGACAATGCTACTTGTGACTCTATCCGACAGATACCCGGCGTATGAGTGCTCTTATATGCCTTCGGCAAACAAGTTAGCTCTGCAGCTTTGGTACGATTGGGCGTCTGACTCAAGGGGGATACGTATGAAGAGGGTGGCCTTCGGATTTTTGTGGTTTCTGGTGCTGTGGATCGGAGCATCAGCAATCGGCGGCGGCATCGCTGGCTCGTTGGCACAGGCTACACGCCCGCCTCCCTCCGCCACGCCACAAACGGTCTCCGAGGGCTTTGCCCAGGGTTACCAGACCGGCCACGCGGCGGGGCAGGAGTTCGGTCGTAGGTACGGCGCCCTGATACTGATCGGAGCACTCGTTATTTCCGTTGTTGGCAGTGTATTCGGCGTGCTCCCAGGTACAAAGCGCAAAGCCCATTCGGAAGGGGCGCCCGTCGAGTGATGTGCAGTTCGTAGGGCGCGCGACCCCCGGCTACATCATTTGGGGGTAGGGCTCCGGCTGTCGCGGATGCTCGTTCGGTAAAGGGCGGGTTGCGGACCCGCGCTACATGTGCTTTGGTTAAACTCGGTCACAGCCAGCCACTCAAAGAAGCTCAAACACACTCCATGTCTCGACCTGCGCCCGGCGGATTGGCTGCAAGGATCCGTGCAAAGCTGGAGCAGGCCACCGCGCTCCATCGCGCGGGAAATCTGGCGCAGGCGAAGGCGGCCTATGAAGACATACTCCGGGTTGATCCGCGGCAGGCCGACGCGCTGCACCTGCTGGCCGTGGTCGCCGGGCAGACGGGGGATTTTGCGCTGGCGGTGGAGTTGTTCGGCCAGGCCATCGCCCTGGAGCCGGGCAACGCGGCCTTCCATTGCAACCTGGGCAATGCGCAGAAGGAGCTTGGGCAGGCGCAGGCGGCCATCGCCAGCTATGACAAAGCCTTGGCGCTCAGGCCGGATTACGCGGAGGCCTGGTCCAACCGCGGCAATGCCTTGCTGAGTCTGCAGCAGTTCGAGGCGGCGATCGCGAGCTATGAGCGGGCCATCGCCATCAGGCCGGACCTGGCGGAGGCGCATGCCAACCGCGGCTTCGCCTTGCAGGAACTGAATCGGCTGGAGGCGGCAGTTGCCGTCTACGATACGGCCATTGCCCTCAGGCCCAACTACGTACAGGCTTTTACAGGCCGCGGCTATGCTAGGCAGAGAATGCTGCGGCTGGACGCGGCCATCGCCGACTATGAGCGGGCCATCGCCATCGATCCGCGGGACGCGGAAGCGCACTGGCACAAGTCCCTGGCGCTGCTGCTCGGCGGCAATTTCGAGCAGGGCCTGGCGTTGTACGAGTGGCGCTGGCGCCGGCGGCATCTCAGGCCGCGCGCATTTGCGCAGCCGGCCTGGCTTGGCGGCGGCCCGCTGCAAGGCCGGACCATCCTGCTGCATGGCGAGCAGGGCCTGGGCGATACCATCCAGTTCTGCCGCTACGCCAGCCTGGTCGCGGCCCGCGGCGCGCGCGTGATCATGGAGGTGCCGGGGCCGCTGCTGGGGCTGCTGCAGGGGCTGGAGGGCGTGAGTCAGTGGGTGGAGAAGGGCGCGCCCTTGCCGGCCTTCGACTGTCACTGTCCGCTGCTGAGCCTGCCCCTGGCCTGCGGGACCCGGCTCGACAACATTCCCGCGCCCGGGGGCTATCTGCGCGGCGACCTGGCGAAGGTGAATCACTGGGCGGCCCGGCTCGGGCCCAGGACCGGGCGCCGCGTCGGCATCGCCTGGAGCGGCAGCGCGGCGCACCAGAACGACCTGCATCGCAGCCTGGCGCTGTCCGAGCTTGTCGCCCGGCTGCCGCCGCAGTGCCAGTACTTCAGCTTGCAGAAGGACCTGCGCGAAGCCGATCGCGCCACGCTGCGGCAGCATCCGCAGATCCTGCACTTCGGCGACGAGCTGAAGGACTTTGCGGATACCGCGGCGCTGTGCCAACTGATGGACCTGGTGGTCAGCGTCGACACCAGCCTGGCCCATCTCGCCGCCGCGCTGGGCAGGCGGACCTGGATCCTGTTGCCGCACCATCCCGACTGGCGCTGGCTGCTGCACCGTGAGGACAGTCCCTGGTATCCCTCCGCCCGGCTTTTCCGCCAGGGCTCAAGCGGCGACTGGGGCGGCGTGCTTGAAAAGCTCCACGCCGATCTGCAAGCCTTGCCGGCATGATCCCCAAAATTCTCCACTACGTCTGGGTTGGACCCAAGCCTTTTCCGGAGGACGGGCGCAGAAACCTGGAGAGCTGGCAGGCCCGCTGCCCGGATTACGAATTGAGGCTTTGGAGCGAGGACAATATCGACTTTTCCGCGCGCTTCGTCCGCCAGGCTTATGCCGCAAAGGCCTGGAACCGGGTCAGCAATTATGTCCGCATGGCCGCGCTGCTCAAGCATGGCGGCATTTACCTGGACCACGACATCGAGCTGCGCAGGTCATTGGATCATCTGCTGGGCAATGCAGGCTTTGCCGGATTTCAAACCCTGGACCCCGCCGCCACGGACATCGTCAACGGCGCCCTGCTTGCCGCGGTGCCGCGGCATCCTTTCGTGAAACGGGTCATGGAGGCACTGGATCGCATGGACGGCAGGCTGGATGTGGGTTCTGGATCGGGGCCGGGATTGATTTCCCGGCTGCTGCGCGAATCCGGGCTCAAGGGTCCGGCCGACGAAGTCGTGCAATGCGCGGGCCTCACGATCTACCCGCCGCGTTATTTCTATCCATACGAATGGACCGAGACGTTCAGCGAGGACTGTGTCAGGCCGGAAACGGTGGCCGTGCATCACTGGGCCCACCTGTGGAAGCGCAATTCTTCGCTGCCCGCCAGAATCAGGCGGCGCCTGCGCGGCATTGCCTTGAAGGCGGCGCCGGAGCTGATGTATTCCCTGAATCGCGAACTGAACCGGCGCTCACGCGGCTGAGGGCGAGCCTGGCTTGACCGGCTCAGGAGACAAGATCGTACGAGGCGAGGCCCTTGATCATGCCGCTGCGCCGCCGGCTCCAGCATTTGGCCGCCACCCAATCCGCGGACCTGGGCCGCCAGATTCCAAAAAGCCACTGTTTCAGGGAATCGTATCCGAGCAGCAGCGAGTGGTAGATCAGCTTGGCGACGAGCAATAGCGGCGAGCGGTCCGGGCTGCTTCTCCAGCTGATCGCGGCGCTGATGCCCTGCCAGTAGGCGCGCGACGTGGCCCAGTCGATGTTCAGGCGATCGGCGTGGATGTGATGCAGCACCCTGATTTCCGGGTCATACCATTGCTTCAATCCCTGCTTGGCGAGCAGGTTGTGCAGGGCGGCTTCTTCCGAGCTGAGCAGGCTTTTGCCGCGCCGGCCGAGATTGGTGTTGAAGCCGCCGAGGCTTTTGATTTTCAGCCGGTCATAGGCCACATTGGCGCCGATCAGGGTTTCGCCCGCGCCCAGGAAGCGGGCGTGGTTGCTCCAGTTCACCGTGGAGTACAAAACCTCCAGTTCCTTGCCCAGCCAGTTGGGCCGCTCGGCGCCCCACTCCGGCAGCACCGCGCCGCCTAGGGCGCCGATGTCGCGCACCTGCTGGAAGGCGGCGGCGATTCTGGCGGCCCAGTTCGGCGAAGCAACGGCGTCGTCATCCAGAAATGCTATATACGGGGCGCGGCTCTCGGCGATGGCGCGGTTCCTGGCGTGGGCCAGCCCCAGCCTGGGCTCTTCCACGATGCGCACGCGGCGGGAATTCACCCATTCCAGGGTGCGGGCGTCGCTGCGAAGCGGCGGGGCCGATCCATTGTCGATGACCAGGATTTCCAGTTGCTCCAATGGAAAGTCCTGCCTGAGCAGGCTATCGACGGCCTTGATGACGAAATCATGCCGGTTATAGGCGCAGACGACCGCCGAGATTCTGACCTGGCCGTGCCGTTCGGCGTCTCGATCAAGCGCGGGCTGCCGCGGGCTCCCGCGCGAACGAATCCATCGCCTCAACTTTTGCATTTTGCAAGCCCCCAAACGCGGCAGGCAGCGAAGGCTGCTTGCCGATCCCCAGGCCCACAATGTACATCGGATGACCGGTTCCCTGCTCGGGGAAAAATCAGCTAAGGCCTTGTTGTTTTGTTATAGCTTCATGCCACTGCGCTCTCCCGGCCCTCAGCCCCGGTAGCGCAAGGCCTCGATCAGCAGCGCGAACGCCCGCGAGTGCTGCCGGCGGCTAGGGTAGTAGAGGTGGTAGCCGGGGTAGGGCGGGCACCAGTCTTCGAGCACCCGGTTCAGGCGTCCGGCGGCGATGTGGGGTAGGGCTAGGTCCTCCGGGACGTAGGCCAGGCCGAAGCCGGCCAGCGCGGCGTTGAGCATCGGCGTGGTGCCGTTGAAAGTCAGCTGGCCCTCTACGCGCACCTTCAGTTCGCGCCTGCCTTTCTCGAACTCCCAGGCGTAGAGGCCGCCGTGGGTGGGTAGGCGCAGGTTGATGCAGTTGTGATTGGTAAGGTCCTGCGGCGTCTTCGGCAGCGGGCGCCGGGCGAGGTAGCGCGGGCTGGCCACCACCGCCATGCGCAGGTCCGGCCCCAGGCGCATGGCGATCATGCCCATGGTGACCTGCCCGCCGGGGCGCACGCCGGCGTCGTAGCGCTGCGCCACGATGTCGGTAAGGCCGTAGTCGATGATGACTTCTAGCTTGATGTCCGGGTAGTCCGGCAGGAACTTGCGCAGGGCCGGCCACAGCACGGTATCGGCGGCATGCTCCGCGGCCGTGATGCGGATGTTGCCGGCCGGCTTCTCGCGCAACTCCGCCAAGGCCTGCAGCTCGGACTCGATCTCCTCGAAGTGCGGCCCCAGGTGCAGCAGCAGGCGCTCGCCGGCATCGGTGGGGGCCACGCTGCGGGTGGTGCGGGTGAGCAGCCGCAGACCAAGGCGTGATTCCAGGCCGCGGATGGTCTGGCTGAGCGCCGATTGCGACACCCCCAGCTGGGCGGCGGCGCGGGTGAAACTCTGCTCCCTGGCAACCGCGATAAAGGCAACAATGTCGTTCAGATCGAGTTGGGCCATTCAGAAGCTCAGCTTATTAGTTTATGCGGCATTTTACGCCTAATTTCTGATAATGGCACGGTCTATATCCGCATCAACATATTTTCGTTGGAGCTGATCATGGATATCAAACGCGTTGGCACTGAGGCGTCGGTCAAAGGGCCGCCTGATTGGTTCACCGGCAATGTGCGGATCGACCCGCTTTTCGGTCCGGACCCTGAGCGCGTCGGCGGCGCGCATGTGACGTTTGAGCCGGGGGCGAGAACCGCTTGGCACACCCATCCGCTGGGGCAGACTCTGATCGTGACCGGCGGTTGCGGCTGGGTGCAGCGGGAGGGCGGGCCGATTGAGGAAATCCGGCCGGGCGATGTGGTTTGGTTTCCGTCCGGCGAGAAGCATTGGCATGGCGCCA
>CAJCJI010000466.1 GCA_903970595.1 Verrucomicrobiota bacterium
CGCTTAGCCCCTGGATACCGGCTTTCGCCGGGATGAGCATTAAATCTTAAGTATATGTACATAAAGGATTTTCTTTGATATAATCTTCTACACAGAGCATGCACAGATACGGCGAATCAACGACTTACGACGCCGATCTGCACAGATTCTGCACAGAAGGAGAGCCAAGGATGGCATTCATCACCGACAAAGAGGAACTCAAGCCCGGTCTTATTCTATTCCGGCGCTCGGACGTCACGCACCGCAACTGGTATTGCCGTATCCAGTTGCCCAAGGCCGACCGCTACAAGACCATCTCCCTTAAGACCTCGAACCGGGATGCGGCGCGGGATCAGGCATACGATCACGATGCCGATATCCGATTTCGCCTCAAGCACGACGTTCCGGTGTTCAACCGGCCGTTCGCCGAGGTGGGAAAAGAATATGTCGCCTTGCAGGAGCAGCGCGCCGCGCGCGGCGAGATCAGCAAGGCCAGGCCCAAAAAGCTCAAATGCGTCATCGAAGGCCCCCTCAACGACTACTGCGGCTCCACCCAGGTCCATCTGATCGGGCAGGACACTTGGAAGGCTTACCCCGCCTGGCGCCGGGAGACTGGCACCGGCCGCTACCGAGGCGGCATCATCAGCGATTCGACCATTCGCTTTGAAATGTCCATTTTCGGCGCGGTGATGAACCACGCCATCAGCAAACGCTACGTCCCCGCCAGCCAGCGTTTCGAGGACAAACCCAAGCTCAAGACCATGCGGCGCGACGAGTTCACGCCGGAGGAATACCGCAGGCTGCATACGGTCGGCCGGTCGTGGGTGAGCCGGGCAACCAAGCCGTCGAGCGTCTGGTATCGCACGGTGGCTTACAACTTCATCCTGATTGCCTGCAATACCGGGATGCGTCCGTCCGAAGCTAAGAACCTTCGCTGGCGCGACATCATGCCCGCGAAGGATCGTGAGGGGCGCGAGATCGTGGTGATGTTCGTGCAGGGCAAAGGCAAGTCCCGCAAGCTGGTGGCGCCCAAGAGCGTGGGCGACTATCTGGAGCGCATTCGCGCCATCGCCAAGGCCAGGGAGCTGGACGACCGGGTATTTACCACCATCACCGGCGAACCGGCCAAGACGCTATACAAGAATATGATCGAGGGCTTACTGATCGAAGCCAAGCTACGCGACGGGCCGAACGGCGTTCCGCGCTCCACCTATTGCTTCCGCCATACCTACGCCACATTCCGCCTGAGTGAGGGTGTGGATGTTTATTTCCTGGCTGAACAGATGGGTACGTCGGTCAAGATGATCGAGGATCACTACGGCCATGTGAACACCGTCAAGCATGCCGATCGCGTGCTGCAAGGCATGAGCGGATGGGAGCCGGCGATCCCGGATGAAACTGACGCCAAAGCCGCCCGCGCCATCGCAACGCGGCAATCGGCGCGGCTTCACCGCAAAGCGGCTCACTAGCCTTGAGGCATCGGGCTTCGATGCCGGGATACGACGATGGGCCTGCCCATCTTCCCTGTCTCTTCGCCGATGCGCCGCTGGCGCGTTTGATCGGCGTGCTTTGTGATTCGCTGGACTGACGGGCTTTTGAGCGTCGAGCTTCGACGCGGCGGCAGTCCGGTGAATCGTTCGAGCACACCCGCCGTGGCGGATCAGGGGTGCGTATTCTTTGACTCTCCGTTGGCCGGCTGCGCGCTGCGCTTGCAGGCATAGCAAACCGTGCTCGCGACAGTGAAGTTCTAGCCGCAAATTTCCGTCGAGCGTGGAATCATCCAATCCACACGAGCAGAAATTCGCATTTAGAAAACGCTGCAATACGCAATCACCGAGCTTTTCAACAGAATTGGGCACACTGCGGCCTCTCAATTGGTCCGCGGGAACGGCCGGTCTGTAGCAAAGCACTGCGTTGTCGGAGTTGGCCAAGAGGAGACGTCCAGACTGTTGGTGCGCGCAGGAGATTGACCAGATTGCTCATGCTCGAGTTGACCACTGATTCCGAATGGAACATATGCGGTGAAAAGGGCTTAACCCATTCGTGACTGGTCACGCTTACGGGAGCACATGATCTCGTGGCTGATCAATCTGATCCCTCGCGTCAACAGAGCAACTCGGATACAAGAATCCGTAGCTACGATGGGCTTTTAGATGTGAGATCGTTTTGGTACGAAGGCCATTAGAACGTGAGGGCAGAGGGAATGTCGAAATTCCACATCGGCGTTGCGATCACCAGGAGATTGGATTCCAGAAATCGTCAGTTGGTTGACCCGACTGGGGGGCCGCCCCCTTCAGCCTTTCCGCCTCAGCCGGGTCCTTCGTCGAGATAGCTGGGAGCGTGACTTCGTCCAGATGAGGAAGTCGCTCGGTGGCCACGTCACGGGGTACGGGCTTTGTCGACGGATAGAGGTCAGTGAGCCGTGCGGCGAGCGTATCGGCGACCGCTCGACTCGCCGAGTTTTTCCCTCTCGGATTCACCCTCAATCATCGGAATTTGCTTCATATCGTTAGCTCTTATTTCTTCTTAGTCATTGCGTTCCAGGCCGCAAGAGAGTCCATGTAGTCTCTCCAATGCGTAATCTTTCGGTCTTCGATCTTGATGATTGAGCAGAACCGATTGTTGTATTTCGCGCCTGTCGCGAGGATGGTTCCATGGACCTCGTATTCGATGACACAGCCGTCGTCCGTCTTGTGGGTAATCAACTTGTCGGCGGATTGAAGCGCGATATTGTCGACGTAGCCCCTGAACGCAGCCATCAGGTCGGCTCGCCCTTTGATAATGCGGGGCCAACCCAGGTCGTAGAGAACCTCGTAGATGACGTGGTCGTCGACGATGTCGAAGAAATGCTCTCCGTCGACAAGATCACCTAGCGCCCGTCGAACCAGATTGAAGTAAGGATCGGCGGGCTCGTAGGCAGCGTAATTCGGCTTTGACATTCCAAACTCCTTGCACGCTTCGGTTGGTTAGAAAATGAGAGTTGAATATAAATCGGAAGCTTGTCGATCGTCACGCCCGCAGCATCCGGCGGCGAAGCAATCGGAACTGGTCATTGGTACGCATCACCCACTAGGCCCCAAGCCGGCCCGAATCGGCCATCGCAAAACGACGCGCCGACAATGCGACTCCGCATGCGCTGGCACCCATGCCTATACCATGGTGTCAGCGATACCTTAGGACAATGGCGTCGCACCAGCGTTCGGGCATAGCTTTATCCGCACCTCAATACAACGCGGAGAACTAGCATGTTTCCACCTAAGGCTTCTGATATTGCGCCGGGGATGGACATCATGATGGCGAGGCGTGACTTGTTGGTGGCGGTCGCAGCTGGCGCAGCAATGGCAATGATATCGCCGCGGAGCGTAGCGTCCACGCCGCCTCCGGCCGCGAAGAACGTTGTTTTGCTGCATGGCCTGTTTGCCGATGGATCCTGCTGGCTGGACGTCATTCCGGAGTTACAGTCGGCGGGACTCAACGTCACTTCGGTGCAGAATCCTTTGACGACGCTGCCGGACGCGGTTGCTTCGGCTCACAAAGTCCTGGATCGCCAGGATGGCCCGACTGTCCTCGTGGGGCATTCTTTCTCCGGCATGATCGTGACCGAGGCCGGCGTACACCCGAATGTGTCTGCGCTCGTCTATGTCGCAGCGCGGGCACCTGATGCCGGCGAGGACTACGCTGCGCTGGCTAAGAAATATCCGGCGCCGCCGGCCGCCTCTGGGATCGTCTTCGATGGAGATGAGGGACGCTTGAGGGAATCGGCATTTCTTCACGATTTCGCCGGCGATCTTCCTGAACATCGAGCGGAGGTTCTATATGCAGTGCAGGAGCCCTTCAACAAGGCCCTTCTGAGCGGCAGAACCACTGTTGCCGCCTGGCGCTCGAAACCTTCCTTTTACGCCGTCTCGACTGAGGACAGGACAATCAATCCGGATCTGGAGCGCTTCATGGCCAAGCGCATGGGAGCCAAGACCATCGAACTCAAATCCAGCCACCTGTCGATGATCTCGCACTCCGAAGAAATATCCCGATTGATCCTGGAAGCCGCCGGAATGGGGTCAAACAGTGGCTAGCGCTTCCTCAGTTCCGGGCCAGATGCAGTTATCAAGGCATTTTGGAGCGATAGACATCAGCTCAATAGCTTGGATTTTCGGCACCTCCCTGGCCCTCGCCTCGTCCACAATGCTGGGCACATTCCAGCTGATGGCGTCGTCAACGGTCATGCAGGCCGCCATCCAGGCACTTCCGGTGAGCGCCGTGAGGCCCTCCGAGGATCCTTGCCTGCTCATCAAGTCCCTGGAGGACATACCGCTATGGGATACCAGACTGGAAGAGCTGCCAGGCGATCCGGCAGCAATGTGACTACGTTCGGGATGCACGACAGCCAAACCCGCCAGTTCGTTTCCGCAATCATGGCTCTGTTCATCCTGTGGGCTCATGTGCTATTCGGCCAGCATTCGGCAGCGCGGGTACGGCGCGGCGGTAGGCTATAGAAAGCCGCCATCCGATCGATCGTTCACTGTGTGCCAAGCGCCGTGGGCTTCGACGGACCGGTTAGATGCAACCTGGTCGCGATGGTGACCAGCTCGGCCAGCGAGCGGATTTTCATCTTGCGCATCACCTGGCCTCGGTGCGCCTTCACCGTAATCTCAGCAATGCCCAACTCGCCGCCCACCTGCTTGTTCAAGAGGCCGGACACCACCAGGGTCATGACTTCCCGCTCGCGCGAGCTGAGCGAGGCATAGCGCTCCTGAAGCGTCCGCATCTCTGCTGCTTCGCTCAACACCTTTTGGCTGCGTTCGATCGCCCCGCGTATCGCGCCCAGCAGCGTTTCAACTTCGAACGGCTTGGTGAGGAACTCAACCGCGCCCGCCTTCATCGCCCGAACGGTCATGGGCACGTCGCCACAGCCGGTGATGAAGATGATCGGCATGTCGGTTCTTTCATGCGCCACAGCGCTCTGCAAGTCCAGCCCGCTGAGATCCGGCAGTCCCACGTCCAGTACCAGGCAGTTGGCTACCTGTACCTGTGGACGTTCAAGGAATTCGCGCGCCGAAGCGAACGTCTCCACCGCGAATCCGGCCTGGCGGACCATCGCTTCCAGCGATTCGCGCACGGAGATGTCGTCGTCAACGACGAACACAATCGGCATGGTGAGTCCCGCACCTCGCCTTCCTTCAATTGCATTTGCCGGCGTCATGGTGTCCCTCCTTGATTCCCTCTCCAACGACAGATTTCATATCGGAAGCAGCGCGGTCTGCAGCGCGCCCAGCAACGCGGTATCGCTGAACGGCTTGAGCAGACACGCAACGGCGCCACCCTTGATGAGCCGGGGGCCGAGGGCCTCGTCGGCATGGGCCGTGATGAACACGATTGGCAGCGAGTTGTTGCGTTGATTCAGCTCGCGCTGCAGATCCGGACCGGACATTCCGGGCATGGCTATGTCAAGAATAAGGCAGCGCGCCTGGTCGGCACACCCCGAGGCGAGAAACTCCTCCGCCGAAGCGAACGCCCGGGCGCTGAAGCCGAATTCCTTGAGCAGGTCTGGCAGCGATTCGCGAACCGATTCGTCGTCGTCGACCACCGCGATGAGCGCGCGCTTGGGCATCAGGATCGCTCCCCGATACGACTGGCATCCATGTCGGCGGATCGCCGCGCGGCTTCCAGACCTTCGGCAGCCGACCGGCCTTCGACGACCCTGCACGGAATGGCGAATGCAAACGTCGCTCCCCTCCCTTCGTTCAACGTCGCCGTCAGG
The DNA here is from genome assembly GCA_903970595.1 of Verrucomicrobiota bacterium. Classification (GTDB taxonomy): domain Bacteria; phylum Pseudomonadota; class Gammaproteobacteria; order Nevskiales; family Nevskiaceae; genus Nevskia. The sequence continues at coordinate 5,738 of CAJCJI010000466.1, forward strand.
CGGCCACCGTGACTCTCGACGATGGAGCGGCTTACCGATAGGCCAATTCCCATTCCTTCCTTTTTTGTTGTGTGGAACGCATCAAATAATTTCGTTGCTTGCTGCGGGTCAAAGCCGGGACCGGTGTCGGAAACCGCGAGTTGCACGTAGTCGTCACCCTCCTTGTCGGTTCGGACGACCAGCTGACGCACCGCCCCCTCAACATCGCTCATCGCTTCCACCGCGTTAAGCAGCAGGTTCAACACGACCTGTTGAAGCTGGACCCGGTCGCCAGCGACCCGGGGCAAAACCTGCGCTGCCTCCAGTCGCAGCATGATCCGGTTGTTGCGAATCTCGCTGCGAAGCAGTTCGATGACCTCTAGGGCTGCCTCGTTCAGATCCACCTCGTCCTTGACGACGGCCTTCTTGCTGAACAGAGCCCGCAAACGCTTGATGACGTCCGAAGCACGATGCCCGTCACGCAGCGTCCGCCGCGCGGTCTCCAAGGCGCCCTCGGTGTTGGGCGGATCGGCGCTCAACATGCGCAGGCAGGTGTTCGCATTGGTGACGATTCCGGCGAGCGGCTGGTTGATCTCATGTGCGATGGAAGCCGTCACAGCACCCAGGCTGTTGACCCGTGCGACGTGGGCAAGTTCGGCACGCAGCTTGCCGACGGCCTCCTCGGCTTCGTGCCGCTCAGTCACGTCTTGTACCGCCCCGATGTACTCCAGCCGGCCCTTCGGGTCGCGAGTGCCGTGGGCGGTTAAGTAAATGTATTTGACCTTGCCGTCCGACATCAGCAGTCGGAGGTCGTACGACAAGTCTTTGCCTGTCAGCGCGCGTCCCATCAGGTCCTCCATCAGGTAGCGATCGGCAGGATGCACGCGCGAGCTGACCAGCTCAAACGACATTTGTACAGCCGGTTCGATCTCGAATATTCGATAGACCTGCTCGGACCAAATGAATTCGCCAAACTCCGGGCGCCAGAAGAAGCTGCCACTGCCGCTGAGCTGTTGGGCTTTCGCCATCATCGCCTGGCTCCGGCGGAGTCGCCCCTCGGCGCGGTTTCGATCGGTGATATCTCGCGTGACACCCAACTGCACCACAGCGCCGTTACGCCACTGCAGTGGCGCCGCATAGGTCTCTACGCGCCGCCGCTTGCCATGTACGGTAAGCAAGTCGAATTCCATGATTCCTTTCTTTCCCGCGCAGACGTCGTGATGAAAGTCCTTGTAGGCCTGCTGTTGTTCAGGAGCGACGTAGTCAAAAAAGACCGTACCTACGAGAATGTCTGGTGTGGGCACCTCCGCCAAGCCGGCACTTGCCGCATTGACCTGAAGAATGGTGCCGTCGAGCGCAATCACCCTCACGCACTCCGGCGTCGTTTCGACGATGGCGCGGAAGCTCTCCTCGCTGCGCCTCAACGCCACGTCGCTGCGGGCACGTTCGATGGCGATGCTTGCGATGTGCGTGAGCCGACCGATCAGCTCGCGCTGGAACGGCGTTGGCATGCCCGTCTCGATCCGGTAAATGGCAAATATCCCCAGAACTTCCTGGTTGCGCGACAGGATCGGTGTCGATAAGCAGGCGCGTATCCCGTGCGCCAGGACCACATTCCGCCAGTCCGGCCCCCAGCGCGGGTCGGATACTACGTCCTCGGAAATCACCGTCGACATGGAAGCCGCGGCCAAGCCACCTGGCCCCTGCTCAGCCGTGGTGTAAAAGCCATGCAGGGCGTCGACGTAGGCTGAGATGCGGCTGGATGCTCCCCCGCGCTGAAAGATTCTGCTGACCGGATCGATAAGAAAGATGCCGCTGTGGCAGCAGCTATCGACTTCGTCCACCAGTTGGCACACCGCATCGAGCACGGTGTGCAGCGGCACGCCCCGCGCGACCATCTCCAGCAGGCGCTTCTCACCCGAGAGCAGCGCCTCGGCACGCTTGCGGTCATCGATATCAGTTCCTAAGTCGTACCACAAGACTACGTTCCCTTCGCCGTCCCGTACCGGAGTGCCGCGTATATGGAACCAGCGATATGCGCCGTCCGACCTGCGCAAGCGGCTTTCGACGTCGAAGGGTGCGCCGGTGGTCATCGATAGAGTCGCCTTGGCGACAAACATCTCCCGGTCGTCCTGATGGACCAAGTCGCTGGTGCTCCAGGCCCCCAACCTGTCGAGCGGAGCACCGAAGTATTCAACCGCCTTGCTATTGGCGTGATGGAGGTCACCTTGAGGCGTAAACAGAACCACTACCTCCGGCAAGCCATCCACGATCATCTCCATCTGCTGCTGATTCGATCGCAGGGCTTTTTCCGCGCGCTTAAGGTCCTCGATGTCAGTGTTGAGGCCAATCCACTTTATGATTTTGCCGGACGCATCGCGCACAGGTCTGGCTCGCAGAATGTACCAGCGGTACACGCCGTCGTGGCGCCGCACCCGCGCTTCCACCTTGTAATCTTCGCCGGATTCGAGACAGTGTTTCCAGGAGGCTAGCAGCAGCGGCAGGTCGTCGGGATGCAGCACTTTCACCCAGGCGTACCCCAAAGCTTCCTCCATGGGTAGCCCGGTATATTCGAGCCAGTATCTAGTGACGAATTCGAGCGGCCCGTCGGCAGACGCGATCCACATCAGGCCCGGGAGCGGATCGACGGCAAGACTGAGCTCGCTTTCCATCGCGGTATTTTCCTGGCGGCGCCTCATAATACAGAGGATGCACCGCAATTGGATGTACGGTCATTATACTTTGGTATTGGTTAGCCTGCCGCTGCACTGCCTGTCGAAATAGAGCTTCCGCCCACCGCCGTCTCCGAGGCCAAGGTCCCGCCGCTGTAGACTGCGCGGCCGCTAGAGCTTGTGCACGACGACAGCGGTCGAATGCTATTGTTGCCGGAAGACAACGGCGGAGAGCCGCTTAGCCGGCTGCTTGAGGCGCCCGTGCCAGTCGGGCGCTTCCTACCGCTTGCCATCGGCATGGTCGCCGTACTTGGCAAGTCGCACCAGCATGGCCTGGTCCACAAGGACATCAAGCCGGCCAGCTTTCTCGTCAACGCGAAAGGCGAGGTCAAGCTGACCGGCTTCGGCATCGCTTCTCGACTGCTCCGCGAACGACAGGCAGGCACCAAACAATCTGCCGAACTGAGCTTCTGCATTTCCAAGAAACATTTCAGGTGTTGGCGCTCTCATGAATAGGCTCACGCTCTCGGCGGGTTGACCGTCACCATCCGTAATACGAAGGTATCGCCGATACCATTGTTCAATAGAGTCTGAACTGCTCGGGGCCTAACCTCGTCTCCGCATTCCAAGATGCGGAGACGAAAATGATGAGCAGGTCCGAAGCATTGATCGCCACGCGCAGCCGAATCGCTACGGCCGACAAACGCCGGTGTGCTGAAGGCTTCCAAGGCACGTGCACGCCGAGACTGGAAGGGACTGTTTCCGAGGACTCGCACCACTCCGCAGCTCGTTTCCACCACCCCCAAACGCTGGCCACTCCCTCCTCCCGGACTCTCTCCTTCCGGTTCGCCAGCGTCTTGCCGCCGCCCGCTTATCCCGGGCTGCGGCTTTTCTATTCCCTCGGCCCCGCTTCCATTCCGACCACGGACGTGCAGATCGCGTCCCTCAACTTCTGACATGAACACCAACACCATCCGACTCATGGCGGCGGTGGCTGTTGCGAGCACCCTGGCTCCGCGGGCGCAGGCGGAGCAAGCAGGGGTCACGCGTACCGACCTTCAGCGGCACGACCTCAGCGTTCCCGGATACGAAGCGCTCCAAGCGCGTGTGGATATCGCTCCAGGAGCGATCGCTCCGAAGCACAAGCATCCGGGCGAGGAAATCATTTATGTGCTCGAAGGCAGCTTGCAGTACCAGCTCGAAGGCCAGCCGCCCGTGACGCTCAAGACCGGTGATGTTCTGTTTGTCCCGGCGGAAACCTTCCATACGGCCAGAAACGTCGGCAGCGTCAACGCCGCAGAGCTGGCGACCTATGTTGTGGAAAAAGGCAAGCCGCTGGTGGTGCTGGCGCCGTGAGCGTCCGCCGCATCTTTCTTGGCCCAATCAAAGGAGTAAATATGATGTCCAGCAGCCCCACCCGACGCATGACGATCGGCGATTTCCTGCTCCGCCGACTCGAGGAGGCCGGCATCCGGCACCTGTTCGGTGTTCCCGGCGACTACAACCTCTGCTTGTTGCAGCAGCTGTACGACGCCGGCAGGCTGAAGTGGATCGGCAATACCGGTGAGCTGACTGCGTCCTACGCAGCGGATGGCTACGCGCGGCTGAACGGCCTGGGTGCGCTGCTGGTTACAAACGGCGTCGGCCCGCTGAGCGCGATCAACGGTGTTGGCGGTTCCTACAGCGAGCACGTTCCGGTCATTTGCATCTCTGGATCGATACCGTTGCGGTCCATCGACCGCGGCCTGGGGATGCACCACACCATGGCGGACGGCACCTTCGACCATTTCTTGCACGCCCACGCGCAAGTGACCGTCGCACAGGCCAGGCTCACGCCCCGCAATGCGGCCGCCGAGATCGACCGGCTGATACTCACCGCCTGGCGTGAGAAGCGCCCGGTTTACATGGAGCTGCCGTCCGACATTCCCTATCTCGAGATCGAGGTTCCGGAGGCCCCCCTCATACTGGCCGAGCCGCCCAGCGATCCGGAACGGCTGCATTCGTGCATCTCAGCAATCGCGGGGCGCCTATCCTTGGCCACGTCACCGGCGATTCTGGTGGATGCGGACGCTGGCCGGTTTGGCGTCGCGTCCGAGCTAATGCAACTGGCCGAGAAGATGCAGGCCCCGGTTGCAGTGATCAACGCAGCCAAAAGCGTCATTGACGAGACGTTCCCTCACTACCTTGGCATCTACGCTGGCGGGGCCAGCGAGCCGGGCGTGCGCGAGATCATCGAAAGCAGCGACTGCCTTCTCGCAATCGCCTACTCGCCGATCGAAGTAACCACGGGTGACTTCACGGCCTCGCTACCCGCCGCCACAATCCACGCCCGTGGACATTCGGTGGATGTCGGCGATGACAACTATCAAGCGGTGACGCTGAAGGAAGTCCTGCGCGGTGTCATCGACGCCGTCCCGCAGGTGACGAACCGCCCTCCGCGTCAGCTTGCGAAGGCGATTGCCAGCAAATTCGCCGAGGCTTCCGCCAAGCTGACCCAGGCTGCCTATTGGCCAGCCATTCAGGGCTACCTGCGGCCAGGAGACGTCCTCTACGTCGACAATGGCACTTCATTCTCCATTCTTGGCCTCAAGCTCCCGCCGGATTGCACCTTCATCGGCTCAATCAACTGGGGGTCCATCGGCTACTCGGTCGGGGCCCTGCTTGGCGCGCTGACCGCGGCCCCGCATCGCCGTCACCTGCTGTTCCTCGGCGATGGCTCCTTCCAGGTGACGGCGAACGAGCTGTCCACCATCCTGCGGCACGACCACAAGCCGGTGATCTTCCTGATCAACAACGGCGGTTACACCATCGAGCGCGGATACATCGGTAAGGCCGAGTCATACAACGACGTCGCCAATTGGTCCTATGCCGCCCTGCCGAAGGTGTTTCGGCCGGACACCTCGGCGCGATCCTTCGTCGTCAAGACCGTCGGCGACCTGCAACACGTCCTCAGCGTGCCGAACGACACTCTGATCTTCGTCGAGTCGATCATGGATCCCTGCGACGCTCCGGCGCCGGTCACCATCAGCAGCAACAAGGGCGCGGAGCTTGACTATGGGCCCCGCGGCCCGCAACACCGCGACGGCCTCCAGCTCCGGCCCGCCAAATAGGACGGTATTCCCAGCCTGCTTCATTCCAACATCTTCGAGAACTCATATGACTGACACCAAGACCATTCACCGCATTACCGTTATTGGCACCGGCGTCATCGGGGCGAGCTGGACCGCGTTGTTCCTCGCCAAGGGACTGCAGGTTGTCGCAACCGATGTCGCGCCGAACGCAGAAGGATCCCTGAGGAAGTTCGTAGAGACCGCCTGGCCGGCGCTGAAACGACTGGGCCTCTCACCCGGAGCCTCGCAGTCGAACCTGAGATTCACCCCCGCTCTCCCGGAAGCGGTCGCCGGGGCCGACCTCGTCCAGGAAAACGGACCCGAGCGCGTCGAATTCAAGCGGAAGCTCTATGGGCAGCTCGATGAATTGCTGCCACCCGACGTGATCATCGCCTCCAGCTCGTCGGGGCTCACCATGAGCGAAATCCAGTCGGGCGCCGCGTCCCATCCGGAGCGGTGCGTCATTGCACATCCATTCAATCCGCCTCACCTGGTGCCGCTGGTCGAAATCGTCGGCGGGGCAAAGACCTCTGAAGAGACCATTCTGCGGGCAACGGACTTTTACACGTCGATCGGCAAGAAGCCGGTGCGCCTCAACAAGGAGGTGCCGGGGCACGTCGCTAACCGTCTGCAGGCGGCGCTTGGCCGCGAGGTTTATCACCTGGTTGCCGAAGGTGTGGTGAGTGCCGCGGACGTCGATACCGCCCTTTGCTGGGGGCCGGGCCTGCGCTGGGGCATCATGGGCAACATGATGCTCAATCACCTGGGCGGTGGCGCAGGCGGCATCGAGCACTTCTTCCAGCAATTCACTGGCCCGCTGACGGCCTGGTGGAAGGTTCTCGGCTCCCCGGTGCTTACCCCGGAGGTGCAGAAGAAGCTCGCCGACAGCGTTCATGCCGAGGTCGGATCGCGCACCGTCGAAGAATTGGAGGCGGAGCGGGACGACGTTCTGCTTGGGTTTCTGGAGTTGCGCGCCAAGCGACCGGAAACGGCCGGCCGGCATAGGGGCTGACCATGAACGCGTCAATTGCCCAGGCCAGCGAAGACACTGGCCCGCAGTCTGGTGTTGCAGTGTCTCACCGCACTAGGCCGCGGGTCGTCATCGTCGGAGGTGGATTTGCCGGGATCGCCGCCGCGCGTGCGTTGCGGCGCACCGATGCCGACGTCGTCGTGATCGACCGCCGCAACCACCACATCTTCCAGCCGCTGTTATACCAGGTGGCGACAGCGGTTCTCTCTCCCGCCGACATTGCCGCGCCCATCCGTCAGCTCGAGGCAAGCCAACGCAACCTCAGCGTGGTCCTTGCTGAGGTCGCCGGCGTCAACCTGGGCGACCGTACCATAGAAGCCTCTGTTCCCGGCGTAGGAGTGCGCACGCTTGGATTCGACTTTCTGATTGTCGCCACGGGTATGCGCCCGAGCTACTTCGGATCCGACCAGTTCGCTCGGCATGCGCCCGCACTCAAGACGCTCGGCGACGCCGAGACCATCTGCGCCAGGATCCTGGGCGCGCTCGAATGCGCGGCAACAACCGATGACGAGATCGAGCGTAGCCGACAGATGACCTTCGTGCTGGTCGGAGCGGGCCCCAGCGGCGTCGAGCTCGCAGCCTCCCTTGCGCACATGGTGAAGGAAACCTTACGCGGAAACTTCCGCCGCATCAATCCATCCGAGTGTTCCATTGTCCTTCTCGACGCGAGCAGCCGGGTCCTGCCGACTTTTGACGAGGCGTTGTCTGAAAAAGTCACTCGACGGCTCACCAGTCTCGGCATCAAGGTCATGACAGGGGTCAAGGTTGAGAACATCGATGAAAAGGGTGTGATTGCCGGCGGAACACCGATCCCAAGCGCTACCGTGCTGTGGACCGCAGGTGTCGCGGCGTCGCCTTTGCCCAAGATGCTGGGAGGCAAAACCGACCGCGCGGGCCGTGCCCTGGTCGACCCCTTCCTGAATATCGTCGGCGCGCCTGATGTATTCGTTGTTGGTGACGCGGCGTCGATCATGCAAGGCGATCGTCCGGTGCCTGGCGTAGCGCAGGCCGCGATTCAACAAGGGCGCTACGCGGGGCAGCTGATCGCGGACCAGCTAAAGGGGCGACAGGTCAGGCGTCCATTCCACTACTTCGACAAAGGCAACATGGCGGTCGTCGGCAAGAACTACGCGATTCTCGAGCGGGGCTCGTTGCGTACCAGCGGCTTCCTGACGTGGCTGGCGTGGGCATTTGTTCACATTCTCGCCCTGCCCCAACTGCAGAACCGCTTGCGCGTGTGGGGCCAGTGGCTTTGGTCATATGTCACCGACCAACGCAGCTCGCGCCTGATCCCCGAGCCGCCGCGACTGCCCGGCGCAGAAGCGAAAGGAGCGTCATGAGCAAGTTGTTGAAGCACAGGCGGCCGCAGTTCCTCGGCACCCAGGGTGCGGCGGTTATCTCTAAACAGGTTCGAGCCCTCAGGAGTTCACAACCATGAATGCGCAACTGCAGCCCCGTGAGCGTCTTCTGTCCGTCGAAAGAGGGTGGCGGCTGGCGGTGATCACTCTCGCCTTGGTCGTTCTGGTCGTGGTGACTACCCGCTGGACACGGTGGGTGGGCGGCGCAGGCTGGCAGGCCACCGATGATGCCTATCTGCAGGCGGACGTGACGCCCATAGCCGCGAAAGTCGCTGGTTACGTGAAGCAGGTGGAAGTCCAGGACTACGAGCGGGTAAAGGCCGGCCAGCTCATTGCCCAGATTGTCGATGACGACTACAGCGCGACCGTGGAACAGGCGCAGGCCAATGCGGATGCGGCCACAGCACAGGTCGACGCACTTGAAGCCCAGAAAAATCTCCAGGACGCCAATGTGCGGGCTGCCGAAGCCGTCATAGCTGCCACCAGTGCCAACCTGGCGCAGAACGGACGGGATGTCTTGCGCCAGACGCGCCTGGTGGAAGCAGGGTCCTCTTCGACTGAGGCCACGGAAAAGGTTCATAACACCCGCGACGACCTGGTGGCGCAACTCCAGCAGAACCGCGCCCAGGCGGAAGCGGCCCGGCGCCAAGTAGCCGTGCTTGCCGCGCAGACCGAGCAGGCCAAGGCTGCCGCCGAAGCGCGTCGCGCCGAGCTGGAGCTCGCCAAGATCAACCTGGGCTACACGAGGGTTGTTGCACCGGCCGACGGCGTGCTTGGGCCCAGGCAGATCCTCACCGGCCAATATGTCAGCGTGGGTGGGCAGTTCACGACGCTGACCCCATTGCCCCACGTCTGGGTTACCGCCAACTACAAGGAAACGCAGCTTACCCACATGGCGATCGGCGAGAAGGCCGAGATCAGCGTTGACACATTCCCCGGTCATACCCTGAAGGGTCATGTGCTGTCCTTTTCTCCCGCCTCCGGGGCCGAGTTCGCGTTGCTGCCGCCGGACAACGCGACGGGGAATTTCACCAAGATCGTGCAGCGTATCGCCGTCAAGATTGCGGTCGATGATGCCGACGGCCTGGGCGACCTGTTGCGGCCAGGAATGTCGGTCGTCGCACGCATCGACGCAACCGCCTCTGTGCCATGAGCTCAGTGGCGGCAACAGTGACAGCTGTCCGACCCGGTCCTGAAGCCTCGATTCCCTGGCTCGGGATCACGGGCGTGGCGCTGGCCACGTTCATCTCCACCCTGAATGGGGGGCTGTCGACCTTTGGTCTCGGCGACGTCCGCGGGGCAATCAGCGCCGGCTTCGACGAAGGTGCCTGGATCAATACCGCCCAAACCGTGGCGCAAATGCTGGTCGTCCCTCTCGCGGTGTGGTGGGGCGCAGTGTATGGGGGGCGTCGCGTCTTGTACTGGTCCGCCCTGGCATTCGCGCTCGTGTCGTTTCTCAAGCCCTTTTCATCGAACCTCCCGGAATTGATGGCGCTCCAATTCGCCGGCGGTGTCGCGTCCGGCTTTTTCGTGCCGCTGACTTTGACGGTCATCCTGCAAAACATGCCGCCCCGTGCCTGGGCTTACGGCGTCGCGATATATTCCTTGAATTTGGAGTTCTCCCAGAACATCTCCGCCTCGCTGGAAGGCTGGTACGTCGAGCACCTGTCCTGGCAATGGGTTTATTGGCAGAGCATCCCCCTGGCCCTGGGAATGGCGTATTGCCTCTATGCCGGGCTCAAACCGCAACCCCGAAATAACCAGGTGCCGCCGACTGACCGGTTCGCGTTGGTTCTCGGAGGCGTAGGGCTGTCACTGATCTATTCCGCCCTCGACCAGGGAGACCGGCTCGACTGGCTCAACTCGGGGCTTATCTGCGGCCTCCTGGCGTCCGGGGCGCTTGCACTCGCCGTGTTCCTCGTGCACGAGATTCGGTCGCCACATCCCTTGTTCAACCTGCGCGTGATGTTCAGCGGCCCGCTGCCACGCATGCTGCTCCTCATCTCCTTGTTGCGATTGATCATCCTGTCCACCGCATACGTCGTGCCCCAGTATCTCGGAGCGGTTCGAGGATTCCGCGCCCTGGAGACCGGCGACACCTTGATCTGGATCGCCATACCCCAGTTGGCAGTTTGCGTCGCGGCAGCGCTGACCTTTCGACGGATCGACGCACGTCTGGGTTCGGCTATTGGGTTTCTGCTCGTCTGCACGGCCTGTCTGATGGTGGCTTACGGTCTGACTCCAGAGTGGGGCTCCGCCGAGTTCATGCCTTCCCAACTGCTGCAGTCGGTGGGCCAGAGCTTCGCCATCACAGGGATTGTTTTCTACGCTGTGCTCCACCTCCGCAAGGAGGACGCGCTCACCTTGGGCGCGGCGGCGCAGGTGACCCGGGTGATGGGGGGCGAAATCGGCCGTGCCTTCGTGTCAACGTTCACGCGGATCCGGGAGCAGCGGGCGTCCAACCTCATCGGCCTGCACCTGCAGGCCGGGAGCGGAGACGTCGTGCATCGCGTCCATACCTATGCTGCGGCAACTGCCCGGCTGGGAAACCCCATGAGTGCCGGTACCCGCGGGTCAGAGCTGCTTAGCCTCGTTGTTCGGCAAGCAGCTACGACACAGGCGGTCATCGACACCTCGATCGTGCTGGCAGCGTCGTGTGCGATCGGCGTCCTGGTCCTCGGGATCTCGCGAGCAGCGCCGGCAGGTCCGGCTTCGCACCGGCCCATCTTATTCTTCGGAGGCAAGTCATGAAGCGATCTTTGGCACTGCCGCTTGCCTGGATCGGTACCTTGAGCCTGATCGGCTGCACGCTGGGGCCCAACTACCGGCGCCCGGACCCGCCTTCTGGCTCTGCAGCACCGTTGCCGTCTGCAAGACCGGCCGCCGAATCCACCGATGCCCCCCCTGAGCAGTGGTGGCGCCTGTACGAGGATCCGGCGCTGGACGCGCTTATACAAAAGGCGTTCGAGGCAAATAGCGACCTTCGCGAAGCCGAGGCAAATCTGGCGGCAGGTCGAGCCATGCTTGAAGGTGCCCGCGCGGGACTATATCCCTCCACGGAGATGCAGGCCTCAGGCGAACGTAGCAGGGACGCTACGGCTGACGAGATCCTGAACCTAACCGGCCGCCGCTCGCAAACGCTATGGCTCTATGACGCGGGCCTGGACGCTTCGTACGAAGTTGATCTATTCGGACGTGTCCGCCGTTCGATCGAAGCTTCGAAGGCGGATGCCGAAAGCGTTGAGGCTGCCCGCGATACCGTGAAGATCGAGGTCGCGGCCGAGACGGCCAGGGCCTATGCGGAGATTTGTGCCGTCGGAGAACAGATCGACGTCGCACGCCATTCCCTGGAGGTTGCGGGCAAGCAGCTCGACATTGCGACGAGGCAGCGGGGCGCAGGAGCGGGGACCGACTTCGAAGTCGTGCGCCAGCAGAATCTGGTGTCGCAAGTGAAGGCAACGCTCCCGCCGTTGGAAGGGCAGCGTCGTGCCGCGCTCGCACAACTGGCCGTCTTGATTGGGAAGACGCCAGCCGAAGCACCGGTCGAAGTTCTGGCCTGCGTCCAGCCTCCGCAGCTCAAATCCTTGATCCCGATCGGAGACGGTACGGAGTTGTTGAAGCGCCGACCCGATGTCCGCGAAGCGGATCGACACCTGGCCGCAGCCACGGCCCGGATCGGAGTCGCCAAGGCAGAGCTGTATCCACAAATTCGCCTGGAAGGCTTCTATGGAGGGACGACACTGGGAGCAGCACCGCACCCCACCCAGATTGCCTCCGGGAATGGCCTGATCTGGGGGCTAGGCCCGAGCATCAGCTGGAGCTTCCCGAACATGGCTTTGCCGAAAGCGAAACTGCACCAGGCCGACGCCAATCAGGCCGCGGCGGTGGCCAATTTCAATTCGGTGGTGCTTGGGGCTCTTCAGGAGACCGAACAGGCGCTGGCCAAATACGGCGCAGAACTGGACCGGCGCCAGGCACTCGGCGAGGCGCAGGACGAGGCGGGCCGGGCTTTCAAGCTTGCGCAAGGGCAGCTGGAGGCCGGGGCCGTCAGCCCCCTGGATTTGCTGACGTCCGAAAACACCTTGGTGTCAGCCGATTCGGCAGTAGCGTCTTCGGAGTCCGCCTTGGTTCAGGACCAGATCGCGGTTTTCAAGGCCCTCGGAGGCGGCTGGGAACCTCAAAAGATCGAGGTCAGCCAAAAATGAACGTGGAGCAGCCGGTATCGCTTAAAGCCCCGCTTTACCGCGGCATAGTTCCGAGTACCGGGAGCGAAGCTCACTTGGGTGTCTGGAGCACGCGCGCCGAGCAAGTCTGGCGTCGCCTACGGGAGTTGTTCGCGCTCACCAAGCCGCGCGTGGTGTCGCTGATCGTCTTCACGGCGGTATGCGGGATGCTCCTCGCCACGCCTGGGATGGTGGCTCTGCAGCCCTTGCTGTGCGGCGCCGTCGGCATCGCGCTGGTTGCGGGCTCTGCCGCCGCAATGAACTGCCTGCTCGAACGGCGCATCGATGCCCGCATGGCGCGTACCCGTACCCGGCCGCTGGTCACGGGGCGGCTTGATGCGCCTGAAGCAGCAGCGTTTGCGCTTGTCTTGGGGGCTGCTGGCCTGGCCCTGCTGTATACACTCGTCAATCCGCTGACCATGTGGCTGACGCTCGCAACTTTCGTCGGTTACGCGTTCGTGTACACGCTGTTCCTCAAACCGCGTACCCCGCAGAACATCGTGCTTGGCGGTGCTGCCGGTGCGATGCCGCCCGTCCTGGGCTGGACCGCCGTGACGGGGGAGGTATCCACTGATGCACTGCTGCTGTTTCTGATCACCTTCGTCTGGACACCACCGCATTTCTGGGCCCTGGCGCTCTATCGCCGCAAGGAATACGCGAAGGCGGAGGTGCCTATGCTGCCGGTAACTCACGGCGTGCACCACACCACAGCAAGGGTACTGCTGTATACGCTCGGCCTCTTTGCCATCAGCCTGCTGCCGTTCTGCACAGGTATGAGCGGGCTGGTCTATCTTGCCAGCGCGCTGGTGCTGGGCGCCGTCTTCGTGACCTACGCGGTCGTGCTCTACCGCGGCTACAGCGACCGGTTGGCGCGTGCCACCTTCCGCTACTCGATCGCCTACCTCGCACTGCTGTTCGCCGCCTTACTAGTCGATCACTACCTATGAGGGCCCAAATGAAGGCGTTCGTCACCATTCTCGCCTCGCTTGCGCTTTGCGGCTGCAGCGGCGGCATCTTCGATCCACGCGGACCGGTAGGCGCCGCCGAGCGCATCATCTTGCTCGACTCCCTGGCCATCATGCTGGTGGTGGGCGTTCCGGTCATCCTGGCTACGCTAGTCTTTGCTTGGTGGTTCCGGGCCTCCAACCCACGGGCCAAGTACCTGCCCCAATGGGTGTACTCCGGCCGGCTGGAGGTGATTATCTGGGTCATCCCTGCCCTGGTGGTGCTCTTTTTGGGTGGCATCGCCTGGGTTGGGTCACATGACCTGGATCCGTACAAACCATTGCCCTCCGCCGAAGCTCCGCTGGAAGTGGAGGTGGTGTCACTCGACTGGAAGTGGCTCTTCATCTATCCGCAGCAGGGTGTGGCCAGCGTGAACGAGCTCGTCATTCCTGCGAAGCGCTCAGTGCATTTCCGGCTGACCTCCGCCACAGTAATGGACAGCTTCTTTGTGCCGCAGCTCGGCAGCCAGATCTACACAATGGCCGGGATGGCGACCGAGCTCTACCTGATCGCGGATCAGGAAGGCAACTACCGCGGCCTGTCCGCTCAGTTCAGCGGCGACGGCTTCTCGGACATGCATTTCGACGTGCGGGCGGTCTCGGACCAGGACTTCAGCTCCTGGACGACAGCCATCGCTGCAGCAGGTGTCCCGCTCGATCCAGGCGCCTTTCAAACCCTGCTGCGGCCGGGGAATGATCCAGCCCCGCACTCCTACAGCACAGTGCCACCCGGCCTGTTCGACTCCGTACTGATGCTGCCGATGCGCCCGTCGGCTCCCACTACCACACCGGAAGGCTGACATGCTCGGAAAACTCACATGGAGCGCGATCCCGCTTCACGAACCGATCCCGCTGATCACTTCATTGGTCGTCGTCCTGCTCATATTTGGCACATTGGCCCTCATCCTGATTAAGGGCTGGGCCCCGTATTTATGGAAGGAGTGGATTACCAGCGTCGACCACAAGCGCGTGGGCGTGATGTATTTCCTGCTGGGCTTCGTGATGCTGCTGCGCGGTTTCTCCGATGCCATCATGATGCGCTCCCAGCAGGCCGTCGCCTTCAATTCTCCGGGCTACCTGCCTCCGGAGCACTACGATCAGATTTTTTCGGCCCACGGCACGATCATGATCTTCTTCGTGGCGATGCCGTTCATGATTGGACTGATGAACTTCGTAGTGCCCCTTCAGATCGGCGCTCGCGACGTTGCCTTCCCCACCTTGAATTCGGTCAGCCTATGGTTGACGGCCTCGGGCGTCCTCCTGGTCAATCTTTCCCTTGGAATCGGCGAGTTTTCAAAGACCGGCTGGCTAGCCTATCCGCCGCTTTCCGAGCTCCGCTTCTCCCCCGGTGTAGGCGTCGACTATTACCTCTGGTCGCTCCAGATCTCTGGGGTCGGGACCTTGATGTCGGGCATCAATCTGGTCACTACGATCCTGAAGATGCGTGCGCCGGGCATGGCCTATACCAGGATGCCGGTGTTTACCTGGACGGCCCTGGCATCCAACCTGCTGATTGTCGCCGCTTTCCCGATCCTGACCGCGACCTTCGCCATGCTGCTGCTGGACCGCTACCTCGGTTTCCATTTCTTCACCAACGAGGCCGGCGGTAACCCGATGATGTACATCAACCTGATCTGGGCCTGGGGACACCCGGAGGTGTACATCCTGATCCTTCCAGCATTCGGCGTGTTCTCGGAGGTGATCTCCACTTTCTCGAGCAAAGCGCTCTTCGGCTACCGCTCCATGGTGGTCGCCACCATGGTGATTTGCGTGCTGTCGTTCCTGGTGTGGCTGCACCACTTCTTCACCATGGGCGCCGGCGCGGACGTCAACGGCTTCTTCGGCATCATGACCATGATCATCGCCGTGCCGACTGGCGTGAAGGTGTTCAACTGGCTGTTTACGATGTACGGAGGTCGGATCCGCTTCCAGGTGCCGGTGCTGTGGGCCATCGGCTTCATGGTGACCTTCGTGATCGGCGGCATCACCGGCGTCCTGATGGCGGTACCGCCAGCGGATTTCGTGCTGCACAACAGCCTGTTCCTGATTGCGCACTTCCACAACGTCATCATCGGCGGCGTGGTGTACGGCGCCTTCGCCGGCTACACCTACTGGTTCCCCAAGGTCTTCGGGTTCAAGCTCCATGAAGGCTGGGGCAAGGCGGCGTTCTGGTTCTGGTTCGTCGGGTTCTATGTCGCCTTTCTGCCGCTCTACGCCCTTGGCGGGATGGGCATGACGCGGCGCATGCAGCACTACGACGTGCCGGAATGGCATCCGCTGCTGCTTGTGGCTGCCGGGGGCGCCTTACTGATCCTGTGCGGCATCGCCTGCCATATCGCCCAGTTGGTCGTCAGCATCCGAGCTCGGCGCAGCCTGGCGGATGTCACCGGCGACCCCTGGGACGGCCGTACGCTGGAATGGATCACCGCCTCACCTCCACCCCCCTTCAATTTCGCTGTCTTGCCTGACGTCAAGGGTGAGGAGGCGTACTGGGGCATGAAGCAAAAAGCTTTGGCCGCCGGCCAGTTGGTCAAGGAGCCGGACTATGAGGACATCGAAATGCCCCGCAACACCGCCACCGGCTTCGTGACCGCCTTCTTCGCCACCATCACCGGGTTTTCGGCGATCTGGCACATCTGGTGGTTGGTCTGCCTGGGCTTGCTGGGCGCGCTGCTCACCTTCCTGCTCTTTGCCTGGCGCAAGGAGGACGAGTACCTCATTCCGGCGACGGAGGTGGCGCGGCTGGATCGCGAACGCCGCAGGGTCCGCAGCGACGCCATAGCCGCCAGGGGCATCGCATGAGCACAATTGCCTCCGAAATGCCAGTCATCGGCGACCCCCACCGGCTGGGGCGCTACGGTGCCGGACCTGAGCCGGCCGATCGTGGACCTGCCCCCAAGCGGGTCGTCGTGGGCTATGGATTCTGGATCTTCCTGATCTCCGATTTCGTGATGTTCTCGGGCTTTTTCGCGGCCTTTGCCGTGCTCGGGAGCGCGACGGCAGATGGCCCGTCCGGCCGGGACATCTTCGACATTCACAATGTAGCTATTGAGACCGCGTGCCTGCTGCTCTCCAGCTTCGCCTGCGGCATGGCGAGCATTGCAGTCGAGGGTCGAAGAACGCTGCCCGCGCAATTCTGGCTGGTGATCACCGCGACGCTGGGCCTGGCCTTCCTGGTTCTGGAGATCCACGAGTTCATCGGGCTCATCGCGCAGGGCGACGGCCCCCAGCGCAGCGCCTTTCTCTCTGCGTTCTTCACCCTGGTGGGTTGCCATGGATTGCACGTAACCGTCGGCCTCCTGTGGCTGCTGACCATGATGGCCCAGATTTCGACCATTGGCCTAGCCCCCAACGTCATCAGGCGCTTGCGCTGTTTCAGCCTGTTCTGGCACGCCCTCGACATCATCTGGGTAGCCGTCTTCACCGTGGTCTATTTAATTGGAGTTGGCAAATGAGCGGACAGCACGAAGCGGAATGGGGCGGCGAAGTAGCGCCCGGCGACGAGCACAAGGTCGACAGCGGCGCATCGGCGGGCGTCCGAGGTTATCTGATTGGCTTCGCCCTCTCTTCGCTACTCACCGCGGCTTCCTTCGGCATCGTTGGCACCACGCTGATTTGGGCCCCGGGCATTCCAGTTGCGCTGGCGGTGTTTGCGGTGGCCCAAATGGGGGTGCATCTGGTGTTCTTCCTGCACGTCAGCAGCGGCCCCGACAACACCAACAACATCCTGGCCCTTGCCTTCGGCGTGATGGTCGTCGCCATCGTCATCTCAGGCTCTCTGTGGATCATGTACCACCTGAACCAGAACATGATGCCGATGAATACGATCACCGACCTCCACTTACAACACTGAGAAGAGTAGCCTAACTGGCGGCCGGCGTGCTTTGAGGTGCGCAGGCCGCTGATCGCCCCCCAGCAATCCAAACAGTATCGGAGACATGCACATGGCAACGATCATCACCAAAGACGGCGTTCAGATCTTTTATAAGGACTGGGGCAAGGGCCAGCCCATCGTCTTCCACCACGGCTGGCCGCTCAGCTCCGACGACTGGGACACGCAGATGCTGTTCTTCCTGCAGCAGGGCTACCGCGTCATCGGCTTCGACCGCCGCGGCCATGGGCGTTCGAGCCAGGTGTGGGACGGGCACGACATGGATCACTATGCCGCCGATGCGGCCGCGGTGGTCGACCATCTGGATCTGCGCAATGCCGTCCACATTGGCCATTCCACCGGCGGCGGCGAAGTCGCCTGCTATGTCGCGCGTTACGGCAAAGGTCGGGTGGCCAAGGCCGTGCTGGTTTCCGCCGTACCACCGCTGATGGTGCAGACACCGGCCAACCCCGGTGGCCTGCCGATCTCCGCATTTGACGGGCTGCGCTCCGCCCTGGCTGCCAACCGTGCACAGTTCTTCCGCGATGTGCCTTCAGGCCCCTTCTATGGCTTCAACCGGCCAGGCGCGAAGGTGCAGGAGGGCGTGATCCAGAACTGGTGGCGTCAGGGCATGATGGGCGGCGCCAAGGCGCACTACGACGGCATCAAGGCGTTCTCCGAAACCGATTTCACAGAAGATCTCAAGCGAATCGAGGTGCCGACGCTGGTGATGCACGGCGACGACGACCAGATCGTTCCCTACAAGGATGCCGCCTTGCTCTCGGTCAAGCTGGTGAAGAACGGCACCCTGAAGATCTATCCCGGCTTCCCGCACGGCATGCTTACCACCCATGCCGACGTGATCAATCAGGATCTCCTGGCTTTCATCAAGGGCTGACACGCGGCTGCGCACCGCCAACGGAAGTCGGGTTTCAAATCCGCACTGAGATTCCATGAGCGACCATCTCGAAGTTCAAGCAGACGATCGGCGTATTCGGGTTTATCGGACGTTGCCGGTCAGGTCGCCAGCACCCTCGGTGGTGGTGCTCCGTGAAATCTTCGGCATTAGCCGGCGCATACAAGGTGCAGCCCAACGAGATATTCTGAGTCGAAGCGGATACGGACATAAGGGCAAAGCTTTTTTTAGGGGTTAGCCAGCACATGAGCGCTGCAGCCGAAGACCTACTCAAGGATGGCCTGTTCAAGCAGGCCGCGGAACTCTCCGCCGAAGTGCGCCAGCCGTTTCCGAACAGCCGCAAGATTTATGTGCAGGGCTCGCGCGCGGACCTCCGCGTGCCGATGCGCGAGGTCAGCCAAAACGCTACGCATACCGCGCAAGGCGAAGAGCCCAATCCGCCGCTGACCGTTTACGACACCAGCGGCCCGTATACCGACCCGGCGGCCGGCATCGACCTGCTGGCCGGACTGCCCGCCCTACGTGCGGGCTGGATCGCCGAGCGCGGCGACACCGAGGAACTGCGCGGCCCCAGCTCCCTGTTCGGGCGCATCCGCGCCGCCGACGACAAGACCCGTCACCTGCGCTTCGGCCACATCCGCAAGCCGCTCAAGGCCAAGGCCGGCGCCAACGTCAGCCAGATGCACTACGCCCGGCGCGGCCTCGTCACGCCGGAGATGGAATACATCGCCATCCGCGAGAACACGCGGCTGGAAGAAATGCAGGAGACGTACCGTAAAGCCGGCTACCTCAAGCGCCACCGCGGCGAGTCCTTCGGCGCCAGCATCCCGGGCCTGATCACGCCGGAGTTCGTGCGCAGCGAAGTGGCGCGCGGCCGCGCCATCATCCCCGCCAACATCAACCACCCGGAGCTGGAGCCGATGATCATCGGCCGCAACTTCCTGGTGAAGATCAACGCCAACATCGGCAACAGCGCCGTCAGCAGTAGCATCGCCGAGGAAGTGGAGAAGATGGTCTGGTCCACCCACTGGGGCGGCGACACGGTGATGGACCTGTCCACCGGCAAGCACATCCACGAAACGCGCGAGTGGATCGTCCGCAACGCGCCCGTTCCCATCGGCACCGTGCCGATCTACCAGGCGCTGGAAAAAGTGGACGGCAAGGCCGAAGAGCTGACCTGGGAGATTTATCGCGATACCCTGATCGAGCAGGCCGAGCAGGGGGTGGACTACTTCACCATCCACGCCGGCGTCCTGCTGCGCTACATTCCGATGACGGCCAAACGGGTGACCGGGATCGTCTCCAGGGGCGGCTCGATTCTGGCCAAGTGGTGCCTGTCGCACCACCATGAGAATTTCCTCTACACGCATTTCGAGGAGATCTGCGAGCTGCTCAAGACTTACGACGTGAGCTTCTCGCTCGGCGACGGCCTGCGCCCCGGCTCCATCGCCGATGCCAACGACGATGCCCAGTTCGGCGAACTGGAAACCCTGGGTGAGCTGACCCAGATCGCCTGGAAGCACGACGTGCAGACCATGATCGAGGGGCCGGGCCACGTGCCGATGCACCTGATCAAGGAGAACATGGAGAAGCAGTTGAAAGACTGCGACGAGGCGCCGTTCTACACGCTGGGGCCGCTGACCACCGACATCGCTCCCGGCTACGACCACATCACCAGCGGCATCGGCGCGGCCATGATCGGCTGGTTCGGCACCGCCATGCTGTGTTACGTCACGCCCAAGGAGCACCTGGGCCTGCCGGACAAAGATGACGTGCGCGAGGGCATCATCACTTACAAGATCGCCGCCCATGCCGCGGACTTGGCCAAGGGCCATCCCGCCGCCCAGGTGCGCGACAACGCCTTGTCCAAGGCCCGCTTCGAGTTCCGCTGGGAAGACCAGTTCAACCTCGGCCTGGACCCGGAAAAGGCCAAGGAATTCCACGACGAGACCCTGCCGCAGGAGGGCGCCAAGCTGGCCCACTTCTGCAGCATGTGCGGGCCGCATTTCTGCTCCATGAAAATCACCCAGGACGTGCGCGACTACGCGGCGAAGCAGGGCATGGACGAAGCCGTGGCTCTGGCCCGGGGGATGGAGGAGAAGTCGGCGGAGTTCAAGAGCCAAGGGGCGGAGGTTTATCGCAAGCTGTAGCGGTCAAACGATCCTTATGCAAATCGTACTCAATGGTGTACAGACGCCCTTAGCGGATGATGTCACGCTGAGCGATCTCATTGAGCAGCTCCGCCTGAACGGACAGCGGCTGGCGATCGAACTCAACGGCGACATCGTGCCGCGCAGCCGCTGGCCGGAGGTGCATCTGAACGCCGGTGACCGCGCGGAGATCGTGCGCGCCATCGGCGGCGGTTGAGCCGCCACCACCCAATCCTTCATCGGGCCGCCCTCGCGGCCCGCTCGTTGCCAGGACAGAAGCCATGACCCAACTGCAATCTCCCCCGCAAGACTACCTGACCATTGCGGGCCGCTCCTACGCCTCGCGCCTGCTGGTCGGCACCGGGAAGTACAAGGACCTGGACGAGACCCGCCGCGCCATCGAAGCCAGCGGCGCGGAGATCGTCACGGTCGCGGTGCGGCGGGTGAACATTGGCCAGAATCCTGACGAGCCGAATCTGCTCGACGTGCTGCCGCCGGAGCGCTACACCATCCTGCCGAACACCGCCGGTTGCTACACCGTCGAGGAGGCGGTACGCACATGCCGCCTGGCGCGCGAACTGCTGGGTGGCCATGTGCTGGTCAAGCTGGAGGTGCTGGGCGACCCGAAAACCCTGTTTCCGGATGTGAGCGCAACCCTGGTCGCTGCCGAGCAGTTGGTCAAGGACGACTTCCAGGTGATGGTCTACACCAGCGACGACCCAATCATCGCCAAGCGCCTGGAAGACATAGGCTGCGTTGCGGTGATGCCGCTGGCCGCGCCCATCGGCTCCGGGCTCGGCGTGCAGAACCGCTACAACATCCTCAGCATCGTCGAGAACGCCAAGGTGCCGATCCTGGTGGACGCCGGCGTCGGCACTGCCTCCGACGCGGCGGTGGCCATGGAGTTGGGCTGCGATGGCGTGCTGATGAACACCGCCATCGCCGAGGCGTGCGACCCGGTGCGCATGGCCCGCGCCATGCGTCACGCCATTATCGCCGGTCGCGAGGCGCACTTGGCCGGGCGGATGCCGCGCCGACGATACGCCTCGGCTTCGTCGCCGATCGACGGTGTCCCTTAGGCTCCGGGAAAGAGCATGCGAGCCATTCAATCGCATCGAGCCCCCGCGGCGGCGGCTCACTGAGCCCTGCCGCCGGGCGCGCGCTTGAGGGGAGTATGTCGGTGCCTGCTATGTTGCCACCTGACTCAATTCCCTCTGGCCTATGGATGGTCGGGAATATGGCCCTCGCGCTACTGCTAGGCTGGGTGGTCGGTTACGAACGCTATTCCAGCGGACGTGCCGCTGGCAGCCAGGTGTATTGCCTGGTGTGCTCTACCTCCTGCGCCGTGACCCTGGTGGCTGGTTATCCGTCTTTATGGTATTGGGGCAGTGTCCACGACGGCAACGCCGATCCCACCCGGGTGGTCAACGCCATCCTGACCGGCATCGGCTTTCTCGGCGCGGGCATCATCGTCCAGACCGGGATCAGCGTCCGCGGACTGACGACGGCGGCTTCAATCTGGGGTTCGGCTGCCATCGGAATCTTGGTGGGCACCGGCTTCTATCTGCCCGCCATTGGCCTTGCTGTTTTATTCGTGGCGAGTATGGTCGTCGTGCCCAAAGTCAACCGCCACCTGCCGGCGCGATCCGCCATCAGGGGAACACTTCGCTTTCGCGAGGGCCATAAACCGCAGACCGAGCTGATTCAGCACTTCCTCAGTCAGCGCGGCCTGCGGGTTCCGCCGGACAGCCTCAGCGTGCTCTACGATGGCAGAAGCTTTGAAGTGCAGTGCTTAATATTCGCTCGCGCCATGGGTCAGACCAATGTAATCGATGCAATCTCTCGGGAACTGGCAGAAATCGCCAACCTGGAAAGCTTCACGGTGACGCACTCCAGCCGGGCCTGAGTTGACCCACACTAATCCTCGGATAGTCGGCGTTGAATTCCTCCGCAGCTGCCGCTCGTCAGCGGCTGCTTTCAAGCCGAGAGCGGCCGGTTAAATGACCGAGCGCGCCAACACCGGTCATTCGTTCAGGTATAAGAGCAGGAGGTGAATCGGCCCTCGCGGGCATAAGCCCGTGAGAGCGTCACCAGCATCGCTCCCCGTCAACTTCCTGGGCCGACGCGTCGGTGAGGCAATCGAAAAGATCGGCCTGCAGGTCGATATCGGCGGTCAGGGCTGCTTAAGGTTTCGTAAAGGTCGGCATCGCCCTCGTGGAGGATCGGCAGCTCGTACTCCCCATCCCGCAATTTGTGGGCCCGCTACTCCGCCAGCTGGCATTCCTCGATCGCCCGGATCGCCTGCGGCCTTTTCTGCCGGCCGCGCCGCACCTTGTAGCCCTGCGCCACCAGCGCCGCATCGACGGCCTCCGGCATCGCCAAATGCAGCACGAAGCGTCGATCCGGACCCCGACCGGCGCGCTCCGGCACGCCGAAGTGATCCACTCAAACAGCGCCGGCGCGGAAACCTGGTGAACTACTGGAGCCGCCGGCCGGGGACATGGAAAGTCGGCCGACATCCCGGCCGCATCGCCAAGACCGTGACGCATTGCCTGGAACGGGGCTGGCAGAGCAAGGGCAAAGACCTGTCGGCCGAGCTTACGGGGATCGCCGGGAAACTGCTGGGCCATGCGCCACCGCAGCAGGTCGCGCTCGGCGATCTGGTGCAACGCCGCTTCCTGCAAAGCCAGCAGACCGCTGCCGGCATCGGCGTGGTCCGCGGTCCAGACGTTGCCCCTGTGCTGATGTTCGTGGTCCATATCCCTTTCCCCGGTGCCAGTTTCCCTTGGCGCCGATGCTGCGAAAGTCAAAGTGGGACACGGCAAGGCGTGCGCAGTGCGCCAGCAGCGGCCGATCGAACAGCAATCGCGTGCACTCGATTGGCAACTGCCCCGCGGCGGGTGACAAGTCGCCCAAAAGACTTGCACAGCGTCATCTTGACCGCCGTGGCACGGCGCGTTACCTCTCGACGTCTGCAACGGATCATTCGAGCTGCGATATGGAACGTCTCCTGCCCGTGTGGTGCTGTGCCAGCTTGGTCGTCGGCACAGCCGGCGCCGAACCTGTCCATGTTGACCCGGAAGCGGGCTGCTTCGGAGCCTCGACGCGCTACAACTGGCGCGGGTGCTGTCCGATGCTGGCGCCCGGAATCGGAGCGGAATTGACGGAGGTGGTCTACTGGCGCGCTGTCGGCGACTATCATTCGCACGCCCCGCGCCTGAATCGAGCCTATGCCAGGCAAGTGTGGATGCGATATCTGCAGCAGATCGCAATCGGTGACCCGCCATGAGCGCGCCGCAGCGCGCTCGGAAGCGGCGGGTAGCGCCGCGAAACGCGCAGGCGGCGCAGCCGCTTGCGCGATGTGTAATTCAGTTTTCCGCTCCTGCCGGCATCGCCGTGCTCCCGCCGCAAGCTGCGCAGCCGTCCATCACCCTCGGACAACTCAAGCTGTTGGCAGTTGGCGGCGCCCAGTTCGGCGCGACCATGCGCGCGATCGAAGGCGGCTACCGGATCGAAGTGGACCTGGGACTGCGCCGCTGGCAACTGATCCGCACGCGCGATATCTGGCGGCAAACCGGCGGGTCTCCCATGGCGTTGGCTGACAAACTGCGTCACCCAACGCCAGCCCCATTTTGGGTCCCCTACGCTGCGTCAAGGGATTGCTTCGCCGCGCTGGCGCGCGCCCTTGACACCGCTCCGGGGACGCTCAGGGTTCATGCCAGGCCGTCGGCCCCTGCTGGCTGCAAAATAGCTGCTTACAGCTCAGCACTCAACAGCGCACCCTTGCCGCTAGATTTACGCGGATTTCGCACCGCCATCCACAAGGCTCGCCGGCAATCGCCTCAGCAAGCGGGGGCGCTTTGCCGCGTGCCGCTTCGAGCACGACGCCGTGACGGCGGACGAAGGCCAATGCCTGCTGTGAGGTCATGGTGGGCGGCGTCAATGAGTCGAAGGAGCGCCGGTCCGGATATTTCGCATGGCGAGTTCGGCTTCGGCCAGTTTGGTGGTGCGCCGCAAGGCGTCCTCGACAATCTCGTCCAGCGGAGACACCGCCTCGTTGCCGAGCGCCTTAAGCCGGGATTGCACAGCCTGGATGCGCTTGTACAGCTCCTGGCTGATGTGGGAGACGAGTTTTTCGGTCTTGGGTTTGGCGACGAGGATGGACTTGGCCATGTGGTGCGCTCCGGATGTTGGGAACGGTGGGGGCAGGGATGCTAGACCACGGCAGCGCGAAGCGAAACAGATCCACAGCGGGAGGTGAGGCAAAAAGCGGCCAAAAGAGTGAAGGCGCGGATTCGCAAAATGTGGTGCATTTTGCTGGGAGTGCACTGCACTCCCCCGCGTTCGCGCGCGGTTTCCGCGCGCCCGCCGGTGCTGAGCACCGAGACCGCAAAGCATGCTGACCGGCACGCCGGTCAGGCGCCGCGCCAAGCGCAGCGAGGCGTTGCAAACCCGCCTCACCGCCGAGGAGCATGCGGCGCTGCGGCGCCTTTCCGCCCGTACCGGCATCCGCGCCTCTCGCCTCGCCCGCAAAGCCATCCGCGAACTGGTCACCGGCGGCGTCGATCTGCTCAACGGTGAGCAGCAGGCCGTGCTGGAACTGGCACGGCAAATACGCCTGGTCGGCATCAATCTCAACCAGATCGCACGGCATCTGAACCGCGGCGACAGCGCTTCCCGCAGCCTCGCCGAAACGATCGGGGAACTGCGTGAAGCACTGACCGAAAGCGAATACACCTGGCGTCGCCTGGTCGCTGCCGCGCGGGCACGGACCGTCCCGGAGCATGGCCGTGACTGACGAGCGCGATGACGAGCTGTTGCGCGATCAGCCCCACGGCCGCAAGGGTCGCTCGGGCCGTCTAATCGGCTCCGGTGGGAAGCATTACCGCCGCCCTGGTGGTGCCGAATCGACATTGGCGCGGAACCTGCGGATTGCACAGCGGCGTCCGCAGGTGGTGCTGAAAATCACCCGTTACGGCCATGGCGGCGCCAAGATTCTGGACCATATCCACTACGTCCAGCGCCATGGAAAGCTGACGCTGGAGGACGAGAACGGCGAGCAGATTGAAGACCCGCGCGAGTTGCGCCGGCGGGTCAAGCTTTGGACCGAACAGGCCGGCGCAACGATGGAGGAACCTGGCCCCGAGATCACCCGAAAACGGCGGGTGACGGCGCATTTCATCCTTGATGCCGGCGAGGATGTCGACCGGGACGCCTTGCGCAAGAGCGCGAGGGAATTTCTGGCCGAGCGCTTCGGCAAGGAGGGGCACGAATATCTGTTTGCGCGCCACGATGACACCAAGCAACCGCACGTCCACGTCGTGCTCAACATGATGGATGGACAGGGCCGGAGGCTGCATACCAGCGTGGCTGAAGTCCAGCGCTGGCGCGAGCAGTTTGCCGAGATAGCGAGGGCAAACGGCATTGAGGTGGATGCCAGTCGGGCTTGGGAGCGTGGCAAAGCGCCGACGCGATCACGTGGCCTGATGAAATACGGTGCACCGCGCCCAACACGGTGGACGAAGGAACAGATTCGGCGGGGGCTCGCGGCACGCAAGGAACGGCTGTTATCAGATGCCGCGCTGGCGTCCGCGCGAGGGGATCGCGAGAGGGCGCAGGCACTCAAGACGAAGGCGGCAGGCTTGCGGATGAGGACCGACGACAAGCTGGTCCGGCATACAGTCGCCGAGCGACGCGGTGATGCTACAAAGACGCCTTGGGAACGTGCGCGGGCGGATCACGCCCGCCGCGTAGCATTAGTCTTTCAGGCGCAAGCGGATCGGCTAGAAGCTGCTGGAAAAGGAATCCAGGACCAGGCTCGGCGGGACCAAGTCAAAGGCGCGGCGACTCGGTTGCGGGCCTACGCTAACGATGTTCAGGCGACGCCGACGCGATCCCAGAAAGTCGCGGAGAAATTGCAACAACGGCAGGGCCGTGACATTGATCGAGATTCGTCCGACATAGATCGATGAACAAATATACTCGACGGCACTCATTAGGCCTGTTGGACGCGAAGCATTTACGCCAGCGGTACTCGGTAGCCAACGAACTGTAACCGCAGTTTGTAATCGGACTTAGACTGAATCCCCTGATAAATTCGTATGTCTGGAAGCTTTCTGGCCGCCCGCTCGTCTATGACAGTCTTAATGTCACTTCTTTTGTTCACTGACAATTTGCATCCCAGAATTAGCCCGGTGAGAGCATCGGATCGAAATCCGAGTTTTTTTCCGGCGCCATTGCGCTCAATAAAGCGACGTTCACCCTCGTACTGCCATTCAAGAGCCTTGTTGGTCAGTGAGGTAAATAGGCTGAGATCCTCCGCGTCCGATCCAAAATTGATTACAGGATATTTGTTGTCATATTTCATTCGGTGCGTGTTAACAAAAGCACGAGGATCGCAAGCAACATCGAACTGCAGACAGATTCCGTCATGATTGCTCGCATAGTGAGACCACATTAAAATTGAACGCGGATCGCCGTTGAAGCAACATACGCCCGAAGCTTCGATGACTTTGTTATGAGCGTCCCAAGCCTTCTTCGCCATGTCTTGCTTCAAAGACCTCTCAATTTCCTCCTCAAGTTCCGATCCTCCGAGGGCTGGAATATTTCGTGCAAAGAAAGCTCTCAGCCGCCGCCGCTTTTCGTCGTCCGTACCCTCGAACACATAACGAACCTGCATATCGAAGGGGTCATTAAACCTTGCCGGCGACGACATATGCAGCTTGTTTTCAATGAAAACCTCGCGCTCCTGCTTCGGGTTCGCGAAGGAACGATAGCGATAAAGAAATCTCGGATAGGGATTCCTCTGGGATCGTAGAACTTTTCGTCTTTGCCGTAAGGGCATCCACTGCAGTTCTTGCATCATCCTATTCTGCCGTTCAGCTGGCGTGAGTGAATCGAAGTCGATTGTCATTTTGTGAGTCGGTTGCTTTCCCAGCTATCCAGGCTTGCCAGTCCACTTCGGAATTTACGGTAACTACCAGCTCACATGCCGCATCACGGTTATCCATATGGCTAAGGCGTTCTTACGGCTCCGACGAGCTTGGCTCGCGCCGATCCGACCTCGAAAGGGTGCCATCTGCCTGGGCCGGAAGTCTGGCCTATCCTGCCCAGGCGAGTCTTTACCCTCATTAGATGCGGTCCTGTACCGATGGACGGCCTGAAACCGCCTTCGATCGGGGATTTGCGCATAGTGTCAACTCGGGTGTAAAGTGTCAACCCAAGTGTCAGCCGAGCATATCCCATGGGCCAGAAAATGACGAACGCGCCGGTGTATTTCGCCATCGCGCAAGTGCGTTTTAACCCGGTTTTGAGCCTGGAAACCTTCATGGCCGGGATTCAGGAAAGCTTCCGAAAGATGGGGTTCCCGGACTTCAAAAAGCTGATGACGATGGCGTTCAACCTGGGGCCTGCCGTTAGCGGTGATGCTGGGCAGGCCCAGCCTCCGACCGTGCAGCAGGTGGAGCGTTATAACTTCCTGAAGATGGATGGCCGGAGCGGCTTCATCCTCATGCAGAACTCCCTGTCGTATCAGATCACCGAGTACGACACCTTTGCGACGTTCCTTGCGGATTTCATGAAGGGGCTAGAAATCATTCACAAAGCGATCGGCTTGAATTATTCCGAGCGCGTGGGAATTAGATACCTAGACGCCGTGCTGCCGCCAGCGGATGGGAATGTCGCGCAGTTTCTGGTGCCAGAAGCGATTGGCTTGAGCGTCAAGCTGACAGACGTTGCGATCTCACACTCGTTCACGGAAACCCTGTTCACGTTTCCGAGTGTTGGGAATGTGCTGTCCCGCGTTATCGTTCAGAACGGGCCGCTGGCATTCCCGCCCGACCTGCAGCCGGACGGCCTTAAAGTTGTGGAGCGCTTTCAGAACCAAAGCGGGCCGCATGCGGTAATTGACACGGATGGCTTTTTTGACGGGAGAGAAGTATTTGCTCCCGAGCAGGTGGCAGGTCGGCTGCACGCTTTGCACGACAAAATCGACCGATGCTTCCACGCAATGATCACGGATCATGCTCGGACAGCTTGGAAATAGATAGGGGAACGGAAATCATGACCACAACGATTACTTACGGTGGAGGCTGGGTTTCGCGAAGCGGAACGAGCAATACCTGTGTCAAACGGTCCTCGTTCAAGGCCATGGTCGTCTACGCCATGGTGGTAGGAACGGGCGGCCTTATGACCGCCGATTATTTCGCCAAGCGTGCCGATCGCGGCTACGCCTACCATCAGATCGCTGCGCTGCCGGTGCAGACCGATGGCGCCTTGCAGCGAACTCCGGCGGAGAACCTGGCTCGCGTTCGGGAAGTGCTGAAGCCGGCAGTCTCCGACCTTGCCACGCTATTCGGTGTATCCCGACAGGCGATCTACGACTGGCAGGCCGGAGCGCAGCCAGTGCAGGGAAATGCTACTCGGCTCGACGACCTAGCCGGTGCGGCCGATGTGTTGGCCGCTGGTGGCGTTGCCGCGACGCCGCGGCTGCTGCAGCGGCGTATCGCCGGCGGCAAGACGCTGTTCGATGTCGTGCGGGACGGTGCCTCGGCGAAAGATGCGGCGCATTCGCTGGCGCAGATGCTTCGCCGGGAGCATGAGCAGCGTCGGGCACTCGACGCGAAGTTGGCCGCCCGCAAGCGGCAACCAGTCGATTACACGGGCGCGGGGGTGCCCATGCTCGACGATGACACTACGTGACGGCCAACTATGGCGGAATGGTCCCGCAATAACGCATGGCGCCAGGGGCATGTCATCCCCCAGGACTTGGCGAGGAAGCTTGAACTCGTCGGGCCTGAAGATGTGGATACGCGGCTGGCCGTCGTCATTACCCACGATTGCGATATTGCCCAGTCCGCGGGAGCCGAGCCGGACCTAGAAATCATCGTCGGCCAGGTTGTAGCGCAGCTCGACGGCAACTGCACTCACGCCAAGAGCGCTCGTAAATTGCATCTGCCGTTTAAGACCGAAAGCGGCGAGGTATTCGTTGAGCTAATTGCGAACGCCAAGGAATCCCTGCCGAAGAGCCATTTCATCGAAATGGCTCCTAATCCAGATCTCAAGCTGACACCTGATCGGCGAAACATCCTGCAGCATTGGCTGGCCTTGCGCTATCGGCGTGCTGCGTTTCCCGATGCGTTCGACCAGCGCTTCGACCGGCAGACCAAGCTTAAGGGCAAGCTCTCCGCCATTCTGAAGCCGCTTGGAGAGCACATTACCGCTGTGTTTTTCGACATTGACGATGGCGAGGAGGTAGCGCGGCAGCGGCCGGAGGATACCTACAAGCTGGACATCTATTTGCTGTACAACACCGGCGATGATCCTGCAAAGGCCGAAGCGGCTGTTGACGCCACCAGGAAGAAGATCGTCGCGGCGTGCCGGGAGAAGCTGTTCGCTGAGGGCAAGGGCTGGCAGTACATCGAGTTGCGCGAGTGTACGCCAATCTCGGACGAGACATTGACTTACCGGCAGTCCAGGTTGTTCAAGCGGTGGAATGTCGATTATATGAGCCTGCGCGAAGACCCGCAGCAGGATCTCCTCAAAGAGTAGCGCTTCCGGTCCATGAGAATGCATACCCAGGAGAGATTCCTATGCCAGCGAAATTGGCCGTTGTCGATCAACTCGCGCTCAACCTAGCCGCCTCGCCTGGCGAATACGTCTTGCTGCTTGGCTCCGGTGTGTCTCGAACATCGGGCATTCCCACTGGTTGGGAAATCTGCCTTGACCTGGTGCGGCGAATCGCGAAAGTTCAAGGAGAGGATGTTGGTGCCGAATCGGCGGAAGCGTGGTTCACCAGCAAGAACGGAACCGGTCCGCGCTATTCGGAGATCCTGGAGATGTCGGGGCCAACTCGACAGGCCCGTCAACAGCTCATCCGCGGCTATTTCGAACGTCGGAACGACGAGCCGGAAGACGCAAAGCGTCCCACGAAGGCACACAGAGCTGTAGCCCAAATGGTCCGTGACGGTTATCTCAAAATTATCGTCACAACTAATTTCGATCGACTAATGGAGTCGGCGCTTGAAGAGGTGGGAATCGCACCCGTTGTAATTGCGACGCCGGCGCAGTTCGCTGGAGCGGGGCCATTACATCGTAATGCCTGCACCATCGTCAAGCTGCATGGAGACTACCTCGACCCCGAAATCCTCAACATCGATGCAGAGCTTGGAAGCTACACCGCAGAAATGAATCAGCTGCTCGACCGGCTCTTGGACGAACATGGAGTGATAGTGAGCGGATGGTCGGCAGACTACGACATAGCATTGCGGACAGCTTTCCAGCGACGGAGGACCAGGCGCTTTGCATGTTATTGGACATATCGAGGCCAATTGTCCGCCACAGCTCAGGCGCTCGTCAGCGGTCAGGCGTTTATTTCGGTTCCTGTGTCCGATGCGGATAGTTTTTTTCTCGAACTAGAGTCGAAGACGCAAGCCGCAGCCTCGCTCGCCGGGCCACATCCCATGTCGGAGAGCCTCGTGGTCGCTGAGGCAAAGCGGGCACTTTCTTTGCCACTGCATGCGATCCCATATCGCGAGGTTGTTTTGCGCTGCCTGGGCGAAGTTGAACACCAATTGGCTAACCGCCAAGCCTTCACCAATCATGGTAATGCGACACCCCAGGAGGTCACGGCGCGACTGAACGAATTGATATCAATCGTGCGGCCGCTAAGGCGCGTAGTCGCCCTTGGAGTATTTTTTCGCGGCGATGACGTTATCGAACCTGCATTAACGAGCTTTCGGCGTCTGCTTTCAATGTCTGCGGCCAATAGAGCGGGATCGAGCGTCTTCATCGAATTAAAACGCGTTGTACCGCTGTCACTCCTCGCGTCCGTAGGAATTGCTTCTGCGGCGTCGAACAATTTCTCTGCATTTGCAAAATATCTGGAGTTGGATGATCCATTCCGCGATGGGCGGGTCGTATCCGTTGGCAAGAATCAATATCTGGGTCGGATTGTTTCCGATAAGCGCTGGCTTGTGGGGTATGACAATCGCTATACCCCCGTGAGTGAATTTGTCTCGTTCGCCTTGCGAGAGGAACTCCGCGAGCTGTTACCAGACGACTCCCAGTTTGAATCGGCTTTCGATAGATATGAGTTGATGTCCGCATTGGCTTATATCACGCCCGCAGTGCTCGGGGGGCCGATAGCGCAAAACTCGCCCAACGGCAGTGGAGTATGGCTTCCACCGGGACGCTTTTGCTGGAATTGGCGATACAGGTCTGGACGCGATGCGGGCGCACCGTGGGAGGAGATCAAGCACGAAATGATGAAGGCGCGCGAGTTGTGGCCTCCGACAGTTGCTGGAATGTTTAATGGGAGCGTGGAGGACGCCATTCGGGTTGTCGATGCAGCAACGCCGTTTTTTGAATCGGTTGCCCAACGTTGGCATTAGCCAAGGAAGAGAATTACATGGCAGACATTAAGGTGTATTTCTCTGACTACTTTGACGTGCTCCCGAGGGCGTTGAAGGCGTACGGCGCGTTCAATGTTTCGTTAATAAATGACCTCCCGGTATTTATTGATCCCTTCCTGCTATTCAATAGCGAGAAGCCTGAGTATCAGGCCCTGCACGAAAGCATCATCAGATATTTGACTTTCTTGCGCGAAATGTCCGACGGCGACGCAATATCGCTTGGACTGCTGCGGCACTGGTTCTTATTCCCAGAGGTCAAGCAGAACTGGCTCGGCTATAGCAAGACCGGCAACAACGGATCGGGCCTGGGAAGAAAATTCGCAGAGGCATTGAACGACAGTCTTTCGACAATCTTCAAGAATTTTGGAGCGGAGCAGATCACGAAGGGCAGCCACTTGGAGAAGCTATGCCTGGTCAAAGACGGTGTTGGCAAGGACTACATCAGCGACTTTACGACCAATTTGATCAAAGGCTTCCTGTGCGAGTACACGCAACAGTTTGCGACTACCGGACTGGACAGGCGGCGGACTAAGCTAGTGCCGGTCAATCATGCACAATTCGACTATCGGACTAGGCGCTGGATCACCAAGAGCTACACGCTGCCCTTCATAGACGGCGATTACGTCCTTCTGACTCCCAGGGACATCCTGACTAAAGATGAGGCCTGGATAAACCGGCACGACATCATCGGGGATTTTGAGGACATCATCTCTGCGATCCCCAACATTGAACTGCGTGGGCAGGTCAATGACTATTTTCTTAGGCAAATTCCGTTCAGCGCTAAGAAAAAGGATCGAAACGATGCGGCTGCTCGAACCATTCGCAAGTATCCCGAGCTAATCGATCATTACATCCGATACAAGGAGGACACGGGCGATAAAGCCGTCGCTGTGAGCGATCAAAAGGTGGTCGAAACAGAAACCGCCTTTATCAATCATGTAAGAGAGTTGGTCGACCTCTTGGTCGAGAATGACTTCTATAGGGACCAGGGGCGAACCTTCGACGAGGCGCACCGACGTGTCATGTTCCTCAAGCAGGTCATTGAGAACAATGACGGGTACAAGTTTTTCTACGTCAAGGGCAAGCCAATCAAACGTGAGCAGGATCTGCAGTTGATATTTCGCCTCACGTGGTTTGCCTCTATAGATGACGTAAACTCCGAGGTGAACAATGGACGCGGTCCTGTAGACTACAAGATTTCCAGAGGTGCAAGCGATTCGACGCTGGTTGAATTCAAGCTCGCAACCAACTCGAAGCTGAAGCAAAATCTGGCGAATCAAGTTGGTGTCTATGAAGCTGCGAACCAAACGAACAGGTCTATCAAAGTAATCCTGTTCTTCTCGGATTCGGAGCTTGATGCAGTCTTGAGAGTGCTTAAGGCGCTGAAGTTAAAGCAGGGAAAGGAGCTTATTCTTATAGATGCGCGCCGCGGCAACAAGACGTCAGCGTCCAAGGTCCGATGAATCAGCGAGAGGTGAGAGCGTGGCTCTCCAATGGGTTTACCAATGCCCACATCTACTAATAGCTAGCGTGGTAGGCCATGAGCAGTAAAATTGTCAGCCGCACCTATTACCAAGAACGGAGGGCTCAAAATGAATCGATGTGATGCTTGTAACAAATTGCTCGGTCAACTGCATGGAAGCGGAAAAACAAAGTTTTTGTCTGTGAAGAGAAAATGTTCTGCACAGTTCCTACACAGACAAATATCTTCATAAATATTACAATGAAATCAACTTACTAGAATTGGTTCATTCTTTCGCGGGAATGACGAACGTGAGAGCGCCGCGCATCAAGCAAACAGCAGGCCCCTCACCCAACCCTCACCCCATCTCGTGGGGAGAGGGAACCCGGGAAAACCCGCTCAGCGCGACGCCAGTCCCTTGTACTCCCGCACCGGCGAGCCCACATAAACTTGCCGCGGCCGGCCGATCTTGAGGCCGCCCGGCTCCGACACCATTTCCGACCAGTGCGCCACCCAGCCAACGGTGCGGGCGATGGCGAACATCGGCGTGAACATGTTCACCGGGATGCCCAGGGCCTTGTAGATGATGCCCGAGTAGAAATCGACGTTCGGGTAGAGCTTGCGGTCCTTGAAGTAGTCGTCGGTGAGGGCGATGCGTTCCAGCTCCAGCGCCAGCTCGAGCTGCGGATCGTTTTCCTTGCCCAGGTGCTTGAGCACCTTGTGGCACTGCTCCCGGATGATGGTGGCGCGCGGGTCGAAGTTCTTGTAGACGCGATGGCCGAAGCCCATCAGGCGCACGCCGCTGTTCTTGTCCTTGACCTTGGCCAGGAAGCCCGGCACGTTCTTGACGTTGCCGATCTCGCCCAGCATCTTCAGCACCGCTTCGTTGGCGCCGCCATGGGCCGGGCCCCACAGCGCGGCGATGCCGCTGGCGATGGCGGCATAGGGGTTGCAGC
Source organism: Verrucomicrobiota bacterium (assembly GCA_903970595.1). GTDB lineage: Bacteria > Pseudomonadota > Gammaproteobacteria > Nevskiales > Nevskiaceae > Nevskia. The sequence continues at coordinate 39,880 of CAJCJI010000466.1, forward strand.
CGGTGGAGCCGGCCAGGCGCACGGTGGAGGTGGAGGCGTTCTGCTCATGGTCGGCGTGGAGGATGAACAGGATGTCCAGCGCCTTGGCCGCCACCGGGTCGACGTGGTAGGGCTCGGCCGGCACTGCGAACATCATGTAGAGCAGGTTGGAGCAGTAGTCCAGGTGGTTCTGCGGATACATGAAGGGCTGGCCGAAATAGCGCTTGTAGGCGGCCGCCGCGATGGTCGGGATCTTCGCGATCATGCGGTGCGCGAAGATTTCGCGGTGCTTGGCGTCCTTGTTGTTGGTGGTGTCGTGGTAGAACGCCGACAGGGAGCCGACGATGCCGGTGAGCATGGCCATCGGGTGCGCGTCGTAATTGAAGCCGTCGAAGAAGCGCCGCAGCGACTCGTTGATCATGGTGTGGCGCCGGATCGAGGCTTCGAAGCCGTCGAGCTGGGCCTGGTTCGGCAGTTCGCCGTTGAGCACCAGGTAGGCCACTTCGATGAAGGTGGAGCTGGCGGCAAGCTGTTCGATCGGGTAGCCGCGGTATAGCAGCACGCCCTGGTCGCCGTCGATGTAGGTGATGGCGCTCTTGGTGGAGCAGGTGGAGGTGAAGCCGGGATCGTAGGTGAACAGGTCCATCTTGTCGTAGACCTTGCCGACGTCGGCGCCCGGCGGTCCAAGCGTGCCCTGCACCAGCGGCAGCTCGACTTTTTCTCCGGTTTCGTTGTTCACCAGGCTGTAGCTGTTCGTCATGACCGCACTCTCCGTCTGGGCTGCTGGATTCGGGTTGCCGCAGTGCCGCAAACGCCGTCCGCGGCAAAACTTCGGAATCGATGGCAATGGGCGCCTAAGCCCAGCAAGCATAACGAGTTTTGCCCACGCGCCGCCAGATGGGGAAAGCACGGTGGACATCCTGTCCAAGAACCGGTCAGCAGCATGGACGTCCTGTCCAAGAACCGGTCATCCCTGACCGGACAGTTAAAAAAGCTGTTGCTGAAATAAAAAGGCCGCCAGAAGGCGGCCTTTTAAGCGCGGATAAGCGACGATCACGCAGCTTTGGCGTCACCTTTGGTGTAGCGCTTCTTGAACTTGTCGACACGGCCGCCGGTTTCCATCACCTTCTGCTTGCCGGTGTAGAAGGGGTGGCACTTGGAGCAGACTTCGATCTGCAGGTCGTGGCCCACGGTGGAGCGGGTCTTGAATTTGTTTCCGCAGCTGCAGGAAACGTTGATTTCCACGTAATTCGGATGGGCGTCTGCTTTCATGTCATTTCTCGTCAAGTCTGCGCCCCGGAATCCAAGGGCGGAAGCCGATAGGCGCAGAAGAAGGGGCGCGAAGTCTAGCGGAGTGGGGGGTTTGGGGCAAGGGCCAGGCTGTGAGGCTTCTCAATCGCTCTCCGGCTCGACCTCGACCGTGTATTCCCGGCCCTCGTCGGATACCCACAGGCGGACGGTCATCGGCCGGCAGCACACCGAGCAGTCTTCGGTATAGGTCTGCGAGCCGGCGCTGAGGTCCACGGTCAGTTCGATGGTTTCCCAGCAGGCGGGGCAGGTGACGGTGGTTTCCTCGATCATGGGGCCTTCCGGGTCAGAGGAATTCGCGCAGCAGGGCATTGAGGTGGGCGCGGCCGAAGGCGCTGGCGCGGATCTGGTGGCGGTCTTCCTCGATTAGACCCTTTTGCCGGGCTTGGTTCAGCGCGGTGTCGAGCGCGGCGATGGGCAGGCCGGTGCGGTGCTCGAACAGGTCCCTGGAAAAGCCTTGGTTCAGGCGCAGTGCGTTCATGGCGAACTCGAACGGCAGCTCCGCCGCCGCCACCGCTTTTTCCTCTTGCACCGCGGCGGCGCCGCCAGCGGCCTCCAGGTAGCTGCGCGGATGCTTGTGCCGGGCGCGGCGGACGATGCCGCCGGGACTGCTGTATTTGCCGTGCGCACCTGCGCCAACCCCCAGATAGTCGCCGAATTCCCAGTAGTTGCGGTTATGCCGGCACTGGCGGCCCGTCTGCGCATAGGCGGAAACCTCGTACTGCGCGTAGCCCTGGGCGGCCAGCAGGTCCTGCCCGGCCAGCTGCATGGTCCAGGCGGTCTCGTCGTCCGGCAGCGGCGGCGGGTGTGCGGCGAACTCGGTATTCGGCTCCAGCGTCAGCTGGTAGTAGGACAGGTGCTCCGGCGCCAGCGCGCAGGCCGCGCGCAAGTCGGCCAGGGCTTGCGCCGGGGTCTGCTGCGGCAGGGCGTACATCAGGTCCAGGTTGATGTTGTCGAAGCCGGCGGCGCGCGCCGTGCGGTAGGCGGCCAGCGCCTCGTCGCGGCCGTGGATGCGGCCCAGCCGCTTGAGCTGGGCGTCCTCCAGGCTTTGCACTCCGATCGACAGCCGGTTCACGCCGGCGGCGCGGTACTCGCTGAAATTGCCCGCGTCGGCGGTGCCGGGATTGGCTTCCAGGGTGATCTCGATGTCCGGCGCGAAGGCCAGGCGCGCCGCCACGGCCTCCAGCAGGCGGCCGACGGCGCGGCCGGAAAACAGGCTGGGGGTGCCGCCGCCGGCGAAGATGCTGGCTAGGGGAGGTGGGAGGCTTCGCCCGGGGGGCGAGAGGCGGGAGGCGAGAGGCGCTAAAGACAGCTCGTAGTCGAGATCGCGGATCAGCGCGTCGATGTAGCGGTCTTCTTCGATGTCGCCGCGCGCCGCGTGCGAATTGAAGTCGCAATAGGGACATTTACGCACGCACCACGGGAAATGGATGTAGAGCGAGAGCGGGATGCCCTCAAGCGGCGCAAGCGCTTTTCTCCGCCTCTCGCCTCCCGCCTCCCGCCTCCCGGCGGCTTCAAGCCGCAGCGTCATGAATCATCGAATACAGCACCCGCGCCGCCTTGCCGCGATGGCTGACCCGGTTCTTCAGTTCGGCGTCCAGTTCGGCGGCGCTGCGCTTCAGGTCCGGCACGAAAAACAGGGGGTCGTAGCCGAAGCCGTTGGTGCCGCGCGGGTTGTTGAGGATGGTGCCGCGCCAGCTGCCCTGGGCGATCAGGGGCGTGGCGTCGTCGGCGTGGCGCAGGTAGACCATCAGGCAGACGAAGCGCGCGCCGCGCTGCTCCTCGGCGACGTTCTTGAGCGCTGCCAGCAGCTTCTGGTTGTTGTCAGAATCACTGGCGGCTTCGCCGGCATAACGCGCCGAACGCACGCCGGGCGCGCCTTCCAGCGCCGCCACTTCCAGGCCGGAATCGTCGGCGATGGCGGGCAGGCCGGAGATCAGGGTGGCGTGGCGCGCCTTGAGCAGGGCGTTCTCGACAAAGCTCGGCGCGGTTTCCTCGGCCGCGTCGTCGCTGAACTCGGCGATGGAGCGCAGCTTCCAGCGCAGCGGCGCGAACAGCGCCTGCATCTCCGCCAGCTTGTCGTCGTTGCGGCTGGCGAGCACCACTTCGGTGGCCATGACTGCAACCTAGCCCTGGACGCCCAGCGCCTGGTTCTGCGCCTTGGCCAGGTCGGCGATGCCGCGGCCGGCCAGGTTGAGCATGGCGTCCAGCTCCTCGCGCCGGAACGCATGGCCCTCGGCGGTGCCCTGCACTTCGACGAACTGGCCGGCGCCGTTCATCACCACGTTCATGTCGGTCTCGCAGTCGGAATCTTCCAGATAGTCCAGGTCCAGCACCGGCTCGCCGCGGTAGATGCCCACCGACACCGCGGCCACCTGCCCATGCAGCGGATTGGTCTTGATCTGGCCGCGCTTGCGCATCGCGCCGATTGCCTCCACCAGGGCGACGTAGCCGCCGGTGATGCTGGCGGTGCGGGTGCCGCCGTCGGCCTGCAGCACGTCGCAATCGATGGTGATGGTGAAGTTGCCCAGGGCGCTCAGATCCAGCACCGAGCGCAGGGAACGGCCGATCAGGCGCTGGATTTCCTGGCTGCGGCCGTTCTGCTTGCCCTGCGCCGCCTCGCGCTTGCTGCGCGAGTGCGTGGCGCGCGGCAGCATGCCGTATTCCGCGGTCAGCCAGCCGCCGCCCTGCTCCTTGCGCCAGGCCGGCGCGCGCTCCTCCACGCTGGCGGTGCACAGCACCCGCGTGTCGCCGAAGCTGACCAGCACCGATCCCTCGGCATGCTTGGTGAACTGCCGCTGGATGGAGATGGGACGAAGCTGATCGGCCTTGCGGCCGGAGGGGCGGGTGGACATGGGGAAAGATCGGGTCTGTTGTACGCGGCACCGCGACAAGCCGGCCAGACCATGCTGGTAAGCCCTGCCGCATCCGTGCGCGCCGCGTCCTGAAACTCAGGTGGTGGTCTGAGCCCCTAGTATACCCCTGGCCCAGCGGCGCCATGGCAGGCGCCATCCGAGCAGCACCAGCAGCACCCCCAGATAAATCATCGGCTCGGTTTCGTCCTTCTTCACCAGCCAGATGAAATGGCCGCAAGCCAGCAGGGCGGCCGGGTAGATCAGGCGGTGCAGGCTTTTCCAGCGGCGCTTGAGCCGGCGCTGCCAGCCGTCGGTGGACGTCAGCGCCAGCGGCAGCAGCAGCAGCCAGCAGGAAAAGCCCAGGGTGATGTAAGTGCGCTTGACCAGGTCCTCGCCCAGCTTGGGCAGGGACAACTCCAGGTCGAACACCAGGTACATCGCGAAGTGCACGCACATGTAAACGCATGCGAATAGGCCCAGGGTGCGGCGCAATTGGATGGGTTCCGGGCGGCCGGTAAGTTGGCGCAGCGGCGTCATCGCCAGGGTCGCGAGCAGTATCCGCAGGGCGGTGCTGCCGCTGCCGTGCTCCAGGGTCTCCACCGGATTGGCGCCCAGGTGGCCGCTGTAGGTCCGCCAGGCGAGCGCCGCCGCCGGATACAGGCACAGCGCCCAGGCGGCGAGCTTGAGCCACAACGTGAACCGGATGGGGCGCATCAGAAATAGGTGCGCAGGTCCAGGCCGGAGTACAGCGAGGCCACCTCCGGATAGCCGTTGAACAGCAGCGTCGGCCGCTTGAACAACTCGCCCAGGCGGCGCTCGGTCTTCTGGCTCCAGCGCGGATGATCGACGCCGGGATTGACGTTGGCGTAGAAGCCATACTCGTCCGGCGCCGAGATGTTCCAGGTGGTCTGCGGCGCCTGCTGGGTGAATTCGATGCGCACGATCGACTTGATGCTCTTGAAGCCGTATTTCCAGGGCAGCGTCAGGCGCAGCGGCGCGCCGTTCTGGTTGGGCAGGGCCTTGCCGTACAGGCCCAGGCTCAGGAAGGCCAGCGGGTGCATGGCTTCGTCCAGGCGCAGGCCCTCGCGGTAGGGCCAGGGCAGCACGCCGCCCGCATGCGGCATCTGCTTCGGATCGTAGAGCGTGGTGAAGGCCACGTATTTGGCCTTGGAATTGGGCTTGAAGCGGGCCAGCAGGGGTCCCAGGGCAAAGCCGTCCCAGGGCACCACGATGCTCCAGCCCTCGACGCAGCGGTGCCGGTAGATGCGCTCCTCCAGGGGGAACAGCTTGAGCAGGTCGTCGATGCCGATGTGCCCGGGCGCATCGCATTCCCCCTCCACCGCCAGGGTCCAGGGCCGCGTGCGCAGCGTGCCGGCATACTCGGCCGGTTCGGACTTGTCGGTGCCGAACTCGTAGTAGTTGTTGTAGTGCGTCACGTCCTCGTAAGGCGTGGGCGCCTCCTTGCCGGCCATGTCGGTACGCTTGTCCAGCTTGAAGCCGGCGCTATCGCCCGCAGCTTGAGGCTGAGGGGCGCCGCTTGGAGCGCCCGCCTTGCCGCAGGCGCTCGCGGCCAGGCCAATGGCGCCCAGCCCGAGCTGCGCCAGGAAGCGGCGGCGGCCGTGATACACGCCCTCCGGGGTGATTTCGGAAGGCCGGATCGGATACTGCGGCTTGAGTCGGATCAACATTTCCACACCATACCCCAGCGGTTCGCGGATAACATAGGCCGGGTACGCTTGAACACAAACTACGGACGCAAGGACATGCAGCTGGCGGAATTGGCCGACACTTTCGAGATGCTGGGCGAGTGGGAAGAGCGCTACCGCTATCTCATCGAACTCGGCCGCAAGCTGCCGCCGCTGCCTGCGGCCGAACACAACGAGGCCAACCAGGTGCGCGGCTGCATGAGCCAGGTGTGGCTCAGCGCGCGCAGCGAACCCGGTCCGCCGCTGACCCTGCATTTCGAGGGCGACTCGGACGCGCACATCGTCAAGGGCCTGATTGCGGTGCTGCTGATGCTCTGCTCCGGCCGCACCCCGCGCGAAATCCTCGACACCGACATCGGCGGCGCGTTCGCCAGGCTGGGCCTGGACAGCCACCTGAGCATGAACCGCCGCAACGGCTTTTATGCCATGGTGGAACGCATCAAGAACATGGCGGCGCAGGCAGTCGGCGAGACCTCCCCGAACATGGAGAAGGTCGATGACCGCCAGCAGCCGGCTTGAGGACAAGGTCGAAGCGGAGCCGCCCGCGTCCCCGGTCGAGCGCGTCCGCGAGACCATCTACACCTTCGGCGAGGAACTGGCCCACGGCCTGACCCACGGCATCGGCGCCCTGCTGTCCATCGCCGGGCTGACCATCCTGGTGGCCAAGGCCGCGGTATGGGGCCATGCGCGCGACATCACCGCCGCCGCCATTTTCGGCAGCGCGCTGGTGCTGATGTACACCGCCAGCACCCTGTTCCACAGCATTCC
>CAJCJI010000467.1 GCA_903970595.1 Verrucomicrobiota bacterium
TGGCCGACTCGGCCGAGCCCAGCTGCGGCTGGCTGCTGCAGCTGCCGGCCTGGCGCGCCGCGGATCGCCTGCGCTGGCAGGATGCCAGCCATATCGCACGCACGGCGCGCAACCGGCGCCGCGGCCACTGGCGTGAAGTGGCTATCGACCTGGCGCGCCGCTATGCGGCCATCGCGATCGAGCCGCTGGATCTGCGCGAGGCGGCCCTGACGGTGGACGCCGACACCGGCGAGCGGGCGCCCTTCAACGCCCAGGCACGCTCCGGCCGCGTCGTAGCCGGTGTCGGCGAGTTGGAGTCGGCGCTGCGCTGGGCCTGCATCAAGACCCACACGCCCCTGATCGAGATCGAGGGCCACGACACCGCCACGGCTTGCGCGCATTGCGGCGGCGCGACGGTGCATGAGCGGGACTCGTACCAGACCCTGCATTGCACCGCCTGCCACGCCGAGATCGACCGCAAGATCAATGGCGCCGCGCGCGCCTGGCAATTGGCCCAGCCGCAGCTGAGCCGGCTCGCGGATGAATTCGCCGCATTCTCCGAGCACGCCTGGGAAAAAGCCCAGGCGGCAAAGCAGCAGAAAACGCAGAAGATGCTCGCCGCGCGCGGCAAATTCCGCCAGGCCGGGTAGCGCCGTTCATCGGGCAGGTTCTGCATCAGGCCGCCAAGAACACCGTGAAGTGTCACAGCCATTCCTGCGGCCTTGTAGCAGGAACATGGACCAGGATCTGCAAACACTGGCCTACATCGCGAACGGGGATCAGGAGCCGCTCGATTCCCTATGAGGGCCTTGAGGGAACGGCCGGCTGGATCCTCTTGCCAAGGATTGCGCAAGGATGAAAGACATTTGTATACCAGCCGTGCCAGCATAAGTGGCGCTCGAGCGGAGCGACGCCGCAACGGAATCCGCCGGTGCCCGCCATTCGAGTGCGGCATGCCGTTTTAAACGGCAAGGAGGTGGCGACGAAGATGAATCCAAAAAATACAGCGGTCGCTTGGGAATTTGCACTTCACACCTTTTGAGAGGAGCCGATCATGAAAAAAGCACGCTACGTTGCATTCGCACTTGCGGGGCTGTTCGCCGCCAGCGCCTTCGCCGGCAACGGCACCACCGCCGCTCCAACCCCAGTGCCCGCCCCGGCCGATCAGCACAGCGGTACCGCCGACTCCGCCACCAAGCGCCTGCTGCTGTTGATGGATACCGACCAGAGCGGCAAGGTGTCCAAGCAGGAGTTCATGGCCTACATGGAAGCCGAATTCGATCGTCTTGATACGAATAAAGACGGCGAGCTGGACGTCAAGGAATTGACGCAGCTGCACGTGCGCACCAACAGCGCCATCCACAAGTAAGCCGGGCGGCCGCAGGACAGGCCGGCCGCTGCCGTTTGCGGGCGCAGCGGCCGGCGCGAATTCGGCGACGAAGGAAGCCGGGAATACGATAGTTTCTCCGGCAAAATACTGATTGACCCCCGGCAAATCACGCATTGACCGGGCTCGAAACTTGACAGGGCGCCCTGACTCAAGGCATTTTTCGCCGGGATCTTCCGGCATGCCAAGGCCTGCGCCAAGCCCGGCGCCATAGAAAAGCGGCAGGCAGCCGGCACTCATTTCTTCGTCAATCAGCAACAGCTTGGTGAATGCGGACCATTTGAATGTTGTCGACCGACGACGGCTCACGTGTATTCCCCAGGTTTTCCTTTATTCCTGCGTCAGGCCTCATCTTGGGGCTGGCCATGCTTTGCCTGGCAGGAACTGTCCGGGCGGACTCCGCGGCCGCGGGCTGGTGGTCGCTGACGGCCGAAAACAACAATTTCGTGGTCGATGAGGACCGCCATTACGTCAACGGCGTGAACCTGGCGTATCTTTCGGCGCCGCTGTCAATGGACCAGGGCTGGGCGGCGCGCGTCAGCACCAATATCGAGTCGGCCTTGCGGCCGCTGTTTCCGCACGCGGGCCAGGCCGACGAGCAGCGCTTCGAGTGGACCGTCCTGGGACAGCAGCTGTTCACCCCGGCCAACAAGAGCCTGTCGGTGCCGGACCCGCAGGATCGGCCCTACGCGGCCTGGCTCTACACCGGCTTCAACCTGCTGCAGGAGCGGGATCACCGGGCGCTCGAGAGCTTGTCCGCCAGCATCGGCGTGGTCGGCCCCTGGGCCCTGGGCGACGAGGTGCAGAACACCTTCCACAAGGCCTTCGGCTTCGGCCTCGCAGAAGGCTGGAGCCACCAGCTCAGGAATGAACCGGCGCTCGACGTGAGCTACCTGCGCAAATGGCGCCTGGCCCTGCGCGATCCCGCCAGCGACGGCCTGAATGCCGACGTGGTGCCGGAATTGGGGGCGACGGCGGGCAACGTGCTGACCTACGGCGAAGCGACGGTGCTGCTGCGCGCCGGCTGGGGACTCGAAAGCGCCTTCGGTCCGCACCTGATCCAGCCCGGGATCAGCGGGGCGGGCTATTTCGATCCCGCCGCGATCCGCAGGAACTGGAGCGTCAATATTTTTGCCGGCTTCCAGGAACGGGCGGTGGCCCACAATATCTTCCTGGACGGCAATTCCTTCGAGCGCAGCCCTTCCATCGGCAAGTACGTCTGGGTACACGACCAGGCCGTGGGCTTTTCGGCCATGGGTTGGCGCAGCTTGCGCGTCGATTTCACCTATGTGCGCCGCAGCGAGGAGTTCCACGGGCAGAACGGCCACGACAGCTACGGCAGCATCACCGCCGCCTGGCAGTGGTGAGGCCGCCCAGGCATCTTTTCAGCGCATCGGCCCGACCAGGCGCTGCGCATCCAGGTGCGCTCCGAACCAGTAGACACCCCAGTGCAGGTGCGGCCCGGTGGCGCGGCCGGTCATGCCCGAGCGGGCGATCAGCTGGCCGCGCTGCACCCGGTCGCCGGGCTTGACCAGCAGCCGGGACAGGTGCACCAGCACCGAAGACAGCCCATGGCCGTGATCGAGGATGATAGTGCCGCCGGTGAAGTACAGGTCTGGCTCGGCCAGGGCGACGATGCCGCCGGCCGGCGCGGTCACCGCCGTTCCGGTCGGTACGGCCACATCCACTCCGTAGTGCGGCTGCTTGGGCGTGCCGTTGAGGATGCGCTGGCTGCCGAAAACGCCGGACACACGGCCCTTGGCCGGCCAGGCGAAGCGCTCGGTGAAGGCATCGATGGCGGTATCCCGCTCATGCGCCGCGGCGATCAGCCTGGCCTCGGCGGCGATGCGCTGCCCGGTCTCCGGCGGCGGATTCACCAGGTCCGGCGGCAGGCCCTCTATACGCTGGATGTCCCAGTGGTGCGGACGCACGCTCAGGTGGCGCACCGTCGCCGCCTTGCCGGGCAGCGCGATGCGCAATTCGGCGTCGGGCGTGGCGTCGCGATCGAAGCCGAACACGAAGTCGCCGTGGGCGGTGAGCAGCAGCTTGCGGCCGTCGAGCGAGACGCTGGCGCCGGGCTCGGTGTGGCCGAACACCACGGCGCCCTGTTCCAGGTCGCCGCGCAGCGTATAGCCCTCCGCGGCCGAGGCACAGGG
>CAJCJI010000468.1 GCA_903970595.1 Verrucomicrobiota bacterium
CCCTCCCCTCTCCCCCAAGGGGAGCCCGCAGCCAGCGGGCTGCCGGGTATAAGGGGCAGTGGTCGGCGGCCCTTCGGCCGCCGGTTCATTACACGGCAAAACTCTCGCCGCAGCCGCACTCGCCCTTGACGTTGGGATTGCGGAACTTGAAGGCTTCATTCAAGCCTTCGCGCTGGAAGTCCACGGTCAAGCCCTGCAGCATCGGCAGATGCTCGCGGCTCACCACCACGGCGGCGCCGTGGGATTGGAAAATCTCGTCTTCCGGGCCGGCGGCGTCGGCGTAATCCAGGGTGTAGGCATAGCCGGAGCAACCGGATTTCTTCACGCCCACGCGCAAACCCAGGCCCTTGCCGCGGCGGGCCAGCTGCGCCTGGACGCGCTGTGCGGCGGATTCGGTCAACGCGATGCTCATGAATTCACTCGATTTTTCGATGGGGCGATGGCGGCGAGGGCGGCCTGCAGCGCGTCCTCCCCCAACAACGCACAATGGGCCCGATCGTCGGCGATTTCAAGCGCCGCGCGCAGATCGGCCGCGCGCAGGCTGGCCAGTTCGGCCGGGGTTTTGCCCAGGCACCAATCGACGATCCAGGCCCCCACGGCGATACTGTTGGGACAGCCGTAAGCCTTGTAGCGCACGTCCGCCACCCGGCCCTGCTCGAAGCGCAGCTGCAGGCGCAGCACGGAGCGGGCAGCCTTGCTGCCGGCCTCGCCGGTGACGACCCCGGGGGTTCCCGGCGCGAACTCGCCGGCATGCGGCGTTTCCAGGAACAGGCGCCAAATGGATTCGGCGTAGCCGAAAGGGTTGGCGTCTGTGGCAGTTACGGTTTCCATAATGGCGATAGCTCCCTCAGCCACTCTACCTGTTTGATCACTTTCTCGGCGGCCTGTTCGATCTCGGCCTCGGTCGTACCGCGCCCCAGCGAGAAGCGCAGGCTGGCATTGGCCAGCTCGTCGTCGCGGCCGAGGGCGCGCAGCACGTAGGACGGTTCCTGCGTTGCGGAGGAGCAGGCCGAGCCGCTGGACACTGCCAGCTCCGGCAGGGCAGCGCGCAAGGCCTCGCCTTCCACACCTTCGAAGCTCACATTGAGGATGTGCGGCGCAGCGCGGCCCGGGTCGCCGTTGCGCAGGATGCGCGGCAGCGCCTGCAGCCGCTGCCACAGGCGGTCGCGCAGCCCGGACAGGCGCCCGGCGTCGGACGCCAGCCGCTCCGCGGCGATGGCGAACGCCGCGCCCATGCCGGCGATCTGGTGGGTCGAAAGCGTGCCCGAGCGCATGCCCCACTCGTGGCCGCCTCCGTGCATCTGCGGTGCCAGCCGGGCGCGGGGTTTCTTGCGCACGTAGAGCGCGCCCATGCCCTTGGGACCGTAGATCTTGTGGGCCGAGACCGAGAGCAGGTCGATCGGGGTTTCGCGCAGGTCGATGGGCAGCTTGCCGGCCGCCTGCACCGCATCGACATGGAACAGCACGCCGCGCTCGCGCAGCAGCGGCGCCAGGCGCTGCACCTCCTGCACCACGCCGATCTCGTTATTGACCCACATCAGGGAGACCAGCACCGTATCCGGGGTCAGCGCCTCCAGCACCTGCTCGGGGCTGACCAGGCCGCCCGCGCCGGGCTTGAGATAGGTCACTCGCGCGCCTTGCGTTTCCAGATGACGGCAGGTGTCGAGCACACACTTGTGCTCGGTGCGCGAGGTGACGATGTGGGCGTTGCGCCGGCCATGGAACTCCAATGCGCCCTTGATAGCCAGGTTGTTGGATTCGGTGGCGCCGGAAGTCCAGACGATTTCCGCGGCTTCCGCGCCCAGCAAGGCCGCCACCTGTGCGCGCGCCTTTTCCACCGTCGCCCGCGCCTTATAGCCGGGGCCATGGGTGGAAGCGGGATTGGCGAATGCGCCGTCCGCCGACAGATACGGCAGCATGACTTGTAGGACAGCGGGGTCGAGCGGCGTGGTGGCCGCGTAGTCGAGATAGATCATCGGCGCATTTTACGATCTCTGGCCCATGCCGGGCGCTGGTTTGCGGCGAAAATCAAAAGCATGACTCGCGCAAAGACGCAAAGCCGCAATACAAATCTTCTTGTTTTTTCTTTTCTGCGGCTTTGCGTCTTTGCGCGAACCGCTTTCTTACGGCCTCAGGCGGCTAGAGCTTCGGCCCGCAATTGGCTCAGCACAGCGAGGAAGCGGTCGATCTCCGCTACCGTATTGTCCTTGCCCAGGCTCACCCGGATGGCGCCGTAAGCCACATCCCGCGGCAGGCCCATGCCGAGGAGCACGTGGCTGGGCTCGCCCTTGCCGCTGGAGCAGGCCGAGCCGCTGGAGACGGCGATGCCCTTGCGGTCCAGGGCCATCAGCAGGGCTTCGCCTTCCCAGCCCTGCACACCGAACTGCACGGTATTGCCCAGGCGCGGCGCGCGCTCGCCGAAAATCGCAACCCCGGGCAGGGCATGCAGGCCGGCGGCCAGACGCTCGCGCAGTTCCAGCAGATGGCTGTTGCGCGCCTGCAGCTCCTGCTGCGCCAGTTCCGCCGCCGCGCCGAAGCCGACGATGGCCGCGACGTTCTCGGTGCCGCCGCGCAGGCCGCGCTCCTGGCCACCGCCGTGCAGCAGCGGCCTCAACTCCACCCCGGCCCTCACCAGCAGGGCGCCGACGCCCTTGGGGCCGTAGAGCTTGTGCGAGGACAGGCTCATCAGGTCGGCGCCGCTGGCGCTGAAGTCCAGCGGCAGCTTGCCGGCGGCCTGCACGGCGTCGGCCAACAGCAGGGCATCCTGGGCATGCACCAGGGCACCGGCGCGCGGCACATCCTGGATCACCCCGGTCTCGTTGTTGGCGAGCATCAAGGCGGCGATACACAGGGGACCGCGCGCGAGCTGGGCCTCGAACAGCGGCCAGTCGACCAGCCCCCGGCCGTCGACGGCGATGGTCTCCACCTGCCAGCCGCGGTCGCGCAGGGCTTCAGCGGTCTCCAGCACCGACGGATGCTCGGTGGCGCCATACAGGATGCGGCTGGCCGTGGCAGCGGCGGCTGCGCCCTGCAGGGCCAGGTTGTTGGATTCGGTGCCGCCGGAGGTCCACACCACTTCA
>CAJCJI010000469.1 GCA_903970595.1 Verrucomicrobiota bacterium
GGGTGTGGATCAACCGCCCGGCCAAGCCCTCGCCGCTGAGCGCCGGCGCGGCGGCGCTGCCTGCCGCCGCGGCGGAGGCGCAGAAGACCATCCCCCTGCCGCCGAAGAAGCCCTCGCAATATTCCTTCTACGAACTGCTGCCCAGCTACGAGGTGGTGATCCCGCGCGAGGACGCCGCCGCCTCGGCCAAGACCGGCAAGCCGACCACGCCGGAAATCGCCGAGCCCGGTCAGTACCTGATCCAGGTGGGCGCCTACAAGACCCGCGACGAAGCCGAACGCGGCCGCGCCAGCCTGGCCCTGCTGGGGGTGGAGTCGAAGATCGAGCAGGTGACCATCGACCAGAGTGAGACCTGGTTCCGCGTGCGCATCGGTCCGCAGTCGAACCTGGCCAAGGCGCAGGAGATCCTGCAGCGGCTGGACGACAACGGCATCAAGGGGATGCTGGTGAAGGTGAAGGCGGGCTAAAAATTTGTCCCCTCTCCCGCTTGCGGGAGAGGGTGGCCCGAAGGGTCGGGAGAGGGGCCGTGAAGCCGGGGAAAGCCGCTCTCCCCCAACCCCTCTCCCGCAGGCGGGAGAGGGGAGAGCTTGCGTACACTTAAGCCAAAATTATTCTAATCCTCGTCATCCTTATACGGCTGCGGCGGCGGCAACTTGCCGCGAGGACGCAGGCTGGACCAGGCCTTGAGGGCAAAGAACGGACCGACCAGTACGCCCACCACCAGCAGCAGCAAAATCCACTCGGCCTTGTTCATCGCGCGCCTACAGCGTTTCCAGCCGCGCCTGCGCCAGCATCAGCCACTTGGTGCCGGCTTCGCGGAAGCGCACTTCCACCCGCATGCGGTCGCCGTCGCCGTCGAAGGTGAGGATGGTGCCTTCGCCGAACTTGGGATGGCGCACGCGCGCGCCGAGCTTGTAGCCGCCGGGCACCTCGCTGGAAGTGGCCGCGCTCGTCGCGGTACGCGCGGGCGGGCTGTCGTAGCGATGACCGCCGCGGCTGGGGTAGGCGCTGCCGGGGCTGTAGCCGCCGCCCGAGCCGTAGGGACGCGAGGGCGCGGCGAAGGCCGGGCGCAGGATGCCGGAGCGCGGCCGCGTCTCGACCACGGTCTCGGCCGGGATTTCCTTGAGGAACATCGAGGGCGCGCCGCTCTGCTCGACGCCGTGGATGCGCCGCACCTCGGCGTAGGTCAGGTATAGCTGCTTGCGCGCGCGGGTGATGCCGACGTAGCACAGGCGCCGCTCTTCCTCCAGGCTGCCTTCCTCCACCGCGCGCTGGTGCGGGAACAGGCCGTTCTCCATGCCGACCAGGAACACGATGGGAAACTCCAGGCCCTTGGCCGCGTGCAGGGTCATCAGCTGCACGCAGTCCTCGCCGGCGCCGGCCTGCTGCTCGCCGGCTTCCAGCGCCGCATGCGCCAGGAAGGAGTTGAGCGGGTCCAGGCCCTCGTCCTCGGGCGGGCGCTCGAAGCCGCGCGCGGCATTGATCAGCTCGTCCAGGTTTTCCAGGCGCGACTCGGCCTGCTCGCCTTTTTCCTTCTGGTAATGCTCGCGCAGGCCGGAGCGGGTGATGACCAGCTCCATCATCTTCGACAGCGGCTGGCCCGCGCAGTCCCGGGCCATGCCCTCGACCAGGTCGATGAACTGCTTGAGGTTGCCGTGGCTGCGGCCCAGGCCGGCGCCCGCGCCCTGCGCCGTCTTCCACAGCGAGAACTGCTGCTCGCGCGCCAGCATGCGCAGGCGCTCGACCGTGGTGGCGCCGATGCCGCGCGCCGGCGTGTTGACGGCGCGCTCGAAGCTGCCGTCGTCGTCACGGTTGGCGACCAGGCGCAGATAGGCCAGCGTGTCCTTCACTTCCATGCGTTCGAAGAAGCGCAGGCCGCCGTAGATGCGGTAGGGAATACGGTTGCGGATCAGCGACTCTTCCAGCACGCGCGACTGCGCGTTGGAGCGGTACAGCAGCGCCAGGTCGGAATAGCGGCAGCGCCCGTCGAGGTGGGACTTGATCTTGTTGACGACGAACTCCGCCTCGTCGTACTCGTTGAAGGCGGCGTAGAGCTGGATCGGCTCGCCCTCGGCGTCTTCGGTCCACAGGTTCTTGCCCAGGCGGCCGACGTTGCGCGCGATGAGGCCGTTGGCGGCCTTGAGGATGGTGCCGGTGGAGCGGTAGTTCTGTTCCAGCCGCACCACTTCCAGGCCGGAAAAGTCCTTCGACAACCGCATCATGTGCTCGACCTTGGCGCCGCGCCAGGAATACACCGACTGGTCGTCGTCGCCCACCGCGAAGATCACGCCGCGCTCGCCCGCCAGCACGCGCAGCCAGGCGTATTGCAGGGTATTGGTGTCCTGGAACTCGTCCACCAGGATATGGCGGAAGCGGTTGCGGTAATGTGCCTGGATCGCGGCGTTGTCGCGGCACAGCTCGTGCGCGCGCAGCAGCAGCTCGGCGAAGTCCACCAGGCCGTTGGTCTCGCACTGCTGCTGGTAGGCGGTGTAGACCCGCGCCAGCTGCCGCTGCGCGAAATCGCCCAGGTCCTGCAGGGCCTCCGGCCGCCGCCCTTCTTCCTTCTGGCTGTTGATGAAGCCGGTCACCAGCTTGGCCGGCCACTTGTCTTCCGGCAGATCCAGGCCGCGCAGCACGCGCTTGACCAGCCGCTGTTGGTCGTCGGCATCGAGGATCTGGAAATTCTGCGGCAGCCGCGCTTCCTGCCAGTGCAGGCGCAGCATGCGGTGGGCGATGCCGTGGAAGGTGCCGACCCACATGGTGCGCACCGGCACCTGCAGCAGCTGCTCGATGCGCCCGCGCATCTCCGAGGCGGCCTTGTTGGTGAAGGTCACCGCCAGGATCGAATGCGGCGAGACGTTTTCCACCGCGATCAGCCAGGCGATGCGGTGGGTCAGCACCCGCGTCTTGCCCGAGCCCGCCCCCGCCAGCACCAGCCGGTGCTCGGGCGGCGCCGTAACCGCTTCTTTCTGCGCGGGATTCAGCGCCGCGACCAGGGCGATCACTTCCGGACCGGGGGACTCTAGATTCGGGGCTTCAAATTGCATCGACGCATTGTCTCTCATATTTCCGCCTGGCGGCGGAAATATGCCCCCTCCCAAGGCCAGCTGCTTCAGCCGGCTACTTCCCCTCCGGTTTCCTGCGCCGCTTCCGCACCTGCAGGTTGATCAGCTCCACCGCCGCGGAAAACCCCATGGCGAAGTAGATGTAGCCCTTGGGCACCAGCACGTCGAAGCCTTCCGCCACCAGCGACATGCCGATCAGGATCAGGAAGGCCAGGGCCAGGATGCGGATGGTGGCGTGGTTCTCCACGAAGCGCGCCACCGCCCCGGAAAAAAACATCATCACCACCACCGCCGCCACGATCGCCGCCACCATCACCGGGATGTTGCGGGTCATGCCCACCGCGGTAATCACCGAGTCCAGCGAGAACACGATGTCCAGCACCATGATCTGGCCGATCACCCCGTAGAAGCTGATCCGCCCGGGCGGCCGGCCGCTGGCGGCGGCGTCCTTGGCGCCGTCGAGCTGCTCGTGCATCTCCAGCGTGCTCTTGGCCATCAGGAACAGGCCGCCGATGAGCAGGATGAAGTCGCGGCCGGAGAGTTCCCGTCCCAGGATCGTGACCCAGGGCGCGGTCAGCCGCGCCAGGAAGGCCACCGACAGCAGCAGCAGGATGCGCGTGAGCATGGCCCCGGCCAGGCCGATGGTGCGCGCCCGCCCCCGCTGTTCCTCCGGCAGCCTGGCGGCGCTGATCGACAGGAAGATGATGTTATCGACGCCTAGTACAATCTCCAGGCCGGCCAGCGTCAGGAGGGCGGCCCAGAGATCGCCGTCGAGCAAATATTGCATGTGGGTGAAATTGGAAAGACGATTTCGCCATCATATCGGGATTCGGCGTGGTGACAATTCCATGAAGTTCCACCGGTTTGTCACATTCTCTTCCCATAATTGTCCGAATAGGGCTTTTCGCAGACCTTGTTTCCTGGACATCGGCGCTTGAGCGCCGCGGAGCGGCGAACCATGCGGATCGCATACGGGGTGATGGGCTACGGGCGCGGCCATGCCATGCGCAGCGGCGCGGTGCTGCCTTCTCTGATGGCCGAGCACGATGTCACGGTGTTCGCCGGAGGCGACGCCTACGAAGTGCTGGCACCGCATTTCCCCACCGTGCGCATCCCCATCATCGGCTATGCCTACAACGAGCGGGGCGGCCATTCCACCGGCCTGACCATCAAGCGCAATTTCGCGCCGATGGCGGACCTGCTGTTCGGCGGCGCCGGCGCTGCCATGGTGGAGAAAGAATTCCGCGACCGCGGCATCGACCTGGTGATATCCGACTCGGAAGCCTGGACCCATCGCGCCGCGCAGAAGCTGAAGATTCCCCGCATCAGCTACGACCACGTCGGCATTATCGCCTACTGCAAGCCGCACTTTCCGCCGGACCTGCGCCTGCTCGGCCTGCGCGACGCCATCGGCTACCGCGCCCTGATGGGCGTGCCCGAGCGCATCCTCATCTCCAGCTTCTACCCGGCGGAACCGGCCTATCCGAACATGCGCATCGTCGGCCCGATGCTGCGGCCGGAGGTATTGCAGGTGCAGGCGCAGGACAACGGCGAGTTCCTGATGGCCTACTTCAACAAGGGCGAACACCAGTACCTGCCGCACATCGACCGCGCCCTGCGCCTGCTTGACCTGCCGGTGGTGGTCTACGGCACGCCGTTCCGCGGCCAGTCGGAAAACCTGGACTTCCGCGCGCCCAGCAACGAAGGTTTCATCCGCGACCTCGCCAGCTGCCGCGCGGTGCTGTCCACCGCCGGCAACCAGCTCATCGGCGAAGCAATCCATTTCGGCAAGCCGATCCTGGCGCTGCCGGAGGAAGCCTTCGAGCAAAGGCTCAATGCCTACATGATCGAGCGCATGGGCGTGGGCATGGGCGGCGATCGCCATCGCCTGACCCCGAGCGATGTCGACCGCTTCCTGGGCAACTACGACTACTACCGCTCCAACATGGGCGACCATGCCCGCGACGGCCGCGCCGAAGCCACCGAAACCCTGCATCGCTACGTCAAGGAACTGGGCCAGGGCAAGCCGCAGCGCAGCAAGCGCGCCCGCAGCCGCAAGCGCAACACCGCGCCCGCCGACGAGCGTGTTCCGGCCGGGGCTTGAGAAGACGGTGAGGAGTGAGGTCGCGCCTGCGGCGCTGTGAGGGGCGAGGGGACCAGCTTGTCTCCTCACAGCAATTGTAGGGCGGGCCGTGCCCGCCGGGCGCAGCATCAAATCGCGCGACAGCGGCGGGCATGGCCCGCCCTACAAAAATGCGTGGGATGGCAGTTAACGGTTAGAAGAAGCGCCCCAGCACCGCCCGCATCCAGCGGTTGTTCTCCTCGAAGCATTCACGCTGCGCCAGGATGTGCCCGGGCGCTTGCACGTAAGGCGCGGGTGCCGGCTGTTCGTGACGGAACCACTCGGCGGCATTTTCCCGCGTCACTTCCAGGTGGAACTGCAGGCCCAGCAGTTGCCCGCCCAGCGCGAACGCCTGCTGCGCGCAGGCCTCGCTCGCCGCCAGGCACTCGGCGCCGGGCGGCAGGGCATAGGTGTCGCCGTGCCAGTGAAAGCCGGTGAAGCGCTCGGGCAGATCGGCGAACAGCGGCGATGCGCGCCCCGCCGCGGTGAGGTGCAGCGGGAACCAGCCGATCTCGCTTTGCGCATTGCGCGTCACCGCGCCGCCCAGCACATCGGCCAGCAGCTGCGCGCCGAGGCAGATGCCGAGCACGCGCTTGCCGGCATCCGCGGCGGAGCGGATCAGGGCCTTTTCCGCGCGCAGCCAGGGATGGCGCTCATATTCGTAGATGTTCATCGGCCCGCCCATCACGATCAGGGCGTCGAAGGTCGCGGCCTCCGGCGCGATCTCGCCGGCGTAGAGGCGCGTACCGGAAACGGCGTGCCCCTGCGCGGCGAGCCAGGGGGCGATGCAGCCCAGGTCTTCGAAGTCGGCGTGCTGCAGCCAGTGGATGCGCATGTGTCTGCTCTTCGCCTTACCCGTCATTGTAGGGCGGCCCGTGGCCGCCGGCTGTTTTGCGCATACACCACGGCGGCCACGGGCC
>CAJCJI010000470.1 GCA_903970595.1 Verrucomicrobiota bacterium
CGCAGGCGGGCCGATTCCGGCAGCCGGCGGTAAATCGCCTGCGCCAGTGGGTTGCGTGAAAAGCTCCGCCAGCGCTGGTAGGCAAGATCGTCGATGCAGAAAATGTCGCCATGCGACAGCAGCGTGGACACGCCCCCCAGCTGGATGGGCAAGGGGTCGTGCAGCAGTTCCATGCCGCTGGCGGCGGCGAACCGTTTGCCGACCATGAAGTCGCGGTTGCCATGCATGAAGCCGATCCGCACGCCGCTGCTGCTGAGCGCGCGCAAGGCGGCAAGCTCCGGCCCGTATTCTCGCTGCCCCACGTCGTCGCCGATCCAGTATTCGAACAGGTCGCCAAGGATGTAGACGGTCCGGGCCGCCCGCGCCGGGCCGGCCAGAAACCCCTTGAAGGCCTCACGCAGCGGCGACGGCTGATTCGGCAGGTGCAGGTCGGACAGCAGCAGGGTGCTCATCGAAGCCGGTTCATCCTTGTCCCCTACTGGCGGCAGGATCGCGACCTGGCCTTGACGATCACCACCGGATCGACCGGTACGTTGGCGAAATCCTCGTTGACTGCGTGCGTGGGCAGGGCGGCGATGCGGTCGACCACGTCCATACCGTCCACCACCTGCCCGAATACCGCGTAGCCATGTTCGCGGCCGGGGATGTCCGGGTGCGGGTTGAGCTTCAGGTTGTCAACGAGGTTGATATAGAACTCGGCGTCGGCGGTGTCCGGGGCCGTATCGCGCGCCATCGCCAGGGTGCCGCGCAGATTGGACAGGCCATTGCCGGACTCCAGCTTGATCTGCTCATGGCGCGGGCGATCGTTGAGCGAGACGTCGTAGCCGCCGCCCTGGATGACGAAGCCGGGGACGACGCGATGGAACACAGTGCCCTCATAGTGCCCCTCGCAAACATAGCTGAGGAAATTCTGCACGCTGATCGGCGCGTGCTCGCGGTCGAGCTCGAAGGTGATCCAGCCCTGCGTGGTCTTCAGCTCGACCCTGGGGTGCCTGGAATCCTGCGGACTGAACAGGGCGCAGCCGCTCGCGGCGAGGCCCAGGGAGAACAGGATGGCGGGTTTAAGGACGGATTTGTGCAAGCTCATGTTAATGAATCCCGTTCAGGCAAGGACGAGGGTGGGGCGTTCGGCGGCGCGCGAAGCGGTGAGCGCAAGCGCATCTTCGATCACCGGCCAGGCCGCATTCCGACGATGTGCATGTTCCGACAAATGGCGGCGAAAAGCGCGGCCCCCGGGTTGGCCCTTGAACAGGCCCAGGAGGTGCCGCGTGATCTGGCCCAGCGCCGTGCCGGCGGCCAGTTCCTGCTCGACGTAGGGACGCAGGCCCAGAACCACTTCCTCGCGGTTCGGCGGCGTGTGCGTGTCGCCGAACAGTTGGCGGTCGACCTGCGCCAGCAGGTAAGGATTTTCGTAGGCTTCGCGGCCCAGCATCACGCCGTCCACGTGGAGCAGGTGCTTGGCGCAATCCTCCAGGGTGCGGATGCCGCCGTTGATGGCGATCTGCAACTGCGGGAACTCCTGCTTGAGCCGGTAGACCTGTTCGTAGCGCAGCGGCGGAATCTCCCGGTTCTCCTTCGGCGACAGCCCGCTCAGCCAGGCCTTGCGCGCGTGCACCACGAACACTTCGCAGCCCGCGGCGGCTACCGTTTCGACAAAGCTGCGCAGGAATACGTAATCCTCGCTGTCGTCGATGCCGATGCGGCATTTCACCGTGACCGGGATTCCGCAGACCGCTCGCATCGCGCTGACCGCCGCCGCCACTCGTTGCGGTTCCCCCATCAGGCAGGCACCAAAGCGCCCTTCCTGCACCCGGTCGGAAGGGCAGCCGCAGTTCAGGTTGATTTCGTCATAGCCGAACCCGGCGCCGATGGCGGCGGACCGCGCCAGCGCTTGCGCCTCGCTGCCGCCGAGCTGTAGGGCCAGAGGATGCTCGGCGGCATCGAAGCGCAGATGCCGTTGCGCGTCTCCGCGCAAGATCGCCCCGGTGTTCACCATCTCCGTGTAAAGCCGCGTGTGCCTCGACAGGCGGCGCAGGAAGTAGCGGCAGTGGCGGTCCGTCCAGTCCATCATCGGGGCCACGCTGAAGCGCCAACTATTTGAACTTATTGGCATATTTATAAAATATCGTGGCGATCGGCTGGAGCAATGTAGGGGGCTTCTGGCGATTTTCCTGCCATTTTAGTGTTATTCCTACGGACACTGACGCCGGCATGTTTATCCGATCCTCAGGTCTCAGGATTCTGAGCCTGTCTGCAGCGGGAGGCGCGTAAACCCTCCCTCGCGCTACCTTTAGTTCTCAGGCGAGGCAAGCAGGGCGAATGGCAAGTCCCGAAGGGCTTCCGCTGCGTCGATGTCCACGCCGCCAAGGTCAGGAGGCTGCTCGCCCAGGAGGTGATGCATGGCTCTTGCCTGCAGGTCTCCAGGTAGTTCGATACAGGTGCCATTCCAGGCCTCTGGTGGCACCCTCAGGCTGTCCGCATGCGCCAGCAACTTCGAGGGAAAGCGCGGCGCCAATACGACCAGGGCCTCGGCGCCGGATACGCGCGCGAACGCAATCAGGTGCGGTGCCGCCGGCCCGCTCACGCGCAGCGGCACGTGGCGCCCTTCGGCGAACAGCCCGGGCCGGTGCGCCCGGTGTTTCAGGACTTCCTTGATCAGGCCTTGCTTGATGCGGCCATCCTGCCAGTGCTCGATCAGTTCGTGCAGGGTAGCGGCGGATTCCAGGGCCGCGGCGCGCGCCGCGTAGTCCACGGCCTGGCGGTTGTCGGGGTCCACCAGGCTCAGATCCCACCATTCGCAGCCCTGGTAGAGGTCGGGCACGCCCGGTGTGGTCAGCCGCAGCAGGGTTTGCGTCAAGCCGTTGAGCGCACCCGCCGCGGCGATGCTGCCGACGAAGGCGCAGAGCGCTTCGAGGAACTCCGCCGAGTCCGGGCTTAGCAAGCGCTCCAGAAAGGTCTTGCAGGCTTTCTCATAGGCCAGGTTCGGCTCGATCCACTCGGAGTTGCGCTTGGCTTCGCGCACGGCTTTTTCCTGCCACTGCAGCAGGCGTTGCAGCAAGCTTGCCAGACCTTGATGGTCCCGCGGCCGCAGGTCCAGCGGCCAGGCGCCCACCAGCATCTGGTACAGCATGTACTCGTCGGTGGCATCCGGTCCCTGCACGCCGTCGATCACGGGCTTAAGCGCGCGGTTCAATCCGCTCCAGCGCCACACCGTCTCCTCCCAGCGCTCCGGCATCTCGCTCAACACGGCCAGCCGCGCCCGCAGGTCTTCGCCGCGCTTGTGGTCGTGGGTGGCGGTGGCGAGCATGGCCGCCGGGTAGCGCGCCAGGCGCTCGGCGCAGGCGGCATGGAAGGCGTTCGCGCTGATCGAGAAACGCCGCGGGTCGGCGCCCACTTCGTTGCGCGACAGCAATGTGCCGTGGCGATACAGGACGGTATCCTCTACTGACTTCGCCGCCACCGGCGAAGTCAGTTGCTGGAAGCGGCCGATGGCGCGCAGGCGCGCGCGGCGTTCCACTCCGTGCCGCGCCAGCCGTGGGGGCATGCCGCCCAGCCAGCCGTCCATCACATCCACCAGGGCCACTTCGCCGGGTCTGCAGGTACGCTTGGCGGCTGTGGTTACGCCCAGCATGATCTGCGCATCGGCTTCGCTGCGGCCGCGTGCGTCGACGTAAGTGCGATACACCGGAAAATGCACCAGCAATTCCGCCAGCACGCGTTTGATCGCGCCCAGCGACCAATCGCGCGTCGCCGGATCCCGTCGGGCCAGGCGGTGCAGGACGTGGGCGCAGGCGTTGAATTCCGCTGCCAGCAGCTCCTGAGGAATGCGGCGGCGCGCGCTGCGCTCTTCATTGGCAAAATCGCCGCTCTGGCCGCTGAACCCGGTCCACAGGCGGCGCAGCGGCGCCTCGCCCGCGGGATCGTGCAGCAGCGCCCCGACCTGATTCATGAACACGTATCCGGAGGTGCCGTCCGTGCGCCAGTCGGTGGCGAGTTTCTCGCCGGGAGCGAGGATTTTCTCCACCACCAGGTAGCAGGAGCCTTGGCCGGTGGCGGGCGGGCGCCGGGGAGCCAGCTTGCGCAGGCGCTGACGCAGCTTGCGGCAATAGCTGCGGGGGTCGGCGAGGCCGTCGACGTGGTCCACGCGCAGGCCGTCGATCAGTCCTTGCTCATAGAGCCTGAAGATGGTGCCGTGGACCGCTTCGAACACCGCCGGCTCTTCGACGCGCAAGCCGGCAAGGTCGATGACGTCGAAAAAGCGCCGCCAGTTGATCTCGTCCGGCGCGCTGCGCCACCAGGCAAGACGGTAATGCTGCCGCTCCAGCAGCCGATGCAGCAGCAGGTGTCCCGCCCCGGCGCGCGGCGAATGGCGCTCCAGCACGTCCTTGAGCGCCGCCGCGACCGCCGGGTCCCGGCTCGCCTCGGCCAGGCTTTCGCATGCCTTGGCGAACGCCTGGCGGCGGACGCCGCGCGCGCCGTGCGCCGCGTCGCGAAAGGGCTGGGCCAGCGGTGCCAGGGCGGCGCCGCCGAGTTCGAGCAAGCGGCAGCAGCTTTCGGCGTTGAGCGGGAAGTGATGATCATAATAGGCGGCGTACAGGGAGGCGCTGCGCGGATCGAATTGCAGCTCGATTTCCCCCGCCTCCAGGGCCTCGCCATAGGGCTTGCCCAGGAATGGCGCCAGCAGGCGTCCGTGCAGCAGCGGATCGGGCACGTCCCAGTCGATGTCGAAGAAGCCGGCGTAGGGGCTTTCCTGGCCCCAGCGCAGCACGTCCAGCCACCAGGCATTGTCGTGCTGCCCCACCGCCATGTGGTTGGGCACGATATCCACGATCAGGCCCATGTCGTGGCGGCGCAGTTCCTCCACCAGCCGGCGCAAACCTTCTTCTCCGCCGAGCTCCGGGTTGATGCAGCCGTGATCGACGATGTCGTAGCCGTGCATGGAGCCGGCGCGTGCCGTCAGGATGGGCGAGGCGTAGAGGTGGCTGATGCCGAGGCCGGCGAAATACGGCACCCGCTCGCGCGCCGCATCGAAATTGAAGCCGCGATGCAGTTGTAGCCGCTGCGTGGCGCGCGGCCTGGATTGTTCCTGTCGATGTGCCGCGGTCATGTCATTCCTTGCGCGTGGCATGCAGGATGGCGGCGCGCCGCTGGGCATCCCAGGTTTGCAGCAGTTCCTCACTGGAGACCGGCAGGCGCCGTCTCCAGTTCGGATGTTCGTCGATGGTGCCGGGCAGGTTGGGCTGTTCGGTCAGCGCCAACGCATCCTCGATCGGCAGCACCGCCAGCGTGCAGGCCGCGCGGCCGATATGGGCGGCGGCGGCATCGGCGGCGGCCGCGCCGTCGTGCGGGCCGGGCATTTCGCCGGACGCGGAGCCGGAGGCGCGGAACGCATCCCACAGCGCCGCCCGGTCGTGGTGGCGG
>CAJCJI010000471.1 GCA_903970595.1 Verrucomicrobiota bacterium
TTTCGGCTTGAGGCGTTTGAGGTAGCTGCGGACGGACTCTTCGGGTTCGGTCGACAGCAGCGCCCGCCCCCCGGCAGTGCAGTACAGCGCACGCCGGTCTCCGATCGACACGGCGAAGCGCACCGCATTGCGGCTTTCGATCACGTCCACATAGGTCATCGAGTCGGCGCCGGAGTCGCGCACCGCGAACAGCACGGTTTCTCCGGAGCGTTCGGCGAGCCTGCGCATACCTTCGCGGACCAAGTCCGATGACTGGAGGCTGCGGCGCGCCTCCAGCAGCGCGCTGCCCAGGCCAAACGCCCCGGAGCCCAGCCGATAGGCGCCTTCCGAGGAGACGACGAATTCAAGTTGCACCAGTCCGCGCAGAAGTGCGGCGAGGCTGCTCTTGGGGGTGTCGAGAACCCGGCTGAGATCGGCCAGGCTGACCGGCCTCGGGCTGGCACACAGCGCTTCCAGGATACGAATTACCCGCGTGACGGACTGCGGTGAATTCAAGCGGCGACTACCGGTTGGTATTGGGAGCTTGAACTCTACTGGAGGCCGGTGGAAAAAGCGACGCGTCGGAAATGGATGAACGCAGACGCTGCGCGACCGCCGGATACAGTTCGCTGCGCAGGTTTCCATACATCGATATGCGCAGGCATTCCTGGGCAAACCGGTGCGCAAGAGGCCGCAGCTCCGCACTTGATTTGGATTTGGACCTCGCCCATACCGGCCAAAGGAAAGCACCGGCGAGCATGATCACGGACAACACTTCGGAATCGACGTGTTCCTTCGCCCGGTCGGTTCGGGCGAAGCGCGCGGTGGAACCCTCGTACTCCCGCCAGAACATATCGCTGGCGGGGTCTGGCGACGACAGCACTTTCAGCAGCCAGATGCGGCACAGTTCGGGGTTGTCCATCGCGAAATTGGCAAGCCGGTCCGTGCGTTCGGCCACATCGACATCCGGGTTCGGCCGCTCGGCGGCGTTCTTCGGGTCGCCGAAAACGGCGTAGTAGAGTTTCTCGGAAACCCACTCGGCCGTGGCCGCGATAAGCTTGTCGCGCGTCTCGAAATGCTGATACGCCGTGCCCCGGTTCACGCCAGCAACACGCGCCACTTCAGCCAGGCTGAGCCCCTCCGGTCCGTCATGGGCCAGCCGGCTGCGTGCCGCCTGCAGAATCGCTTCCCGCGTGACTTCAGGGTTTTTGGCGCGCCTTGCCGTTCGAGTTGCCGCGGCGGATTTGTGTGCCCCCGGCCGAGCGCGATCCGCTTTGCCGGTGTGGGCACCGCGGAGCGGAGCGGCGGGCGCCCTCGCCTGCTTGGCTACGAATTCCTCAGGCGCCAGGCCCTTGAGCGCATCAAGCCGGCAATTGCGATTGTATGCGGCAATCACTGCGGCAAAGGTGCCCTGAACGCTCCCGCCGCCCTCCCCGCATCGCCGCGTCAAGGCCGCGCCGATGGTCTGCTCGATCTTCCGCTGCTGCTCATCGCTCCAGGCCGCGATCTGGCCGAATTCGATCTCGTGAATAACGCAGAGATCCGCAACCGCGGGGCCGCGCCGCGTCGTTCTGTCTTCGTTGTACAGGGCGGAAGAACGCCCGTCGGTTGTGGTGAGGGCGCGGACTCCGCACGGTGCAGACCTGATGAGGCGCTGGAGAAAATCCGCGGTGGATGGACGCGTCGCCGCCTCGTGTAGTTCGGCGAACACGAATTTGCTGCTGTGCTCGACAGCGATGAAGACCGGGTAATCGACGCCGCCAACGGTAACTTCGGCAAAGCCCAGATCGAAACAGCCGGCGGCACGGTCCTCCGCCGTTTCGCGCAGCGGCTCGCCCAGGGCCGCCGGACGACGTGAAATTCCATGACGCTGCAGGCAACGGTGCAGAGACGATCGCGTCAGACGCGGAATGAAGGCGCGCAAACCATGCAAGCATTCGTCCAGCGGCAGCACGATGAAACGGCGGAATGCCACGATCATGGCCTCCTCCTCGATGGCAAGAACCGAGGATCCCAGCAGCCTGGGGCCGGCCTTGTAGTCGTCAGTGGAGACGCGCCGGCGCCACTTCGCCACCGTTTTCGGATCGACGCCATAACGGCGCGCAACGCTTCTGATGCCCTCGTTGCTTTGCTGTATCGCCCGCCGGGTTGCGGCCGTCGTCCGTTTGCTTCCTTCTCCTGGCTTTCCCATTGCTAGTCCCCGTGCTTGCCTTGACTCGCACTGTACCATGCTTATGTGGGACTGATTTATCTGTATGCCTGGCGAAGTGCGACCACGGCAAGTCCCATCGCCGGAGGCCGCAGAAGCCGACGCAGGAATTTCCGAACGCTGTTTACCGCTGCGTCCGCATCATATTTTTATTCTAAATATCAAAATATTACAGACGTGTGTCGGCTCGGACGGCAGCGTTCCGACGCTGTTCCGCGGCGGCAATCAACAGGCTGTCCTGAAGCCCGATGCAGCACTGCGAAATTTGACTTGCCCGGCAATGATGAACAATGATGTTCATGACGCTTGCAGGCCCTCGCAGTACGTCTCACGCACACCGCATGTCAGCCAATTTTGTCGGCCCAAGCCCGGTGCCTGCAGTGCGGAAAACGGCGACCGGATTGTCGATAGCGGCGGGGACCGATCAATGCGCGGTTTTTGCACCCGACCATGTCACGCAGTGCATGCCCGGCCGGAGTAAGGATTCGCTCCTGGACTCCGATCATGCAATGCTGATCGGCCATCTTCAAAAGGCGCAACTGCAACTGAGTCATCCAAAAAAAATTTCAATACCGATGCTAGAGGAGACTAACCATGAGGACCGCTTCACTACCTGAAGAGTTTTCGGATCTCGAGCCGTTTGCCGGCTGGGCCCTCCAAACCGAACACGCGCGCCACAAGAAGCGCGTATCAAGCTCCCTGGAAGCCAAGAGGGCTTTTTATAACGCGGTATTTCCGCGCGCCAAGGCAGCCATGGCCTATCTGGACCAGTTCCCGATGGACAACCTGCCCAGGCGAGCGCGGAATTTGTACTGGTTGCTCGCCTCGCTGATCGCGGTGTCCTTCCCGATCGAAGTCTGGAAGCAGCCGAAGATTTTCCTGAACAGCGGCGCGAATCGTTTCTCCACCGCCGCTGCCCCTCCGCATTGAAGAGCGGCGGGAACCTGACAGG
>CAJCJI010000472.1 GCA_903970595.1 Verrucomicrobiota bacterium
CGTCCGCGCCATTTCCAGTCCCAGCCAGTACGCACTGCGAAAGCCCGCCTGGTATTTCAGCGCCTGCACCGCCCGGTCGATCGGCGCCTGGTAGCGGAACGCCGACCAGCCGGCGTCGAAGGGCGGCGGGTTCTGCGCGCAGGCGGCGCACAGATGTCCGCCAGGGTATTGCCCGCCGGATTCCTGCGGGCGGGCGCACCGCGGACAGGCGCTGTGGTTCCACGGCAGCTCGTCCCGGCAAGCGGCGCAAACCGGCCCCGGGTGCGGCTGGCGGCACAGGCTGCAGCGTTCCGGCAGCAGCAGCCGGAACAGGCCGGAGAAGCCGCGGTCAGCGCTGAAGTCCATGCCTCGCGCCCGCATCCATCAGGCCTGCTTGCGCGCGCGCAGCTCTTCCAGCGCGATGGCGCGGACGAACTCGTCGATTTCGGCCTGGGCGATGCCCGCGCTCTTCAGCCCGTCCTTGATTTCCGCCAGCATTTTTGCGCGCACGTAGAAGTTGAGCTGTTCAGTCCGCGCGTAGGCCGAGGTCTTGCGGATCAGGACGATCATCCGCTCCGGCTTTCTGCCGGCGTGCTTCTTGTTGGAGTCGACCAGGGCATGCACCTTGCAAAATTCCTCCGCGACGGTCTTGGCGAACGCCACGGCTTTGGCGGAGTCGAAAAATTTCAGCACGCTCATGATCGCCTCGATTGCTCCTTGGTTTAGGGCCTTTTAACGCTACTTTGGTCGCTGCGATCAAAGTAGCGTTAACAGGCCCTAGTTGCCGGCCGGATGCCCGGCGCCGCCGCACCAGCGCTGCCAGGCGCAGCGATAGTGCGCTTCCAGATTCCGGGTAAAGCGCGCCGCATCCATCAAGGGGCTGGCGCGCATGCGCTGCGGCAGCTCGGCGCGCAGCCGCGCGATGCCGGCGACATCCGCCAGCTGCCGCTTCGCCACGGTCGCCATCAGCGGCTCCGACTCGGCGATCCAGTCCGGCAGGCCGACCGTGTTCAACAAGCTGACCCCGCCGCGCGACAGCGAGCGCGTTCCGGCCGCGGCCAGCACCGGCACGCCCATCAGCAGCGCGTCGCAGGTGGTGGTGGCGCCGTTGTAGGGAAAGGCGTCGAGTGCCACGTCGATATCGGCGAACGAGTGGAAATGTTCCTGCGGCGAAGTGCGCAGATGCCAGCTCAGGCGCTCGCGTTCTACGCCGTGGGCCGCCAGCGCTGCCAGCGCGGCTTCCCCGCTTTCCGAGTTTTCGAACGAATACAGCCGCAGGCGCGCGTCCGGGATCGCCTTGAGCACATCTGCCCAGGCCGCGAACACCGGCGGGTTGAGCTTGCGGTAGTTGTTGAAGGAGCCGAAGGTCCAGTGGCCGCGCGCCAGGCGCGGCAAGGGCGAGGGCGGCGGCAGCGCAGCGGTGCGCTGCTCATAACACCACTGGCTGTCGGGCAGGCGCGCCGGCGTTTCGGAAAGCCAGGCTTCCGCCAGGCCGGGTGGATCGGTATGCGCATCGCACAGCCGGTAGTCCATGCGGCTCAGGCCGGTGGTGCCCAGGTAGCCCAGCCAGGTGTATTGCAGGGGCGCCGGTTTGCGCGCGAACACCGGCAGGCGGTTGCCGCCCGAATGCCCGGACAGGTCCACCAGGATGTCGATCCCATCCTGCCGGATCGCGTCCGCGCAGTGCTCGTCGTCCATCCCGGCGATGTCGCGCCATTGATCGGCCAGGGTCCGCAACTCGGCGGTGAGATGGTCGGCGTTGTCCTGCGTGTGATAACAGAAGATCTCGAAGCCGGCGCGGTCGTGTTGGCGCAAGATCGGGTAAGCGAAGTTGGCAATCGGATGGAGGTTGAAGTCGCCGGAGACGTAGCCGACGCGCAGCCTGCGTTCCGCGTCGCCGGCGGCCGGCAGCAGAGCGGGGCGGGGATTGATGCGCGATTCCAGCAGGCGGCCGAAGCGCAGGTTCTCCCGCAGGCTGTCTTCCGCGCTGATACCCGGCTGGTAGCAGGAATTGAAAATCAGGATGCTCCAGGCAGCGAAGTCATCCGGCTGCTGCTCGACCAGCCGGCGCTGGATCGCCAGGCTGTCCTCGATACGGCCCGCGTCCAGCTCGACCGTGGCCAGCCGCTCCATCAGTTCGCGCTGCTCAGGTGTGTGACGCAGGAATTCACGCAGCGTGTGCCGCGCACCGGCCACGTCGAGCGCGCGGACCTGCAGATTGCTCAGGTTGGATGCCGCGCCCACATGATCCGGCTGGATCGCCAGCGCCCGCGAGTAGGCGGCAACCGCCTCGTCAAATAACTTGAGTTCCTCCAGCGCGCAGCCCAGGCCGGCCCAGGCCTCCACCCGTTCCGGCTGCAGGCGCAGCGCCGCGCGGTAGGCCTGTTCCGCCGGGACGGGCAGGCCCGCGGCCAGCAGGCTGGTGCCCAGGTTGAGCTGCGCGGCGCAGCTGCCGGGATCGAGCTCGGCGGCCCGGCGATAGCTGGCCATCGCGGCGGAATGGTCGCCCGACAGCCGTTGGGCATTGCCCGCGTTGAGGTGCGCCTTGGCCGACTGTGGATCGAGTTGGAGCGCGGCCTGATAGCGCGACAGGGCTTCCTCCGGGCGGCCCGCGTCCTCCAGGGCCTGGCCGGCCAGGATCAGTTCTTCGATCTGGGGATGGGCGCGCGCTACCGGCTCCGCCGCGGCCTTCTTGGAATTGAACAGTGTTCGTTGAAGCCAGGATTTCACGGCATGGCCGCTCAAAAAATTCCGCGGAATCGTAGCATCTCTGCCCCGGCCGCTGAACCGTCTGGACATTCCTGGCGCAGCCCATGCTTCGAGCGCCCGGTTAAGCAGGCGGGCGACAATGGACGCATGCTGTGACATTTTCCTCTATGCCGGATATCCAAAGGGAGTTGCATTCCATACTGTAGCGCGCTACAGTATGCGCACTGGAAGTCGTTTTTTTATTTGAATCGCTGTAAGGAAGGACGCATTCACATGACCCGCAAGTTTGCCCAATCGCCAGGTGCGACCGCCCGAGAAATCGGGACGGGCAGACTTTGCCCGTGGCAGCCCTATCTGTTTACCGGGCATGGCTTGGGTCTAGCCCTGCCCGCAACAAATATGGATTGCAAGCATATGCGTTAAACGCGACTGAACACCTGCGGGTGGTAGGTCGCAAGCCTACCAGCCTGATCAGGTGAAGAGGGTCTCCAGATTCAAGGAACCCCCGGTAGGCCGAAAGGTTTGCCGGGGGTTTTTCATTGTCCCCGCGTGGATGTTTGGCGAAGTCGAGCGTGTGGCCGGTGAATTCCGGAGCGCTCTTCTGGACCGGGCCGATGCGAATCGCAATGAAGCCGGTGGACAAGCCGCCACCTGGATGCTCTCTAACAATTTGGACTGTCGTATTTTGAGGTGCGGCGCAGGCCGGACCTCGATGGACGAAAACCGCCCGGTGGCGTCAACACTCGCGCCAACGGATTGAAGAATCGTGCGCCTGAACTTCGGGTGTGTGGCGGAGTCGTGCGGGCGCTCGGTGTCCGTCTTCTACTCAGTGGCCATCAAAACATAAGCACCCCGGCGTGAGGTCGCGACCTCCAGATAACCGGGACGCCACGGATGTAGGGCCGTGGACGGGGTGATTGGGTGTTTTTTTGATGCGGCGACATGTCGCATCACAATGAATATCAATGCAAGGCTGGCCTAGCGGCTGGGCTCCTGCCTTCCAAGCAGACGAGACGGGTTCGACTCCCGTGCCTTGCTCCAAATCCGGATGGTTCGCATAGCGGCTATTGCACCTGGCTGTAAACCAGGCGACTTCGGTCTTCCAAGGTTCGAGTCCTTGACCATCCACCAATGTGGCGGCGGTAGCTCAACTGGTAGAGCCCCAGGATGTGACCCTGGAAGATGCGGGTTCGAACCCCGTCCGTCCCCCCAACCCTGGGTCGCTCGTCCAAAGGCCAGGACCCCGGACTTTTAATCCGGTTGATCTCGGTTCGAATCCGAGGCGACTCACCAACCATGCGCTTGTGGTGGAACAGGCAGACACGCGACCCCGAGGAGGTCGTGCCCTTTGCGGGCATCCAGATTCGAGTTCTGGCAGGCGCACCAATCAATTTGCCGATGTGGTGGAATGGCATACACGCGACGCTCAGAACGTCGTGCCCATGAGGGTATGCGAGTTCAACTCTCGCCGTCGGCACCAGTTGCACCCCCGTAGATCAGTGAACAGATCGCCCGGTTGCGGACCGGGAGGCCGGAGGTTTGAATCCTCCCGGGGGTACCAATTCACGCCCTCGTAGCTCAGCGGATCAGAGCACTAGCCTCCGAAGCTTGGGGTCGCACGTTCGAATCGTGCCGAGGGCGCCACACATTTTCACCTCTCGCCTAATGGAAGGGCACCGGACTTTGATTCCGGCAGGCCATTGTGCCGCGTCCTGGTTCGAGTCCAGGTAGGTGATCCAGTCTTTTCACGGGTAGTTCAGCGGCAGAACGCCAGGCTCTGAACCTGGATGTCGGTGGTTCGACCCCATCCCCGTGATCCATCGAGGGCGTAGTTCAATTGGCAGAACGATTCGCCCGGAGCGAATCGTCGCCGCCGCAGGCGAGCCCTCGCGAAGCGAGGGTGCGGCCCAGGGATGGGCCGCACAACAGGTGGCCGCCAGCGCTCAGGTTGCGGGATCGTTGCCCGTCGCTCTCTCCATTTTTCAGTGACCTGGCAGATCGGCATATGCGCCAGATAAGCAAAGCTGGATCAGGCCCGTTCGATTCGGGCGGTCACCTCCATATCGGTGTCGTTCAACGGCAGGACAGCGGTCTCCAAAACCGCATATCGAGGTTCAAATCCTCGCACCGGTGCCACCTTTGCCCCTGTAGCTGAGATGGATTAGCGCTGCGTTGAAGGCGCGGAGAGGCCCGTTCGAATCGGGCTGGGGGCACCACGCATCTGGGATTAGCTCAGCCTGGTCAGAGCTCTCGGCCTGGAACCGAGAGGCCGCACGTTCGAATCGTGTATCCCAGACCATCCATTGGCGGGTGTGTCGAATGGCAAGACACTCGGCTGTTAACCGAGCGCGAAAGCAACTGTGGGTTCGAGTCCCACTCCGCCAGCCATTTCGGGCCTATAGCTCAGTTGCGTAGAGCGCTCGCCTCGCACGCGAGAGGTCGAGGGTTGAAATCCCTCTAGGTCCACCAGCAATTGGGGTCATAGCTCAATTGGAAGAGCGCTTGCGTGGCACGCAAGAGGTCGCACGCTCGAACCGTGCTGGCTCCACCACCCATCAAAACCATGTTTCGTCGCTTAGCTCAGCTGGCAGAGCGCCGCTCCCACACAGCGTAGGTCCACAGTTCAAACCTGTGAGCGACGACCATCCTGGACGGTTGCCGGAGCCTGGCTTATCGGCGCTCTTTGCTAAAGAGATGGGCGCACATTCCGCCACAGAGGTTCGAGTCCTCTACCGTCCGCCAAATTCCAACGCGCCTCTAGCTCAGCGGCAGAGCGCTCCCCCGACACGGGAGAGGTCGCCTGTTCAACCCAGGCGAGGCGCACCAGTTTTGCCCTCTTAGCTCAACGGTAGAGCATCCGCCTGTCGAGCGGAAGGTCGCGGGGTCAGCACCCGCAGGGGGCGCCAATACGCGTCGGTAGCTCAGTGGCAGAGCCCTCGGCCGATAACCGAGAGGTCCTTGGTCCGATTCCAAGTCGACGCACCAGTTCTATCGCGGGATCAGGTCGACGCGCGGGCCTCATAAGCCTGCTGCGGCACGGTTCAATTTCCGGCTCCCGCTACCAGTCTCACGCACCGTTGGTCGACGCAGGCGAAGACGCCGCGGTCTCAACGCGGAGATAGCGGGTTCGACTCCCGCACGGTGCACCAGCTTCGAAGCGCAATGCAAAGCGTCGAGCGATCCGTTTTTCAAACGGAGCCTAACGGGTCTGAGTCCCGTGCGCTTCACCAGATTCTTCCGGGCCTGCAATGGGCTCACGCACCTTGTCGCTGCGAGGCGACCATCTTATTCCGCCCGTATAGCTCAGTCGGCCAGAGCGCACCCATGGTAAGGGTGAGGTCACACGTTGCTCGACCCATCCATGGGTCGAGTCCTCTGGACTCGCTACGCTCGCGTGATTTCGCTCCCGGCGAAATCATCAATTCGTGTTTCGGGCACCAGCATGCCGGGGTAGCTCAGAGGCAGAGCAACGCTTTTGTAAGGCGAGGGCCGAGATTTCGAAACTCTCTCTCGGCACAATATTGCGGCGCGACCACGGCATGCGTGGAGTTTCCCGCAGCCCCGCAGCTCGAGCGCGGGATGACCTGGAGATGCGGCCTGACGGCTGGACCGGATGGCCAGCGCCGGATGCGCAAGCATAGACCCCGTAGTGGCCGCAGACGTGTCGAGATGGCGGCCGACTTTTCATGCCGGATTAGCTCAACAGGGAGAGCGCCGCATTCGTAACGCGGAGGCCGCCCGTTGTTCGGCGCATCCCTGCGCCTCACCCTCGCTTCGCTCAGGCTGCGCTCAAATACGTTCCATACGCATTTGTCGATCCGGGCATCCGGCACCACGGTGCTGTAGCTCAGTTGGCAGAGCACCGGACTCATAATCCGGCACGCGGTCGTTCGACTCGACCCAGCACCACCATTGCGGATCGCTAGCTCAACGCAGAGCACTCGGTTCTTACCCGATAGGTTCAGGGTTCAAATCCCTGGCGATCCACCATCGTCCATTCCGCAAGCCCCCGCGACAGGTCGGGCAAGCGTGGCCCGCGTCGGTCGCCACCCCAGGTGTGCGACCAGGGTATCACCGCAGCTCTGGTGCCGTAGGTCCTTGCGATGGGCAAGGGCCGTGCGGCGAACCTGCGATTCATTCCACGGGGAATTGGTGGAACTGGCAGACATACGTGCTTCAAACACACGCGCTCATCGAGCATTTGGGTTCGACTCCCAAGTTCCCCACCAATCATGGCCTCCTGGCGAAATCGGCAGACGCGGGAAACTTAAAATCTCCTGGGCATCGCCCGTCCCGGTTCGATTCCGGGGGCGGCCACCACCACTTCGCCGCTGTGGCCCGAACGGATCGGGCACCCGCGTCCTAAGCGGGAGATTGTCGGTTCGACTCCGACCAGCGGTTCCAGTTATGGAGAGGTGCCGGAGCCCGGCTGAACGGCGCCCGCTCGAAACGGGATGGTCGACTTGATCGACACGGGGGTTCGAATCCCTCCCTCTCCTCCAATCGATGCACCCCGGTAGCTCAGAGGCAGAGCACGATCGTTCTAAGGTCAGGCGCGGGAGTTCGAGTCTCCCTCGGGGTTCGAACATACGACAGTCCAAATTGCTGGAGAGCGCATCAGTGCGTCAGGCGAGAGGAAAACTCAGAAGGACGAGGATAGGATGATGTTCCCGCATGTTCTGAAACTGGATGTTGGCGGCGTGCCCGTCGAGTGGCTGCGGTGGCAGGACGCTGCGACGCTTTACGCGCGCAACCGCGTGCGCTGGGAGGCGGGCGATACCCGCTTCTCGCTGCGCGGCGGTGCCCGTCCGGACGGAACCCGGTCGAGCCTGGACATCAATGCGATCATCGCCGTCAGCGACCGCAGCCGGCGTTTCGAGCGTGGCCGGCCACCAGTGAGCAACAAGATCCTGTTCGCGCGGGACCGGCACATCTGCCTGTACTGCGGCAATAGGTTCCCGGTCAAAGATCTGACCCGCGACCACGTTACGCCGGCGTCGCGTGGCGGACGGGACGTGTATCCGAACCTGGCGACGAGCTGCCGCGCCTGCAATGCGCGCAAAGACAACCGCACGCCGGAGGAGGCGCGGATGCCGCTGCTTGCGCTGCCGTTCGAGCCGGATATGGCCAGCTACCTGTTGCTGCTGGCGTCCGGTCGTCGCATCACCGGGTGCCAGCAGGCTTTTCTGGAGGCGTTTGCCGACAAGCGGCGCCGTCCATCCTGAAAACTGTAGCGCGCTACAGTACAATACCGGGATGGACATCGGGCTTGGCTGGAGCGTTGAAAGACGGAGGGCGGAGATCGGGCGGGTGGTTGACGCCTTGATCTCCGCCCACGGGCTGACGCGGGCAGGGGCGGTGGATCTGTTGTCGCGGCGCATGGGTGCCGGTTTCAACACGGTGGAGGGCTGGATCAGCGATGGCGGCCAAGGCAGCCGTTCGCCCCCGCCCTGGCAGACAATCCTGCTGCTGGAGTACGAGCTTGGTTTGCGCGAGGTCTTGGACCTGGCGGCGTGGGGACAGGAGAAAGGTTTGAGCAGCAAGAAGGTCACGCCGATCGGGCAAAAGTTGCGCAAAGCTTAAAGGACTGCAGATGCAAGAAGCATGGTTGATTTCTGAGCAACATCGACCCGCGAGAAGCGGCGCGGCGGCATTTTGCCCGTCATCCGCAGCACAGCGCGTCATTGGCGCCACCACACAACTGCAACTGACCTAGCCGGAATTTTCCGGGGGTCGGCTGCTTCGACCTCCCGCGATCTGCGAACGCCCCGGGAGGCTCGAGCCTTCCGGGGTTTTTATTTGGGCGTTCGCCATGGAGGTATGAACACGGTGGCACTGCCGCCAAACCAATTGGCGCCTGGAGACAGGCGCCAATATGGGGTTGAGGCACGGCGTTTTGCAGCGGGTCCGGTTGGCTGTCACAGGCGCCGGTCCGGTGCGCCAAGCATTGCTCGAGGCGTATACCGCGAAACGCACGGCGTCACTCCTACGATGGGTTCGTTAGCTCAGGGGTAGAGCGTCGGCTTTAGCCGAAGGACGCGGGTTCGATTCCCGTACGAACCGCCAAATGAGATAGCTCAGTCGGGTAGAGCAACGAATTCATAATTCGTCTGTCGCGGGTTCGATTCCCGTTCTCAACACCAGGGCGCAAGCCCTTCCACCGGGGACACCCCGTGTGGCTTCGCTCCACTGTCTTGGCTTCGGCAGGGTTGGTGAAACGAAGTTACAGCGTCGAGGAGGCCGGGTTTCCGTCCTTGCTCACGGCTGGCCGCTGAACCAAGGCGGGGTCGGTGGAGAGTTTCCGGCTCCATTCGCCCGCCGGACCGCAGCGGCTTCCCGAAAGCGAGCGCGGTTTCTTCGCCGCCCCGGCGTCAGGGGTGTCCTCTTCTCAAATTCGATGTATCGCGAAAGGTGGCAACCATGAACAAGCAGCCCAGTGGATTTACCGCAATGGAAGCGGCGGCGGCAAGCATGCGCGCGAAGGCGGCGAGCGCGCAAAAGGTGGCACCAGCCGTAAACAGCCGAAAGGAGGACAAGACCATGTTCGGCATCAAGCGGGTCGTGATCGGTGACGGCGAGCGCGGCCTCCTGTACAAGAACCGTCGTTTTGAGCGCGTGCTGGTGCCGGGCTTGTACCGCATGTGGGATGCGTTCGGTGTGCTGGAAGTGCGCACTTTCGACATCGCGCGCCCGGAATTCACCGGCAAGGATGGGGATGTCCAGATCGAGCGCCTCGGCGCCGAGCTGGACGACAGCTTCCTGCTGGCGGATGTCGGCGTCGGTGAGGTCGGCCTGGTGTCGAAGAACGGCAAGCTTGAAGACGTGCTGGCACCGGGTATC
The DNA here is from genome assembly GCA_903970595.1 of Verrucomicrobiota bacterium. Taxonomy (GTDB): domain Bacteria; phylum Pseudomonadota; class Gammaproteobacteria; order Nevskiales; family Nevskiaceae; genus Nevskia. Next base: position 9,529 of record CAJCJI010000472.1, read on the forward strand.
CGCAAGCTGTACTGGAAGGGCCTGGTGACTGTGACCGTCGAGAAAGCTCCTCTGGGCGAAAACCTGCAGGTGCCGGAAGCGGTGGCCAAGCGTCTGCGCCAGCTCGGCGTCCTGGAGGTGGTGGCACAGGCGGTCCCCGTGCCGGCGGAGTCGGCCGGCCTGCTTTTCATCGACGGCAAGTTGGTGCGCAAGCTGGAGCCGGGTGCCTACGCCTTCTGGAGCTTCCAGAAGAACGTCAGCGCCGAGGTCATCGAGCTGCGCGTGCAGAGCGTGGAGGTGTCCGGCCAGGAGCTGCTGACCAAGGACAAGGTCAGCCTGCGCGTCAACCTGGCGGCGAGCATCCGTGTCAGCGATCCGGTGGCCGTTCGCACCAAGGTCGCCAAGTACGGCGACTACCTGTACCGCGAGCTGCAGTACGGTCTGCGCAAGGCGGTGAGCGCCAAGACGCTGGACGAGTTGCTCGGCGACAAGGCTTCGCTCGACGGCGACATCTTCGCCTACGTGCGCGGCCGCGTCAGCGATCTGGGCATCGAAGTGCTGGGTGTGGGCGTCAAGGACGTGATCCTGCCGGGCGAGATGAAGGAGATCCTCAACAGCGTGGTGCAGGCGGAGAAGGCGGCGCAGGCCAACATCATCCGCCGGCGTGAAGAGACGAACGCGACCCGTTCGGCCCTCAACACCGCCAAGCTGATCGAGGACAACCCGATCCTGATGCGCCTGAAGGAGCTGGAGGCGCTGGAGAAGGTGACCGAGAAGATCGACAAGCTGACGGTCTTCGGCGGCCTGGACGGCGTGCTGAACCAGCTGGTCAAGCTGCGCTAGGCGGCGCGATGTATGGCGCCGGCGAGTCATTCAGGTGCCGCCCGTATGGACGGGCGGCGCCTTTTTCTGGAGTATCCACGGATGAGCATCAAGCAAACCATCGAGACCGGCAGCGTGCCGGTCAAGATCTGGACAGATGAGGTCGACGAGGCGTCGCGGAAGCAGCTCGCAAACATCGCTGCGCTGCCGTTCGTCCACCACCATGTTGCGGCGATGCCCGACGTCCACTTGGGCATCGGTGCCACCGTCGGCTCGGTCATTGCGACCCGCTATGCCATCGTCCCGGCGGCAGTCGGCGTGGATATCGGCTGCGGCATGTGCGCGTCCCGAACCACCCTGCGCGCTTCGGATATCGATGAAAAGCATCTGCATACGGTGTTTGCCCAAATCTCGCGGGACGTCCCGGTGGGTCGCGGCCAGCATCAAGCCGATCGTGCACCCAACACCGAGGCCGCGCCGTTCGTCGCCGGACTTGCCGAGATCCTCGCCAAGCATCCGCGGCTCAATACCCGTCCGGAAAAGGCACAGGATTGGGTGGCGCAGCTCGGTACTCTGGGCGGCGGCAACCATTTCATCGAACTTTGCCTGGACGAGGAGCAGCGTGTTTGGGTGATGCTGCACTCCGGCAGCCGCGGCGTCGGCAACCGTATCGGCACCTACTTCATCGAAAAGGCGCGCGAGCGGGCGCTGAAAATGGATCGGCAGTTGCCGCATGAGGATCTGGCCTGGCTGGATGAAGGCTCGCCCGATTTTGACGACTACATGCAGGCCCTTGGCTGGGCGCAGGACTATGCCCGAGTCAACCGCGAAGTCATGATGGGTCTGGTGCTCGCTTCGATGCGACGCCATCTGCGTCCTTTTCAGGTGACCAGCGAGGCCGTGAACTGCCACCACAATTATGTGGCGCGCGAGCGTCATTTCGATGAGGACGTCTGGGTGACCCGCAAGGGCGCGATCCGCGCGGGCAATGACGAACTCGGCATCATTCCCGGTTCGATGGGAGCCAAGTCCTACATTGTGCGCGGCAAGGGAAACGCCGAGAGCTTCAGCTCCTGCGCGCACGGTGCCGGGCGCAAGATGAGCCGCAACGCCGCTCACAAGCAGTTCACGGCGGCAGATCTGGCCGTCCAAACCGAAGGTGTGGTGTGCCGGAAGGACAGCGGCGTGGTGGATGAGATTCCGGCCGCCTACAAGGACATCGAACAGGTGATGGAGAATCAGGCCGATTTGGTGGACGTCGTACACACTCTTAAGCAGGTGCTTTGTGTTAAGGGGTGATTCGCTCCGTTAGACAGCCGATGGCTTAACCAACCGCGGTACGCCCTGATGCTAGCCGGGCGGCGGCTGTCAACCGTGCATATCCTCAATCGGTTGACAGCCGCCCGTCCCGCGGCAACACTGCACCCGTCGGCAAGCCAGAGGAGTCACCATGTTCGAAACCCAGGCCCCGCGCCATGACTGGCGCAGCGAGGAAGTGCAGGCGCTGTTCGCCCTGCCCTTCAACGACCTGCTGTTCCGCGCCCAGGCGGTGCACCGCGCGCATTTCGATCCGAACGCGGTGCAGCTGTCCACCCTGCTGTCGATCAAGACCGGCGCCTGCCCGGAAGACTGCGCTTATTGCCCGCAGAGCGCCCGGTTCGATACGGGCCTGAAGGCCGAACCGCTGCTGGCGCTGGGCGAGGTGCGGGCGGCAGCTGCGGAGGCCAAGGCCAACGGCGCCACCCGGTTCTGCATGGGCGCGGCCTGGCGCTCGCCCAAGGACCGCGACCTGGAAAAAGTGGCGGAGATGGTGCGCGAGGTCAAGGCCCTGGGGCTGGAAACCTGCGTCACCCTGGGCATGCTCAAGCCGCAGCAGGCGCAGCGCCTGGCGCAAGCCGGTCTGGACTACTACAACCACAACATCGACACCTCGCCCGAGCATTACGGCCAGATCATCACCACCCGCACCTTCGAGGACCGTCTCGAAACCCTGGCCCATGTGCGTGAAGCCGGCATCAACGTGTGCTGCGGCGGCATCGTCGGCATGGGCGAGTCATCCACCGACCGCGCCGAGATGCTGCGCGTCCTGGCCAACCTGCCCGAGCACCCGGAAAGCGTGCCGATCAACGAGCTGGTGCAGGTGCCGGGCACGCCGCTGGACGGCGCCGCGCCGCTCGATCCCTTCGATTTCGTGCGCACCATCGCCGTGGCGCGCCTGCTGATGCCGCGCGCGCACGTGCGCCTGTCCGCCGGCCGCACCCAGATGAGCGAGGAGCTGCAGGCGCTGTGCTTCTTCGCCGGCGCCAACTCCATCTTCTACGGCGAGCGCCTGCTCACCACCGCCAATCCGCAGAACGAGAAGGACCGCGCCTTGTTCCAGCGGCTGGGAATCAAGCCGGAAGGGCGCGCGCCAGCGCAAGAGCCGGGGTGTCCGCATCCGCACGCGCACCAGGACGCCGCCGCGTGGACGACCGCGCCCCAGGCCTGAGCGCCGGGCCGGGCCTGGAGCAGCGCCTCGCGGCCGAACTGCGGCAGCTGCGTGCCGCCGACCTGTACCGGGTGCGCCGCGCCGTCGAAGGCGGCCACGGCGTGGCGCTTACCGTGCAGGGCCGGCCCTGCATCAATTTTTGCAGCAACGACTACCTGGGCCTGGCCGCCGATCCGCGCCTGGCCGCCGCCGCCAAGCGCGCGCTGGATACCTCCGGCACGGGCAGCGGCGCCTCGGCCCTGATCTCCGGCTACAACGCCGAGCATGCACGGCTGGAGGAAGAGCTGGCGGAGTTTGTGGGCCGTCCCCGAGTCCTGCTGTTCTCCTGCGGCTGGGCGGCCAACCTGGGCGTGCTGCGCGCCCTGCTGGGCCGTGCGGACACCCTCGTCGCCGACGAACTCAACCACGCCTCTCTGATCGACGGCGGGCGGCTGTGCGGGGCGCGGTATGTGCGGGTGGCGCATGCGGATGTGGCCGGGTTTGAGCGGGCGTTGCGAGCCGCGGACGCCGAGAGGGGGGAGGCGAGAGGCGAGAGGCGGGAAACACTGCTGGTGAGCGATGCGGTTTTCAGCATGGATGGAGATATTGCCGATCTGCCCGCGCTCACCTCACTCTGCCAGACTCATGGCGCCAGTTTGATGATCGATGACGCGCACGGATTCGGCGTTCTCGGCAAAAACGGCCGCGGACTTTCGAGCATTTCACGCCTCTCGCCTCTCGCCTC
>CAJCJI010000473.1 GCA_903970595.1 Verrucomicrobiota bacterium
GCCCGCTTGCCGCCGATGCTCATCACCATCAGCGCCGCCACCACGCACATGCCGCCGGCGCTGAGGTAGGCCATGGTGTAGTTGCCGAAGGTCTCGCGCAGCACGCCGGCGCCGTAGGCGGCCACGGCAGCTCCTAGCTGGTGGCCGGCCACCACCCAGCCGAACACCACCGGCGCATCCTGCGCGCCGAAGGTCTGGGTGGTGAGACGCACGGTGGGCGGCACGGTGGCGATCCAGTCCAGGCCGTAAAACACGGCGAACACCAGCAGGCCGGCCCGGGCGAAGCCGGAGTAGGGCAGATAGAGCAGGGACAGGCCGCGCAGGCCGTAATAGAAGAACAGCAGCACCCGGTTGTCGTAGCGGTCCGACAGCCAGCCGGAGGTGGTGGTGCCGACCAGGTCGAACACGCCCATCAGGGCCAGCAGGCTGGCGCCCTGCACCGCCGGCAGGCCGGCGTCGATGCAGGCGGAGATCAGGTGGGTGCCGATCAGGCCGTTGGCGGACAGACCGCAGACGAAGAAGCTGGCGAACAACAGCCAGAAGTCGCGCACCCGCGCGGCGCGGCCGAGGACGCGGAAGGCGGTGAACAGCGGATTGGCCTGCGGCCCGGCGGGGCCGTCCTGTTCTTCCCGGGCGCCGTAGGGACGCAGGCCGACATCGCGCGGGGTTTCCGGCAGCAGCAGGGCGGCGATCACGCCGACCAGCGCCGCCACGCCGGCGACGATCCAGGCCACCGGCCGCCAGCCGCCGCGCTCCACCACCGCCGCCAGCATCGGCAGGAACACCAGCTGTCCGGTGGCGGTGCTGGCGGTGAGGATGCCCATGACGAGTCCCCGGCGCTCCACGAACCAGCGGTTGACCACCGCCGCGCCCAGCACCACCGCCACGAAGCCGGAGCCGATGCCGACCATGACGCCCCAGCTCAGCATCAGCTGCCAGACGGCCGTCATCCGCGTGCTGGCGGCGACCACGGCGGAAAGCAGGGCCAGCGCGCACAGCACGGTGCGGCGGATGCCGAAGCGCTGCATGCAGGCGGCGGCAAACGGTCCCATCAGGCCGTACAGGAACACGTTGATGGCCAGGGCCAGGGAAATGGTGGCGCGGCTCCAGCCCAGGCTCTGTTGCAGCGGCACGATCAGCAGGCCCGGCGCGGCGCGGACGCCGGCGGCGGCGAGCAGGCACAGGAAGGTCACCGCCATCGCCACCCAGCTGTAGTGCAAGCGCCCGCCGAATCTGTCCGCAATGCTCCGGTACATGCCGCCTCCGTTGCGATCCTGCCCCACGAACTGCGCGGGGGGTATGGAAACTTCGAGGCCGGCAAGTTAGCATTGCGCCGCTTTAGCGTAAAAGACCAGTAACCCTCTTTTTAAGACATCAGCTTAAGGACACCGCACATGAGCGGAAAAACCCGCGCCATCGTGGTCCTCGCCTACGACAACGTGCTGCTGCTGGATGTGGCCAGTTCGGTGCAGACCTTTTCCACCTACAACGCGCTGCTGGCGCCGGCGGACCAGCCGGCGTATTCGGTGCGGGTGGTTTCCGCCCAGGGCGGGCTGGTTCAGACCAGCGCCGGGGTGCCGATCATGAGCGAGCCGCTGCCGGACCTGCGCCACATCGAAATCGATACCCTGATGGTCTCCGGCGGAGTCGGCCGTCATCTGGCGCTGCGCGACGAGCGCATGCTGGCCTGGCTGCACGCCGCGGCCTCGGGAGCGCGCCGGGTCTGCTCGGTGTGCTCCGGCGCCTTCATCCTGGCGGCGACCGGCCTGCTGGCGCGGCGGCGCGTGGTGACCCACTGGAAGTATTGCGACGACCTGCGCGCGGCCCATCCGGACCTGCAGGTGGAGGACGATGCCCTGTTCGTGCAGGACGGCAAGTTCTGGACTTCCGCCGGAGTCACCGCCGGCATCGACCTCACCCTGGCCCTGCTCACCGAGGACCACGGCCACGCCCGCGCCATGGAAATCGCGCGGCACATGGTGGTGTTCATGAAGCGCCCCGGCGGCCAGTCGCAGTTCAGCCAGCTGCTGGCCGGGCAGTCGAGCGGACGCGAGGGCTTTGCCGACCTGATCGAATGGATTTCCGAGCACCTGGGCGAAGCGCTGGATGTCGAGCGGCTGGCCGCGCGGGCGCATATGAGCCCGCGTCACTTCACCCGCGTGTTCCGCCAGCAGATGCAGTGCCCCCCGGCGAAATTCGTCGAACGCATGCGGGTGGAGACGGCGCGGCGCCTGCTCGAGGAGACGCCGCTGCAGGTGGCCGCGGTGGCCGAGCGCTGCGGCTTCGGCGACGAGGAGCGCATGCGCCGCGCCTTCCTGCGCCAGCTCAAGGTTTCGCCCAGCGCCTACCGCGAGCGCTTCCGCGACAGCCGCGTGGGAGCGGCTGCCGCGGCCTGAAGCGTCCCGAAAACGGCCCTAGGCTTTCTTGCTGCCGCCTGTCAGCCAGCGCGAGAACAGACCCGACAGTACGGCGCCGGCGAGCGGTGCCACCCAGAACAGCCATAGCTGCGACAGCGCCCAGCCGCCGACGAACAGGGCGGGTCCGGTGGAGCGCGCCGGATTGACCGAAGTGTTGGTCACCGGGATGCTGACCAGATGGATCAATGTCAGGCCCAGGCCGATGGCCAGCGGCGCAAAGCCTTTCGGCGCGCCGTCCTGATGCGTGGAGCCCAGGATGATCAGCAGGAACATGAAGGTCATCACCAATTCGCATACCGCACCGGAAAGCAGCGGATAACCGCCGGGCGAATGCGCGCCGTAGCCGTTGGAGGCGAAGCCGCCGCTGAGGTCGAAGCCTGGCCCGCCGCTGGCGATCAGGTAGAGGATCGCCGCGCCGGCAATGCCGCCGAACACCTGGGCCACGATATACGGCAGCAGGTCGGCTGCCGGAACGCGGCCGCCGGCCCACAGGCCCACCGTCACCGCCGGGTTGAGATGACAGCCGGAGATATGGCCGATGGCGTACGCCATGGTCAGCACCGTCAGGCCGAAGGCCAGCGCCACGCCCAACAGGCCGATGCCCACATGCGGAAACGCGGCAGCCAGCACCGCGCTGCCGCAACCGCCGAATACCAGCCAAGCCGTTCCGATGAATTCTGCTGCCGCACGCCGTGCAATGTTCATAGCGACACTCCCTGATGTTATGTTGTGTAGTGCCCTGCCAGTCTATTTTGCCTCAATTTTGTGAATGACAAATGTCGCCCCCCTTTCAGGGGCGGCGGACCCTTGTGAACAGACCCAAAGGACCATGCGCATCGGCATTGACCTGGGCGGTACCAAAATCGAAGGCATCGTCCTGCGCGGCGAGGCCGAAGTGCTGCTGCGCCGGCGGGTCGCTACGCCAGCACTGCAGTATGCCGCCACTGTCGAGGCGGTCGCCGCGCTGGTGCGGGAGCTGGAACAGGCGGCCGGCGGCGTCGGGCTGCCGGTGGGCATCGGCCATCCGGGTGCGATTGCGCCGGCCAGCGGGCGCATCAAGAACGCCAGCTCCACCTGCCTCAACGGCCAGTTGCTGCGGCAGGACCTGGAACAGGCGCTCGGCCGTGAACTGCGCCTGGCCAACGACGCCGATTGCCTGGTTCTGTCCGAGGCCTGCGACGGCGCTGCCGCCGGCAGCCGCAGCGCCTTCGCGGCGATCCTCGGCACCGGCGTCGGCGGCGGCCTGGCGGTGGAGGGCAGGCTGCTGGCCGGGGCCAACGCGATCGCCGGGGAGTGGGGCCACAATCCGCTGCCCTGGCCGCGGCCGGACTGGGGTGAGGTGCCGGGGCCGCTGTGCTGGCACGGGCTGCACGGCTGCATCGAGACGTGGCTTTCCGGCGTGGGCCTGGCGGCCGACCATGCGCGCGTCACTGGCGAGCGGCTGGCGGCGGAAGTCATCGTCGGCCGCGCCGAGGCGGGTGAGCCGCGGGCCGGGGCCACGCTGGCGCGCTACGAGGACCGCCTGGCGCGGGCCCTGGCCCATGTCATCAATCTGTTCGATCCGGAGGTGATCGTCCTGGGCGGGGGCGTTTCGCAGGTGCAGGGACTGTACCGGCGGGTGCCGCAGCTATGGGGGCAGTGGGTGTTTTCCGACCGGGTCGCCACGGCGCTGCGCCCGGCGCGCCATGGCGACAGCAGCGGGGTGCTGGGCGCGGCGCGGCTGTTCCCGCTGCTGTAATGGAATAAGCAGCTATGTAAAATTTGAGTAAAGACATGCGCGCAGGATCGCCAAACACGGCAGAATTGGCACCTGGCTTAAGGGAAGAACCTGCGCGTGGCGCCTTGCCAAGGGTCGCGCGCCGCCGTTAGAGGTCGAGGAATCCATGTCGAATTTCGTACGCATCGCATTTCTGATCGGCGCCGCCGCGCTGGTTTCCGCGTGCTCCAAGAATTACTCGGCCTACGCCTTGACCAGCACCGGCAGCATCATCGAATTCCAGACCAATACGCCGGCCACCATCAGCAACAGCGTCACCGTCAGCGGTCTCAATACCGGCGAGACCATCGTGCAGATCAATTACCAGCCCTCCACCGGCACCCTGTACTGCATCACCAACGACGGCTACCTGTGCACGGTCGACCCCACTTCGGGCGAAGCGAGTCTGGTCGCCTCCACGCCTTTCACCGAAACGCTCGGCAATGGCGGCAACACGGTCACCCTGTCCCAGCCGCAGATCGGCTTTGACCCGGTGGGCGGCGATCTGCGCGTGATCGCCACCGGCTACAATCTGCTGGTCAACCCCGACGGCGGGCTCGACGCCGTTGAAACCCCGGTGGCCTACAGCTCCGGCGATACCAACAACGGCAAGACGCCGAACCTGGTCGGCATCGCCTATTCCAATCCCGTAGCCGGTGCCACCGACACCACCTTGTATGCGCTGGATGCGGAAACCAGCAGCCTGGTGCAGATCGGCGACGCCAACGTCAGCAATCCGGATTCGCCCAACGGCGGTGTGCTGAGCACGGTGGGCTCGCTGGGCCTGGCCTTCAGCACCACCACCGGCTTCACCATCGACCAGGCCAGCGATACCGGCTACGCCAGCTTGCAGGACGGCAGCGGCGCCACGCTGTACACGGTGGACCTGAGCAGCGGGGCACTGACCAGCCAGGGCTCCATCGGCGACGGCACCGAAACCATCATCTCCCTGGTGATCGTGCCGGGCGACTAAAAGCCGTTGGCGGGAATCGGCGGTCCCGGCGGCTTTCGGCGCGCCGATCCCGCAAATTCAGTTGATTCGGGCTGTAGAATGGGCGGGCCATCCCTCCCGACCGAAAGGCCGCCTTGAGCCCCGTCCGCTACACCGTTTCGCTCGACCCGCTGGCGCATCTGTTCCTGGTGCGCTGCGAACTGGCGGATGCTGCCGAAGGGCAGGTGTTCAGCCTGCCGTCCTGGCTGCGCGGCAGCTACCTGGTGCGCGATTTCGCCAAGCACGTGCTGCGCCTGCGTGCCACCGTGAACGGCGCGGCGGCGGCGATCGAACGCATCGACAAGCGCAGTTTCCGCCTGGCCGGCCGCGGCGCCATGACCCTGGATTACCAGGTCCATGCCTATGACAGCTCGGTGCGCAAGGCCTGGCTCGACCTGCGCCGGGGCTTTTTCAACGGCAGTTCGCTGTTCTACTGCCCGCGGGGCTTCGAGCAAGCCGCCTTCGAGCTGACCATCGCCGCGCCGGATGCCGGTTTGTGCCCCGGATGGAAGCTGGCCACGGCGATGAGCGAGGTGGCCATCGATGCCGCCGGCTTCGGCACCTATCTCGCCGCGGACTACGAAGAATTGATCGACCATCCGGTGGAGATGGCCGACTTCCAGCGCATCGAATTCGATGTGGACGGCGTGCCGCACAGCCTGGTCCTGTCCGGCCGCTGCGAGCCCGACACGGTGCGCCTGGCCGCCGACCTGCGCCGCATCTGTCACGTCCAGCGCGAGCTGTTCGGGCAGCAGCCGAAGCTGCACCAATACCTGTTCCTCACCCAGGTCACCGCCAACGGCTACGGCGGCCTGGAACATCGCGCGTCCACCGCCCTGGTGTGCGCCCGGGATGCCCTGCCGCGGCCGGGGCAGAACGGCCTGCGCAAGGGTTACCGCGGTTTCCTCGGGCTGGTCAGCCACGAATATTTCCACCTGTGGAACGTCAAGCGCATCACGCCGCTCCGCTTCGCCGAATCCAGGCTGGCGGCGGAGGCCTATTCGCAGGACCTGTGGGTCTACGAGGGCGCGACCTCGTACTACGACGATTACATGCTGCTGCGCGCCGGCCTGCTTGACGCGCCGGCCTATCTGGACCTGCTGGCCGAGGCCGCCACCCGGCTGCAGCGCACGCCCGGCCGCCTGGTGCAAAGCCTGGCCGACTCCAGCTTCGAGGCCTGGATCAAGTACTACCAGCCGGACGAAAACACACCGAACGCCTCGGTCAATTACTACGTCAAGGGCTCGCTGGCCGCCTTGTGCCTGGACCTGACGCTGCGCCTGAAATCCAGCACCACGCTGGACGATGTGATGCGCGCGCTATGGACCCGCTATGGCCGCGACGACAAGCCGGTGCCGGAGGGCGGCCTCGAGCGGCTCGCCGGCGAGCTCTCCGGCCTGGACCTGAGCCGGCTGTTCGACTCCATGCTGCGCTCCACCGCCGAACTGCCGCTGGCCGAGCTGCTGGCGGAGTTCGGCGTCAAGGCGACGCTGCGCGCCGCGTCCGGCCCGGGCGACGAAGGCGGCCGCGGCGATGCCCGGCCGGCCGCGCTATGGACCGGCCTGCAGTTGCGCAGCGCCGACAGCGGTATCGCCCATGTGTTCAGCGACTCGCCGGCCGAACGCGCCGGCCTCGCCGGCGGCGACGTGCTGGTGGCGCTGGACGGTCTGCGGGTGAGCAACGGCAGCTGGAGCAAGCTGCTCGACGCCCTCACGCCGCAGCGTCCCGCCACGGTGCATTTCTTCCGCGGCGACGAACTGCTGCAAACGCAGCTGATCCCGGTGCCGCCGCCGGCGGATACCTGGGTGCTGACCCTGGCCGACGCGGACGGGGTGAAGCTGGAGCGGCGCAGGAAATGGCTGGGGTGAGCCGGCAAAGCAATGGCGTTCTGGGGTTACATCCTGCGCTGCTCGGATGCTTCTTACTACACCGGGCATACAGACAACCTGGAACATCGAGTGGGCCAGCGCCAGACCCATCCCCGGGTTTATAGTCCGAGCCCATGACCGAAACCATCCTCAAGGTTCTCGCCGCCTACCTCCTCGGCGGCCTCATGGGCGGCGACGTGATGCGCTGGCTGCGCGGAGGCGCCGACCTGCGCCAGACCGGCTCCGGCAACGTCGGCGCCACCAATGCCCTGCGCACGCGCGGCGCCGGCTTTGCGCTGGGCGTGCTGGCCATCGATATCGGCAAGGGCGTGCTGGCGGCGCTGGCCATTCCAGCCCTGCCTTGGCCGCTGCACGCGTCCGTGGTCCAGGCTTATACGCTGCCGCAGCAGGACATCGGCTTTCTGTGCGGCGTGGCCGTGGCCCTGGGGCACTGTTACCCGGTGTTCCAGAAGTTTCGCGGTGGCAAGGGCGTGGCCACCCTGGCCGGGGTGTTCGGCGCCCTGCTGCCGGCCTGCCTGCCGTGGATGCTGCTGGTGTTCGTCCTGGCGGTGATCCTCACCGGCTATGTCGCGGTCGCCTCGATCGGCGGCGCGCTGACGGCCTATGCCTGGGTGGTGCTGTACGGGGCCGGCGCGCAGTCCACGGCGGGCAGCTTCGCCCTGGCCATGCTGCTGCTGGTGGTGTTCAAGCACCGTGAGAACCTTGCGCGCCTGTTCAAGGGCAGCGAGCACCGTTTCGACAAAGCCATGATCGTGCATCGATGGCTCGCCCGCTGAGCGAAGACCAGCTGCTGCGCCTGGTCGACGCGCTCGCCGGCGGGCAGTGGCATTCCGGCGAGACGCTGGCGGCGCAGGCCGGCGTGACCCGCGCCGCCCTGGCCAAGCGCATGGATCACCTGCGCGAGTGGGGCCTGCAGCTGGAGGCCGAAGCCGGCCGCGGCTACCGCCTGGCGCAGCCGCTGCAGCGGCTCGACGCCGCGCGCATCCGCGCCGCGCTGCCGGCTGCTGCGCGGCGGCTGCGCAGCGTCGAAGTGTTGGCGCGCACCGACT
>CAJCJI010000474.1 GCA_903970595.1 Verrucomicrobiota bacterium
CCTCCGGGCCACCCTCTCCCGCAAGCGGGAGAGGGGACAACCTGTGTATACACCTAAAAGTGCTCTAGCCGTGGGTAGCCTCACCGAACCCGGCGGCCCGGTTGCGCCCGCTGCGCTTAGCCTCGTAAAGCGCCCCGTCCACTTCGTGCACCAGGGACCAGACCGTCTCGTTGGCCTGCGGCACGCGCGAGGAGTAGCCGACGGAAATGGTCACGCCCACCGCGCTGCTCTCGACCTGCCTGCACATGATTTCAGCCACTCGATGGGCGATGTGCGCTTCGGCGCCGGGCAGCACCGCCACGAATTCGTCGCCGCCGAAACGCGCCACCAGGTCCTCGGAGCGGCGCAGACAGGCCGCGAGGATCTGGGTCAGTTTTTTCAGCGCCTCGTCGCCGGCCAGATGGCCGTGCTGGTCGTTGTATTCCTTGAAGCGGTCGGCGTCGATCACCAGCACCGAAACCGGCCGCTGCTGCTCGGCGCAGCGTGTCCAGACTTCGCTGAGGTAGTCGTTGAGCCGGCGGCGGTTGGGAATTTCGGTGAGTCCGTCCATATGCGCGAGACGGTCGAGGCGGCGGTTGGCCGCTTCCAGTTCCAGCGTACGCGTCCGCACCACTTCCTCCAGCCTGAATTTTTCCAGCGCCAGGCGCCGGGTGCGCAGGCGCGCCACCAGCAGGCCGGTGGAGACGGCGAGAAAGCCGATCAGCAGGAGGCCGAGCGCGCGCCCCCAGATGGTGTTGAACCAGGGCTGCATCACCACGAAATGGAACGGCACGATCTCGCTGATATTGCCGAAGCTGTCGCGGGCGCGGGCTTCGAACCAGTAGTCGCCGGGAGGCAGCAGGCGATAGGTATAAGTGCGCGAATCGGACCAGTCGCCGAAGCGCTGGTCGAAGCCGACCAGGTGAACCTGGTAGCGCACGTCGCCGGCGCTGCGGTAGTCCGGCAGGGCGATGCGGAAGCGCAAGGCCATTTGCTGCTGCGCATAGTGCGGTACCGAGGTCCGCTCCAGGGACAGCGCTTCCGGCACGTCGCCGGCGTCCAGATGCTCGACCGAGCGCAGGCGCAGCTGCGGCGCGGCTGCGGATGGAACCGCCAGCGTGTCGTGACGCAGCATTTCGCCGTTGGCGGCGAACAGGGCCGTGTCCGGCCCGTCGAACACCAGCCCTTCCACCGAGCCGCGCAGGATGTTGCCGATCTCCTCGCGCTGCCAGACGCCCCCGTTATTGCCCGGGGTGCCGCCCGAAGCGCGATGGTAGATGCGGCCGTAGCTGTAGGCCCATTGGTCGCCGTTCGGCGCCAGCGCCAGGCTCAACTCCTCGTCCTTCTGGCGCAGCGCATCCAGGCCGTCCAGGCCGCTGCGTTCGAAACGCGCCCCGTCCCAGCGATAGATACCGGCCGCGGTTGCGGCGTAGACGGTACCCTCGTTCAGCGTCGCCACCGAGGCGGCGGCCAGGCGGCCGTAGCCGATGCCCTCGGCAGGGCCGAAGCCCTGCAGGCCGGCGATGTGCGAGTCGTCGTCGGCCAGCCGGATGCGATGCACGCCGCCGCGGTCCGAACCCACCAGCAGGTCGCGCGGGCCGAGTTCGACCAGGCTGCCGACCCGCGTGGTCTCCAGGTTTTCGGCCTTGAACTTCAGGCGCCACTGCCCGCCTTCATGGCGCAGCAGCGCCAGGCCGGTTTCGGTGCCCACGTAGACCAGGTCCGGATCGAAGCGCGAACGGCGCAGTAGAAACGGGTCCAGGCGGGTGCCGAACAAGGTCCTGGCGCGGTCGCCGTGCAGCAGCTTGAGATCGTAGGACTCGGCCAGCAGGGCGTTGTCCTGGTCCAGCGGCAGCAGGTCCCAGGCTTCGAACGCGGTCCAGGCCAGGCGGCGGAAGCCGGCCGTGGCACCGGCGGAGTCCTGCGCCTCGTAGACGCCGGAATCGGTCAGCGCGAACCAGCGCGCGCCCCATTGGGCGATGCGGTGCAGGCTGCCGTCGAGCCCGGCTTCCGGGCGCACCACGCTCCACGGGGCAGGCCAGTCGACATGGAATACGGCCAGATTGCTGAGCGTCAGCAGGCCGCCGTCGTTGCCCTGGACCAGGCCGTTGAGGGCGCTCTGGTCGACGCGGAAGCTGCGCACGCGGTGGCTGACCGGATCCAGCAGGTTCAGGCGCCCGTCCTCGCCGGCCAGGGCGATGCTGCCGTCGCCGAGTTCACGCCCCATCATCATGAACGAGGAGGGCGGGAAGCCGGCGGGCATGGCGAAGTCGCCGACCCGGCCGTTGCGCAGTTCACGCCAGCGGCCGTCGCGCGCCAGGCTCAGCAGGCCGCCGTCCGGCAGGTGCAGGAACTGGTACACCAGGTCCTTGAACTGTTCGCCGCCGGGGATGGCCTGCCATTGCCCGTCGTTGAGCCGCTTCAGCCCCTGCTCGCGAAACTGCACGACCAGGTCGCCCTGGTATTCGACAATGGTGCCGTACTGGGTCGGGTTGCGCCACAGGCGCACCGCCTGCGTCTCCGGCTGGTACTGGAACAGGTGCCCCAGGGCCATGAAAAACACGCCCTGGGGCGTGACCAGGGTGTTCCAGATGTCGGCGAAGGTGTCGCCATGCAGCAGTTCGCGGTACAGGGGCGTGAGGTCGTGAAACAGCACCTGGCCGCGGCTGTCGGATTCCAGGTAGCCGAACAGGCCGTAGCCGCCGACGTAAATGCGCCCCTGGGCGTCCCGCGCCAGGGAGCGGGCGATGTCGCCGTTGGGCAGGCGGATCAGGTTCCAGCGCGAGCCGTCGAAGGTGATGACGCCGTCCGTGGCGGCGACATAGATCATGCCGCCGGCATCCTGGGCGATATCGAAATTCTGCGGGTAGACCTGGATATTCGGGGCGAAGCGGGTGATCGGCGGGCTGCCGCCAGGGGCCGCGCAGGCCTGCGCCGCCGCCAACAGCAGCAGACATGCGAGGGCGGCCATGCGGCTCCGGCCACCCGCCGTGAAAATCTCCCTTTTGGCCCGGACCCGGCGCCGCCCCAAAACGCGGCACAAACCTGCAGCGAACATCAATCCCCTTCTTGTATATACTCCGGCGCGCCATCGCGAACCCGGTGCGCCCCCGTCCAGACTAGCCGTGCACGGCCACCGGAAGCAACCGTCAGGCAGGCTTGAATCCGGCGGCCGCAAGCCCCAACTGTGGACTGAGTCACGATCGGGGGCCGCTTCGCCATAAAAAGGGTGTCAGACGGCCTTTTGCAACCACTTGAATTGAACCCATGACCACCGAAACCCGAGAATTCCAGGCTGAAACGCGCCAGGTGCTGCGCCTGGTGATCCATTCGCTCTACTCGCACAAGGAAATCTTCCTGCGCGAGTTGATTTCCAACGCCTCCGACGCCTGCGAAAAGCTGCGCTTCGAGGCCCTGGCCAGGCCGGAACTGCTGGGCGGCGACACGCTGCGCATCGAGTTGATTCCGGATGCCGCCGGCGGCACGCTCACCATCAAGGACAACGGCATCGGCATGAGCCGCGACGAGGTGATCGAGAACCTCGGCACCATCGCCCGCTCCGGCACCAAGAAGTTCCTCGAAGCCCTGAGCGGCAACGAGGCCAAGGACACGCAGCTGATCGGCCAGTTCGGCGTCGGCTTTTATTCGGCCTTCATCGTCGCCGAGCGGGTCGGCGTGCTGACCAAGCGCACGGACAGCGAGGGCGTGCGCTGGGATTCGGACGGCGAAGGCGCCTACGAGATCCAGCCGCACCACAAGGCCGACCGCGGCACCGAGGTGATCCTGCACCTGCGGGCGGAGGACAAGGAGTTCCTGCAGCCGGAGCGCCTGCGCCACCTGGTGCAGAAGTATTCCGACCACCTGGGCCTGCCCATCGTGCTGATCCACGACGGCAAGGAAGAGACGCTGAACCAGGCCAGGGCGTTCTGGACCCGTCCCAAGTCCGAGCTGAAGGACGAGGACTACCAGGCCTTCTACAAGCACTTCACGCACGACTGGGAGGAGGCACGGGCCTGGGCGCACCACAAGGTGGAAGGCAACCTGGAATACACCTCGCTGCTGTACCTGCCCAAGCGCGCGCCGCTGGACCTGTTCGAGCGCGAGCCGGAGCATGGCGTGCAGCTCTACGTGAAGCGCGTCTTCATCATGGACAAGGCGGCGGAGCTGATGCCGCCCTGGCTGCGCTTCATGCGCGGCCTGGTGGACAGCGCCGACCTGCCCCTGAACGTCTCCCGCGAACTGCTGCAGAACAACCGCACGGTGGAGAAGATCCGCGCCGCGCTGGTCAAGCGCTCGCTCGACCTGCTGGACGACCTGGCCGCCAACAAGCCGGAGGAGTACGCCGAATTCTGGAAGACCTTCGGCACGGTGCTGAAGGAAGGCGTGATCGACGACGAGGGGCACAAGGAGCGCATCGCCAGGCTCTTGCGCTTCCAGTCCACCGAGGGCGACGGCATGACTTCGCTGGCGGACTACGTGGCCCGCATGAAACCGGAGCAGAAGGCGATTTATTTCCTCACCGCGGATACCGCGGCGGCGGCGCGCAACAGCCCGCACCTGGAGGGCTTCCGCGCCAAGGGCTACGAGGTGCTGCTGCTCACCGATCGGGTGGACGAATGGCTCACCAGCCACCTGCATGAATTCGACGGCAAGAAGCTGGAAAGCGTGGCCAGCGCCGCCGCCGACGTGGAGTCCGTCATCGACACCCCGGAAAAAGCCGCCGCCGAATCGGCCTACAAGGACATGCTGCCGCGCCTGCAAACGGTGCTGGCCGGCAAGATCGCCTCCGCCAAGCTGTCCGGACGCCTGACCGAATCGCCCGCCTGCCTGGTGGCCGGCGAGCACGGCATCTCGCTGCGCATGTCGCGCATCCTCAAGCAGGCCGGCCAGAAAGACCCCTTCGGCATGCTGCCGATCCTGGAACTGAACCCGCAGCATCCCCTGGTGCAGCGGCTCAAGGACGCGGCCGACGACGGCGCCTTCTCCGACCTCACCCACCTGCTGCACGACCAGGCGGTACTGGCCGAGGGCGGCCAGCTCGAAGACCCGGCGAGCTTCGTCAAGCAGGTCAACCGGCTGCTGCTGGAAGGCCTGGGCGCCAAGCCGAAGATCATCCTGGGATAGCCGGCATCAAGGAACAAAAAGCGACAAAACGCCCATGCGTGCCATGTGTGCCATCGTTTTGAGATGGCACACATGCGGCGAGCGTGCGGCTTGGAAAGAAAGCCCGGGCCCCCTGCAGGGCGCAGCACTTCCCGTGTGCAGGGCTTTTGCCCACGCCCTAATGACTCTGTGCATAGGACAACAGGCGGCCCGATTCCTTCCTGACGACGTCATAACACTCGCAGGCCCGGGCTTCCAGGCCATGCCGCTCCATCACTGAGATGTGGCCGCGGCGGTAGCTGATGACGCCGGCGCGCTGCAGGTTCCCTGCCGCTTCGGTGACCCCTTCACGGCGCACGCCGAGCGCGGTGGCGACCAGTTCCTGCGTCATCACCAGTTCGTTGGCGGGCAGGCGGTCGAGGGTCGACAGCAGCCAGCGGCACAGCTGCTGCTCGATCGAATGAAAGCGGTTGCAGGCCGCGGTCTGGAATACCTGCGTGGCCACCGTCTGGATGTAGCGCAGCAGCAGGCTTCGCGCCGTGCCGGCACGATCGAACTCCGCCTTGAGGATTCTTCCATGCAGGCGATAACCGAGACCTGCGGTCTGCACCACGGCCGAAATCAGGGTGCTGTCGCCGCCCATGACCGAGGCCATGCCGACCATGCCCTCGTTGCCCACGCCGGCGATCTCGGCGGATACGCCGGAGCCCAGGGCACAATACAGCGAGACGATGGCGGTGGTGGGGAAATACACGTAGCGCAGGATTTCGCCCGGTTCGGAGAGGGATTGGCCCAGCAGCATCGGCACCGGCTCCAGGTGGGGAGCCAGGCGCTCGAAGTCCGCGGCTGGAAGGGCCGCCAGAAGACGATTCTGCTTGGGGCTATCGGACGGGATCATGGCCTGTCGCCAAAGCGCTGGGTTCTATTTTCTTGATAGGAGTTCCAAGCCGATTCCCCGATAACCGATGAAGCGGCACGATTGGTTGAACATCGGTTCCCCGCTGACCTGATACTTTCGCCGCGAGCCGTCGCCGTCGACGCGGGTCAGCACCAAATCCAGGAATGGCTGCCGGGCCGCGATATTTGCCCGCAGCACATCGCGCTCCGCTTCGTTCCAGCCGCCCATCGCCGCGTCGCTGCGCTTGCCGGCAAAATCGTCGACCCGGACCCCGAGCATTTCCAGCACCGGACCGGAAACCTTGGTGAAGTTGCCGCCGTCGTCCTGCTCCCAGTACCAGTCGGAGGCCAGCTCGGTCAGGCTGCGATAGCGGGCTTCGCTCTCGCGCAGTTCCGCGGTGCGTTCGCGCACCGCCTGCTCCAGGGTCTTGCTGTAGTCCTCCAGCATTTTGTACAACAGCCGCACTTCCAGCATGTTGCGGATGCGGGTCTTGACTTCGACCAGATCGAACGGCTTGCTGATGAAATCCTTGGCGCCGGCCTGCAAGGCGCGCAGCTTGTGCGCGGGCTGAGCGGTCAGTACGACGACCGGAAGATAGGCGTCGGCATCGTTGGTCTTGAGCGCTTCCATCACCTGGAAGCCATCCATGCCGGGCATCTGCAGGTCGAGCAGGATCAGGTCGTAGCGGTTCTTGCGATGCAGCGCGCACACCTTCTGCGGATGCATGGTCGAGGACACACAGCTGTAGCCGGCTTCGCCCAGCAGCTGCTCGAGCAGGCTGACGTTGGACTCCTGGTCGTCGACGATCAGGATGCTGGCCTTGAGAATATCGGCTGCGCTGACTATCACGCCTGGCGCTCCCGCTGCAGCCGGGCCGACGCGATTTTCGCGAACTCGAGTGTTTCGTCCAGCGTTTCCATGAATTCGTTGACCTTGATCGGTTTGGTGAGATAGCGGAAGAATCCTGCGTCCAGGCCTTTCTCGATATCGCGGGGCATGGCATTGGCGCTGAGCGCCACCACCGGGATGTGCGCCGTGGCCGGGTCATCGGCCAGGATTCTCAGCGCCCGGACGCCGCTGATGCCGGGCAGGTTGATGTCCATCAGGATCATATCGGGCAGGGAGGCGCGCGCCATCTCGATGCCGCTGATGCCGTCCCGGGCGCTGAGCAGACAGATATCCGGCCGGCGCGCGACCAGGTCTTCCACCAGCATCAGGTTGGCCGGGTTGTCCTCGACGTAGAGCAGCGTGTACACCTGCGAGGCGGCGCGAACCCGCGGCGGCCCGGGCAGCGCTGGGGCGGCCGCGGCGGCAGCCAGCTGCGCCGTCAGGTTCAATTCGATCCAGAACACGCTGCCCTTGCCGACGGCGCTTTCCACGCCGATGGCGCCGCCCATCAATTCGACCAGGCGCTTGCACACCACCAGGCCGATGCCGGTCCCCTCCTCGAAGCTGGTCTCCTGGCCGAGGCGGTTGAACGGCTGGAACAGCTGGGCCATCTGCTCCGAAGTCAGGCCCGCGCCGGTATCCCGGATGCCGATGCGCACGCGTTGCGGAGTGCTCACACCGCAGTCCACCGAGACCGTGCCGCCGGCCCGGTTGTACTTGATGGCGTTGGACAGCAGATTGATCA
This sequence comes from Verrucomicrobiota bacterium, assembly GCA_903970595.1. Lineage (GTDB taxonomy): Bacteria > Pseudomonadota > Gammaproteobacteria > Nevskiales > Nevskiaceae > Nevskia. Next base: position 7,614 of record CAJCJI010000474.1, read on the forward strand.
GAACCTGCTTGACCCGCGTGCGGTCGGCGTGGATCAGGTAGCCGGTTTCGAACAGCGGGAAAACCACGCCGATACTGCGCTTCAGCGCCTGGGGCTCGATCATGGCCCGGCATTCCTGCATCACTTCGACCAGGGATATCGGTTCCAGCGACAGCGACAGCCTGCCGGATTCGATGACCGCAAGATCGAGAATTTCGTTGATCAGGTCCAGCAGGTACCAGCCGGCCTTGAGGATCTGATCGACGCTGCGCCTCTGCGAGACGGTCGGCGCCGGCGTACCGGACTCGATGAGCTGGGCAAAGCCGAGGATGGCGCTGAGCGGCGTGCGCAGCTCATGGCTCATGCTGGACAGGAAATCCGACTTGGCCAGGTTGGCCTTCTCGGCGAGCGCGATGGCGTCGTGCAGTTCCAGTTCGACCCGCTTGCGGATCGAGTTGTCGGCGCCGATCAGCAGGTAGCCGATGATGTCGCCATAGTCGTCGCGCAGCGCGGTGATCGAGACGATGGCGGGGAAGCGGCTGCCGTCCTTGCGCACATAGGTCAGCTCATAGCTGTCTTCGATGCCGCGTGAAGCCTTGAACGCCAGGGCTTCGAATCCCGGCGCGATGGGCGTGGCGAGTTCCAGGCTCAGGGCCTGCGCGCGCGCGATCACTTCATGCGGGTCGTGGATATCGCTGGGGCTGAGTTTATTGACGACTTCCGCGGCCAGATAACCCAGCATGCGCTCGGCGCCGACATTGAACAATTGAATGATGCCTGTTTCGTCGGTCGCGATGATCGAGAAATTGGGGCTGGTGAGGATGGCGTTCTGCAGGGCCCCGGCTTTGAGCAAGGCTGCGTGCCGCCGCGTTTCAGCCGTGCCATCGCGCTTGCCGGCATCTTCGGAAACGACAGGATCAGTATTCTTTTCAGACATGGCCGGCTATGACCCGAAGTTGATTGGCGAGTATGGACTCGCGGTTCGGGTGCGTATGTGTGGTATCCAACATTGACGGCATCGGGGCATCCGCAAGTATTGGCGCGAAGGGCGGAGCCGAGCGCCAGGCCCTGCGCGCGGAGTGAAAAGACAAACCGCCCCTCCCTTGCGGGAGAGGCGGGAATGTCGGCAGGAACGATGAGCGGGGATCAATGTTCCTTGGGCTTTTCTTCGGGCTTGGGCTCGGGCTTCGGCGCTGCCTCCGGATGGGGCGGCGCCGCCGGACGTGCCTCGGCCTGCGGATGCGCGGGCTCGGCGGGGGCGGCATGGCCTGCATCCTTCGCGGCGGGGGCGCTGTGCATCGCCACCTTCGCCGGAGCGCTGGGCTTGGCCGCGGCGACCGGCTTGGGTGAGGCAATGGGCCTGGACGAAGCGGCGGGCTTCGGCGCAGCGGCAGGCTTCGGCGCCTTTGCGGCGCTTACGGAGTGCGGGGCCGCGGCGGCGTGCTTGACCGGCGTTGCTTTCTTCGCCGGCATTGCCTCACCGCTCGCCGCCTTGCTGTCAGCCTTTGCCTTGGTCGCGGCAGTTGCCTTGTTCGCGACCGCCGCCTTGTGCAGCGTCTCTTCTTTTTCCGCCACGGACGGCTTGCCGGCGGCTGCCTTGCTCTCCGCAGCTGCTTTGCTCTCCGCGGCCGGCTTGGTCTCGGCGGCTTTGTTCTCCGTGGCAGCCTTTGCCTCGACTACGCCAGGGCCTTTGAACACGCCGGGTTTCGGCGTGGCGGCGACGGTCGGATGGCCATTGTTGACGGAAGCCCGCTGCGCCGGCTCGGCACGCGCGGCCTGCTCCTGCTGCTTTTGCGCGGGGGTGGCTTCGACGTGGGATTGGTGGGCGTAAGACTCTTCCGCGGCGGTCGGCCTGGCGCTGACGCCGCCGCTGCCGCCGTTGTAGCTGACGTTGTTGACCGTGGTGTTGTTGACGACTTTTTCGTTATAGGTGTTGTGCACGCTGCTGAGGTTGACGTTGTTCACCGCGGTGTTGTACTGGAATGCGCCGTTGCTCCAGCGTCCGCCGGCGTAGCCGGAACCGCCGTAGCCGAAGCCGTAATTGACGCCGCCGTAGAAGCCGATCTGGGCGCCCCAATAGCCGTTGTTGAAGGCATAGTTGCCATTCGACCAGCCCCAGTAGCCGGGGGTCCACAGCACGCCGACCGAAGGCGGCTGGACCCAGGTGCCCGGCACCCAGAAGTAGCCGAATTCGCCGTAGGCCCAGTAGCCCGGCGTCCACAGATAGCCTTCTTCCGGCATCACCGGCTGCTCGTAGACCGGAAGTTCCGGCGGCGCCAGGGTGATGGATACGCTGATTTGTGCGAAGGATACGGCCGGCAGGGTGAACGTCGCCAGGCTGAGCCCGAGTGCGAGTAAGCGGATTTTGGATGACATGGAACGGTCCCTCTTGTTGGATACGCAGTAGAACGCATGGCGCCGGGAGCGTCTGTGCGATACCGTACGCGCCGGATTTCCCGCAGGCCAAAAAAAGCCGCACCTTGCGGTGCGGCTTTCGATCATCCCTGATCCTCGCCCCCGGTCCTCCCTTCCGGAAAATGCCGAAGCGATGCTTCAGGTGCTGGCGATGACCAGCAGGCTGGTATCCACGCTTTTTACGCCCTTCACCTGTTCGGTCAGATCCTTGACGTGGTCGATGGCGTCCTGGTTGGCCAGGGCGCCCTTCAGGGCAACCACGCCGTGCCGCGTCGTGACGCTGAGCTTGAAGCCCTTGCTCACGCTATCCGCCAGGATTTCCGATTTGACCTTGGTGGTGATCCAGCTGTCGGACGCCACTCTCTTGGTCTTGGCTGCCGCCTTGTCCACCTTGGCGGCAATGGTGCTGGATGGAGCCGTCTTGAGCTGGTCGTCGACGCTGTTCACGCCGGCAACGGCGCCGGCGATGGTCTCGGCATCGGACCTGGCGTCCGCACCCGAGGCGGAGCCGGTGAGCGTGACCACGCCGTTGGTGGTGGTGACGCTGATGTCGGATTTCTTCAGCCGGTCTTCGCCGACGAAGCGGGACTTCACCTTCGCCGTGATCACCGTGTCGCTGGCGGCGGCGCCGATGTCGTCGCTGTGCGGCGCCGGAGCAACACTGGTTTCGGCGGCGTAGGCGCTGCCGCTCAGACCGGCCGCGAGGCCGGCGGCGAGCAGGGTTTTGCGGATGGAGGAATCGAGAAAGTATCGTTCAGCCATAGTGCTTCTCCGCAGGCCCGAAACCGGGCCTGGTGATTGTGGGAAATGATTACGGCGAATTGGCGGCCTGCTGGGGCGGGTTCTGGATGATCACCTCGACCCTGCGATTGGCCTGACGGCCGGCGTCGGTGTTGTTGTCGGCGACCGGCGCGTTATAGCCTTCGCCGACCGCTGTGATGCGGCTGCTGCTGATACCGCGGCCGGTCAGATAGCCGGCGACGGATTCGGCCCGTCTCTGCGACAGGGCCTGGTTCATATCCTGGCTGCCGACATTGTCGGTATGGCCTTCGATGCGTACATTGCGGTCCGGCGCCTGGCCGAGGAAGGTGACCAGCCGGTCGAGGTTTTCGACGCTGCCGGCCTTGAGGTCGGCGCGGCCGCTGGAAAACAGCACGTCGCCCAGGGTCAGCACCATGCCGCGGTCGGTCTGCTTGGCCTGCAAGGCCAGCAGCTGCGCCTGCAGCTGGGCGTTCCTCTGCGTCGCCGCATCGGTCTGCACCTGCAGCTCCTCGCTCCTGCGCTTGGCGGCATCGGCTTCATTGGTCCGCGCATCGAGCTGGATCTGCCCGTTGCGCTCGCTCAGCAGCTTGCGCTGGTCTTCGTCGTACCTGGTCTGCGACAGCGCCCGGGCGATCTGCACCCGGCGGTCGGCGATATAGACCAGGTGGGTTTCCACCACCGGATCGGTCTGCGGCTGCTCGGCATCCTGCACCGCCGTCTCCGCATCATGGATGGCCAGCGGGGCACGCCCCGCCAGATGCGGATCCGATTGCAGGCTGGTCAGGTCGGCACGGGCCTGGGCAGCGCCCGGATCCTTGACCATGTCCGGCGCGCAGGCCGCGAGCAGCAGGCCGGCTCCGCCGATGGCGGCGCCGCACCAGGTCGTTCTGATCATATTGGTGATCTTGTTCATGCCTCAACCTCCCGAGCCGCGTTGAATTTCGTTGCGCAAGGCGTTGCCGTTCTTCTGCAGTTCCAGGTTGATCGCCTCAGCCTTGGCCAGATGCGCCTTGGCCGATGCCAGGTCGGCTTCGGCACGCGCTTCGTCGGCCAGCGGCCGGGCGCGCATCACCATCTGTGCGTCGGACTGCTGTGAATCGGCGCGCGCGGCGCTGAGCTTTTCGTGCGCGGTGCGCATTTCCAGCGGGGCGTAGTCGGCGGCGTGGTCGTTCTCGGCATTGGTGATGGAGATGTCGGCGGCCTGCAGCGCGTCGGTGGGAGGCGGCGGCACCGTGGCGCAGGCGGCGAGCGCAAGCGCTCCGCCGGCAAGGAGCACGCGGCGAAAATGGATTGCTGTATTCATGATTTGACCTGGTGGAGGTAAACGATCGGCTGCGGACGCGGAAACCGGGTGTGAATGCAGGATGCTCGACTCAAGCCCTGTTTCGCAGATACGTCCGTGTTCCTTGCAAGTCATGTTCTACGCGCCGGGAACCGTCTTGTTCCGTCTGCCACGCCACATAGCCCGGCGACGCTTGCTTGCGGGGAGCGCCCGGCCTCTTCAAAGCCGCCGGCCCTGAAGGACCCGGACCACGATGACGATGATGGCCAGGACCAGCAGGATATGGATGAACCCGCCCATGGTGTACGAGGTCACCAGGCCCAGGACCCACAGAATCAGCAATATCACTATGATGGTTTCGAGCACGGCGGTTTCTCCTGGTGTGCGCTGAGGCACGATCGATAGGCCACAGCATGACTGCGGCGGCCTTCCGGCGTAGTGCGGTGCCGCACATAGGCGGAGCTATTTGCCGGCGGATCGCCGCGGCAGGCGCAATGTGCGTTTGCGTACACAGCGGCTGTTGAAATGGGATATCCTGCATCCGGAGGGGGAATCAAACCTGCGCTCCCACGCAATCGGTGTCCGATGCGCCCAGCCCACAGCCCGTCTCAAAACCACCTCCTGGCGGCCCTGCCGTCCGAGGTGCAGGGCCGTGTGCTGCCGCACCTGAAGCTGGTGCCGATGCCCTTGGGGAAGGTGCTGTACGAGTCGGGGGAGGCATTGCGCAATGTCTATTTCCCGACCGATTGCATCGTCTCCATGCTTTACCTGATGGAAAGCGGCGCTTCCGCGGAAATCTCGGTGGTGGGCAACGAAGGCCTGATCGGCGTCTCCCTGTTCATGGGCGGCGAGACCACCACCAACCGGGCCGTGGTGCAGAGCGCCGGCCACGCCTACCAGCTGGCGGGACAGCGCCTCAAGGACGAATTTCATCGCCACAGCGAGATGCTGACGCTGATGTTGCGCTATACACAATCCCTGATCACGCAGATGGCGCAGACGGCGGTGTGCAACCGGCATCACTCGATCGACCAGCAGCTATGCCGCTGGCTGCTGCTGTCCCTGGATCGCCTGTCGGGCAATCAGCTGAACATGACCCAGGATCTGATTGCCAACATGCTGGGTGTGCGCCGCGAGGGCGTCACCGACGCGGCGGGCAAGCTGCAGAAGGAGGGCGCGATCAAGTACAGCCGCGGACATATCACGGTACTGGACCGGCCCAGGCTCGAGCAGCTCAGCTGCGAGTGCTATGCCGTGGTGAAAAAAGAAACCGACCGGCTGCTGCCCTATATCCCGCTGCGCCAGCCCGCCTGAACGGCTGCCGGCGGGTCAGCCCGCATGATCCGGATGCGCCGCCTCGAATGCCTGCCGTTGCTCGCGGTTCAGAGTCGCGAAGAGCAATTCGTTGGTGCGGCGGGCATGCGCTTCGATCAGCACCAGCAGCTTCAGCTGCTCCGAGGCGCCGAGTTCGAGTTGTACAAGGTTCGCTTCCATCGGCTAGCGGATCCGTACCGGGAAGAACAGGCTGACCCCCGGCGAGGGCTGCGGCGGGTAGTACACCGGCGGCGGCGCGTAGACCGGATAGGGAGAGTAATACGGCCCATAGCCGCCGCAGCCAG